>NZ_JBFAJD010000043.1:0-81408 GCF_040655035.1 Streptomyces sp. NPDC050549
GCGCAGGGCGGTGTGCAGGACCGCGCGGTCCTCGGTCACGTTGATCTTCTCGCCGCGGAACATGGCGTCCCGGAGGCCGAACACGTCCGTGGCGGCGGCCAGCGCGTGCAGCAGCCGCAGGGTCTCGTCGGTGACGAGGTGCTTCGAGTAGTCGAGGTGCAGGTCACCGACCCGGAGCGTGTAGCCGGTGCCACGTCCGGGATCGGCGGCGAACAGCTCCCGCAACCGGACCTCGCCGAGCTCCTCACGGTGCTTGGCCAGAGCGGTCCACTCGGGCGTCTGGTTGAGCCTGGTACGGCCGTCTGCGTTCATTGCGACTTCAGCCTTCTTTCCTACCGACCTGGGGGCCGGTTCCAACCTAATTGATCAGCCCGTGGCGCGAGCCGTCGTCGCGCCGTCCTGCGGGGCAACAACAGGTACGTCCGGCTTGACCCCAGGTATCAGTGCGATGACCGACAGGACGAAGAAGGCGGCGGTGAGCAGGGCCGGTGTGTTCAGGCCCCAGGCCGTGGCGGCGGCACCGCCGAGGAGGGCGCCCAGCGGGGCCCCGGCGACGGCCAGGGTGCGGAAGGCGGAGCTGACCCGGCCCAGCATGTCGGCGGGGGCCCGCTGCTGCATCAACGTGGTCGTGTTGACGTTCCACAGCATCCCCATGAAGCCGAAGGCCGCGAGGGCCGCCACCACGGCGGCCAGGCTCCGCACACTGCCCATGACGACGAGGGCGGCGATCTGTACGAGGCCCGCGAGCAGCACGCTCCGCAGTGGGCGGAGCCGGGCCGTGATCCGCCGGTTCAGGACTCCCCCGGCCAGGCCGCCGACGGAGTACGCGGTGGTCGCCACCGCGTATCCGGCGGTGCCCGCGTCCAGCCAGCCGGTCACCAGAATGACCAACGTGGCGATCAGAGCGCCCATGCCGATGTTGCACAGGGCCGTCGCGGCGCACAGCCCGCGCAGGGGCCGGTCGTGCCACAGGGTGCGCAGTCCGTCGGCGATCTCCCCGCGCAGTGTGCCGCCGGCCGGTCTGGGCGCCCGCTCGGGTGCCCCGGCCCGCAGGGAGGCCACCAGCGCGGCGGCGAGGAGGAAGGTCCCCGCGTCGGCCACGAAGGGGACCGCCGCCCCCGCGGCGATCAGCAGGGGCACCACGGGTGCCCCGATCAGGCCGCCCGCGATCTGCTGGCCGGTCATCAGCCGGGCGTTGGCGCTGCTGAGCGCCGCGCGGTCGACGAGGGCCGGCAGCAGGGCCGTGGAGGCGTTGTCGAAGAGGGTCTGGAGCGTGGTCAGTGCGAAGGCCAGCGCGATGAGCAGGAGGATCGACGCATGGCCGAGGGCGACGGCCGCGGCGAAGGCGGCGACGAGAAGGGCGCGGACCGCGTCCACCGTCCACATCGCGCGCCGCTGGTCCACCCGGTCGGCGACCGCGCCGCCGAGCAGCCCGAAGACGATCCAGGGCAGATAGCCGCAGGCGGTCACGGAGGCGATGAGCAGGGGCCGGTCGGTGAGCGAGACGGCGAGCAGGGGCAGGGCCGCACCTCGCAGTGCGTCCCCGAACCGTGAGATCACGGCGGCGCTCCACAGCCGCCCGAATCCCCCGTGCCACGTGGGCACATGACTGCCCGTCACCTCGACCGTCGTCACCACTCCCCCTCACGGTTCGCCGATGCACAAACCGTAGAGGGTGCCACTGACAACCGGTCCGGAGGCGGGGTCGGCCACCGGCTGGCGAAACAGCTCCGGCCAGACACCTTGTGGGCGTCCGGCCGGTTCAACTCCTAGATTTCTCCCCGCAGTTTGGCGAGTGCCTCGGCGAGGATCGCCTCGCCGTCCGCGTCGCTGCGCCGCTCCCGTACATACGCGAGGTGCGTCTTGTAGGGCTCGGTGCGCGGCGGGTCCGGCGGGTTGTCCCGGTCCTGTCCGGCGGGAAAGCCGCAGCGGGGGCAGTCCCAGGTGTCGGGGACCTGCGCGTCGCTGGCGAAGCTGGGCTGCGTCTCGTGCCCGTTGGAGCACCAGAAGGAGATGCGCAGCCGGGGCGCGGACTCGCCACGCTCGGCCTCGCCCATCGGCCCCGCCCCGACCCGGCTTCCACGGATCGCGTTGCCACTTGCCACGGTCGTAACTCCCTGCGTGATGGTGCCGCGAAGCGAGTCGGCGTTTTCGCTCCGTTGCGAGCGCCTCAGTCTACGTAAGGCCCAACGCGCGTCCAGTGGTTGGAGTTACAGCCCCTACACCTAGACGCAAGCCCCATGATAGGCCGCGCTCAGCGGCGCGTACCGAACATGGGGCCTTACGTACGGAATGTGCGAAGGAACGTGCGGTCAGTTCGTCTTCATCAGCAGGCCGAGCACGACGATGCAGGCGAACCAGAGCAGACCGAGCACCACGGTGATGCGGTCGAGGTTGCGCTCGGCGACCGAAGAGCCACCGACGGACGACGCCATGCCGCCACCGAACATGTCGGAGAGACCGCCGCCCTTCCCCTTGTGCATCAGCACCAGCAGCATCAGCAGCAGGCTGAAGACGATCAGGGCGATCGAGAACCCCAAAACCACGGCTGGACCAACTTCCTCGGATACGGACGGACGACGGGGACATGGCTGTGGAGCCATGTCCCCGCAAGGGTACGACGGATCGCCGCTACGGCCTACTCACGGTCTCACTGATCGCGGAAGCGCACGATCTTGACGAACTCGTCGGCGTCCAGCGAGGCACCGCCGACCAGGGCGCCGTCGACGTCGGGCTTGGCCATGATCTCGGCGACGTTGCCGGACTTGACGGAGCCGCCGTACTGGATGCGGACCTGGTCGGCCAGCTCCTGGGTGTACAGCTCGGCGAGCTTGCCGCGGATGGCCTGGCAGACCTCCTGTGCGTCGTCGGCGCCGCAGACCTTGCCGGTGCCGATGGCCCAGACGGGCTCGTAGGCGATGACCACGGACTCGGCCTGCTCGGCCGGGACGTCCTTGAGGCCGCCCTCGACCTGGGAGAGCGTGTGGGCGACGTGGTTGCCCGCCTCGCGGATCTCCAGTTCCTCGCCGACGCACAGGATCGGGGTGAGGCCGTGCTTGTAGGCGGCCTTGACCTTGGTGTTCACGATCTCGTCGGTCTCGGCGTGGTACTGGCGGCGCTCGGAGTGGCCGACGGCCACGTACGTGCACTTCAGCTTGGCCAGCATCGCTCCGGAGATCTCGCCGGTGTAGGCGCCGGAGTCGTGCGCCGAAATGTCCTGGGCGCCGTACTTGATCTTGAGCTTGTCGCCGTCGACCAGGGTCTGCACGGAGCGCAGGTCGGTGAAGGGCGGCAGGACGGCGACCTCGACGGCCTCGTAGTCCTTGTCCGCGAGGGCGAAGGCGAGCTTCTGGACGTGAGCGATGGCCTCGAGGTGGTTGAGGTTCATCTTCCAGTTGCCCGCCATCAGCGGCGTGCGCGTGCTCATGTAGGTCAGTCCTCCAGTGCGGCGAGGCCGGGGAGCGTCTTGCCCTCGAGGTATTCGAGGGAGGCGCCGCCGCCGGTCGAGATGTGTCCGAATGCCGTCTCGTCGAAGCCCAGGATGCGGACGGCGGCGGCGGAGTCGCCACCGCCGACGACGGTGAAGGCCTGGGAGTCGACGAGGGCCTGGGCGACCGCCTTGGTGCCCTCGGCGTAGTCGGGGTGCTCGAAGACGCCCATCGGGCCGTTCCAGAAGATGGTGGCCGCGTCGGCGAGCTTCGAGGCGTACAGCGCACCGGTCTCGGGACCGATGTCGAGGCCCATGTGGTCGGCCGGGATGGCGTCCGCGGCGACGGTGACGGGGTTGGACGGGGCCTTCGTCTTCAGGTCCGGGAAGGCAGTGGCGGCCACGACGTCCACGGGGACGACCAGTTCGACGCCGTTCTTCTCGGCGCGCTCGACGTACTCGGTGACGGCGGGCAGCTGGTCGTCCTGGACCAGGGAGGCGCCGATCTCGTAGCCCTTGGCCTTGAGGAAGGTGAAGGCCATGCCGCCGCCGATGAGCAGCCGGTCGGCCTTTCCGAGGAGCTGGTCGATGACGGCGAGCTTGTCGGAGACCTTGGAGCCGCCGAGGGCGACCACGTAGGGCCGCTTGACGTCCTCGGTGAGCTTCTTCAGGACGCCGACCTCGGTGGCGATGAGGTAGCCGGCGTAGTGCGGCAGCCGGGCCGGGAGGTCGTACACGGAGGCGTGCTTGCGGTGCACGGCGCCGAAACCGTCGCCCACGTAGATGTCGGCCAGGGCGGCGAGCCGGTCGGCGAACTCGCCGCGCTCGGTGTCGTCCTTGGAGGTCTCACCCGCGTTGAAGCGCAGGTTCTCGATGACCGCGACCTGGCCGGGTTCGAGGCCGCGCACCGCGTCGTGGGCGGCGGGGCCGACGGTGTCCTGGGCGAACGCGACGGGCGCGCCGAGGAGTTCGGCGAGTCGCTCGGCGGGCTGGAGCAGGGAGAAGGCCGGGTCCGGGGCGCCCTTGGGGCGGCCCAGGTGCGAGGCCACGATCACCTTGGCGCCCGCCTCGACGAGGGCCTTGACGGTGGGCAGTACGGCGCGGATGCGGCCGTCGTCGGTGATGAGGCCGTCGGCCAGCGGGACGTTGAGGTCGGCGCGGACGAAGACCCGCTTGCCGTCCACACCTTCGGCGAGAAGTTCGTCGATCGTCTTCATGAAAAGGGCTCCTAGGGAAGGCTCTCAGGCTCTTCAGGCTCTTCGGATCCGAGAGGGCTGATCGATCACTACGCAGTAGCCGATCGATCTCTACGCAGTACAGGGCTCGGACAGCGCGGCGTGCGCTGCCCGAGCCCTGGCTCACATCGAGTTGCCTGGTCCGGGAACTAGAGCTGGCCGCCGACGAAGACCGTGAGGTCGACGAGGCGGTTCGAGTAGCCCCACTCGTTGTCGTACCAGCCGAGGATCTTCACCGTGGTGCCCTCCTGGACCATGGTCAGGGAGGAGTCGAAGGTGCAGGACGCCGGGTCGCTGACGATGTCCGAGGAGACGATCTCGTCCTCGGTGTACGCCAGGTAGCCCTTGAGGGGGCCGTCCTCGGAGGCCTTCTTGAACGCGGCGTTGACCTCGTCCTTGGTGACCTCGCGCTGGAGGGTCACGACCAGGTCGGTGGCCGAGCCGGTCGGGACCGGGACGCGCATCGCGATGCCGTCGAGCTTGCCCTTGAGCTGCGGGAGGACCAGGGCGGTCGCCTTGGCGGCACCGGTCGTCGTCGGGATGATGTTCTCGGCGGCGGCGCGGGCGCGGCGCAGGTCCTTGTGCGGGAAGTCCAGGATGCGCTGGTCGTTGGTGTACGCGTGGACCGTCGTCATCAGGCCCTTGACGATGCCGAAGTTCTCGTCGAGAACCTTGGCCATCGGCGCCACGCAGTTGGTGGTGCAGGAGGCGTTCGAGATGACGTGGTGCTGGGCCGCGTCGTACTTGTCCTGGTTGACGCCCATCACGATCGTGATGTCCTCGTCCTTGGCCGGAGCCGAGATGAGGACCTTCTTGGCGCCGCCGGCGATGTGCTTCTCGGCGTCGGCCTTCTTCGTGAAGATGCCGGTCGACTCGATGACGATGTCGACGCCCAGATCGCCCCACGGGATGTCCGCGGGGTTGCGCTCGGACAGCACCTTGATGGTGTGTCCGTCGACGGTGATCGTGTCGGCGGTGTGCGACACCTCGGCCTTGAGTCGGCCCAGGATGGTGTCGTACTTCAGAAGGTGAGCGGTGGTCGCGGTGTCACCCAGGTCGTTGACAGCCACGATCTCGATGTCAGCACCCTGCTCCAGCAGCGCGCGGAAGTAGTTACGACCGATGCGGCCAAAGCCGTTGATGCCTACGCGGATCGTCACGAACCGATCTCCTCGTTGGTACGCCGGCTCAGTGCCGGCGAGTTGTATGGGATGTCCCCGACCGCCTACGACCCTACCTCCCTGAGCCCTCCGTGGTGACATCGAGATGCCCCATACACCGCAGGGCGGTCCGTACCCGCCAGTAGGGGTACGGACCGCCCTGGATGTTCATGACATCGTCACACCGAGTCAGCTCTTCAGAGCCGCCAGTGCCTTCTTGAGCAGGGCCGCGCGGTCGGCGGTCGAGGTGACCTGCTCCAGACCGAAGCCCAGCAGTACGGTCCGGTCGGTGGTGACCGCGCCGTACGTCTGGAAGAGGGCTCCGGTGCGGGTCCAGTCGTTCAGGACCGCGGGGCTGCCTGCGGGCGGACCCGTGACGGTCCAGGCACCGAGGGAGGTCTCGAAGCCCTCGGTCTGGGTCGCCGTGCCGCCCACGACGAGCGAGGTGTCGTCGGCGAGGACGCCGTGGCCGCCGGTGCCCGGGTCGGTGATGTAACTGATCGAGACGTCCACGGACTTGCCCGCGTAGGCGCTCAGGTCGAAGCCGACCTGCTGCCAGCCGTTGGAGGCGCCGGTGAGGCTGTTCCACGAGCCGGTGGTGCCGGTCGCGGTGCAGCCGCTGCTCGCGACCGTGAGGTAGTGCTTGAGCCAGGGGTGCTCGGCGACCAGGAATCCGGCCTCGCACTCCGTCGGTACGGCGGTGCTGGTGGCGCCGCCCACCTCCGGGAGCGTGGTCCAGTCGTCGGCCCCGGTGGTGTGGATCTCGACCACGGCGTGGTCGTAGCCGGGCTCGGTGTCCCACAGCAGCTCGGTGCGGAGCGTGGGCTTGTCGGCCGCGCTCACCCCGGTGAGGTCGATGGTGCGGGTGAGGCGCTTGTAGGCGTCGTCGGTGTGGACGGCGGCGGCCATGTAGGAGCCCGCGTAGGGCCCGTACGGGTTGACGGTTCCGGCGAACTTGCCCGCCCCCGCGCTCGCGAACTGCGGGTACGTGGTGGGCGACAGCGAGTCGGAGGTGACGCTGTAGGTGCCCGCCCGGTCCAGCGGGTTGCCGGGCGCGCCGCTGAGCGGTCCGGTGAAACCGTCGAGCTTGCCGGAGCCGGTGAAGCCGGTGGCCCCGGGGGTGGACGTACGCGAGTAGGCGCCCAGGTAGTACTGGCTGAAGTCGTTCGAGGGGGTGCCGTCGGCCAGGGCGACGAAACCACCGGCCTGTTCACCGGCCTCGATCAGCTTGCCGCCCTCGTTGAGGAAGGCGCGCAGCTGGAGCTGGGTGTCGTTGCCCGGTCCGGCCGGCCCCGAGTAGTGGACGACCGTCTTGAAGTGGTCGAGCACACCGAGCGCGTCGGGCGCGCCCTGGGTGGCGACGTCCCAGACGATCGCCTTGCGGCCGTTCGCCTTCAGCGCGTCCACGTATGCCTGCGCCTGGGTGGCGGCAGCGCCCTCCTCGGCGACCACCAGGGTGTCGGCGGCCGGCCGTTGGGCGACCGTGTACGTGAAGTGGGCGCTGGAGGTGGGCTTCCCGGCCTTCGTCCTGCCGGTGAACCACACCTCGACCTTGTCGCCCGGGTCGCCGTCCTTGACCTTGGCCCGGTACTCGTCGAAGTACAGGTTGTCGTCCCCGCCGTAGGTCTGGCCGCCCTTCCACGCCTTGAGCGCCATGTCCTGCGTACGGCCGCCGTTGACGCGGTACTTGAGCTCCTTGTCGCGCACGGACTTCCGTACGACGACGGAGACCTCCTGGTCGGCGCCGCGCGAGTACGACGTCGCGAAGCTGGCCGGGGTGAAGTCGGCGGCGCTGAGGCCGACGGACGACTTCGGCTGGTCGGGGTGGACGGCCGTCTCGGCGACGGAGAGCGCGAAGGGGATGTTCTTCGCGAACTCGTCCTGGATCAGCTTCTCGTCGTCGGGGAAGTTGAAGACGGACTGGCAGTCGGCCGCGTTCCAGGCGTCGTTGGAGTCGATGTTCGACGCGGTCTGGCAGGTCGACATCTCCGGGGTGAACATCGACATGCCGTTGACGTTCGACGCGTGGCCGTCCGCCTCGCCGTTGGTCGTGTACAGCTCCGAGGAGACCTGCGAGTGGTAGCCGGGGATCGCCGGGTTGTCGGGCGTGCCCGCGAGTGCCTTGTAGAGCACGTCGTCCGGGGTCGGCGTCGCGACCTGCCAGCCGACCCCGTAGAGGAGGAGTTCGGCGGCGGAGTGGTAGTTGATGCCGTAGGTGAAGCCGATCCGCTTCTCGAAGTTGTCGAGCGCCTGCGTCTCGGGCTCGGAGGCGGGGGCCGTGCCGCGGTAGGTCTCGCTCGTCGGGTTCGGGGACGAACCCTCGTCGTCGTAGCCCCACTTGTAGGCGAAGTTGCGGTTGAGGTCGACGCCGTCGCCGGTGGAGATGGTGCCGTCGCCGTTGACGTCCCGCAGGTTCTTGCGCCACAGGCGGGTGTCGGAGTTCTTGAAGGTGTAGTCGTAGCCGTCCGGGTTGGCGGAGAGCACGAACCACAGTTCCGTGGAGTCGACGATCTTCTTGATGCGCTTGTCGGTCTTGTAGTTGTCCAGGTAGTAGTGCATCAGCCGGCGGGTCATTTCCGGTGTGATCCACTCGCGCGCGTGCTGGTTGGACACGTACAGCACCGAGGGCTTGGAGCCGTCCTTGGTCTTCTTCGCGTTCTTGGTCAGTTTGAGCGCGAGGATGTCCTGGCCGTTGATCGTCTTGCCGATGGACTCGACCTTGGTGAGACCGGGGTTGGCCTGCCCGGTCCTGACGATCTCCTCCTTCAGGCCGCCGCTTCCGCCGTACGGCCGGAACACGCCCTGCGCCGCGTTCTCGACGCGCGTCTCGGCCTTCGCCGAGAGGGTGTGCTCGGTGAGGTCGACGCCCTGCTTCTCCAGCTTCTGGGCCTGCTGGTCGGTCAGATAGACCTCCACGGAGGTCTTGCCGGCGGCCGAGAACTGGTTGTCGCCGAGTTCGTGCGCGTCCTGTCCGGCCTTCAGAAGCAGGGGTATCTGCTTCTGGGTGACGTCGGCGTGGAAGACCTTGACCTCGTCGGGGTCGGCCTTCGCGGAACTCCCGCCCTGCGCCTGGGCGACGGGTGCGATGCTCGCCCCGGCCATCAGGAGCGCGCCGACAGCGAGGATCGATCTCGCTCTGTGTCTCATGAACCCCCCTTGCGACTGTCCGCCACAGCAGCGAACAGTTGCCAGGCTCATGACACTTCATGATCGAGTCAAGGGCGCGCATCGGGACGGTCAAACGCCGGGTGGGGTCCAAGGAGGCGTCCGCACCGGCGTGTTGAACCGGCGCCGCGCCGTCGGCGAGCGGTGCGAGGCAGGGGCATCTATCCGAGGAAGCGTGACACCCCTCTCGGGAGTGTCACGCTTCCTCGACTCCATACGTCCCCGACCCGCTCCGACCGCTCGTCAGCCGACCATGTTGTCGGCCATCTCCTCGGTGATGCTGGACTCCGTGCCCGGGATACCGAGGTCCTGGGCCCGCTTGTCGGCCATCGCCAGCAGGCGGCGGATACGGCCCGCCACCGCGTCCTTGGTGAGCGGCGGGTCGGCGAGGGCGCCCAGCTCCTCCAGGGAGGCCTGCTTGTGGTCCATGCGCAGCCGACCGGCCGCGGCGAGGTGCTCGGGGACCTCGTCGGCGAGGATCTCCAGCGCGCGCTGCACACGGGCGCCGGCGGCGACGGCCGCGCGGGCCGAGCGGCGCAGGTTGGCGTCGTCGAAGTTGGCGAGACGGTTCGCCGTGGCGCGCACCTCGCGGCGCATCCGGCGCTCCTCCCAGGCCAGCACCGACTCGTGCGCGCCGAGCCGGGTGAGCAGCGCGCCGATCGCGTCGCCGTCACGGACGACCACCCGGTCGACCCCGCGCACCTCACGGGCCTTCGCCGCGATCGAGAGCCGGCGGGCGGCGCCGACCAGCGCGAGCGCGGCCTCAGGACCCGGGCAGGTCACCTCCAGGGAGGAGGAGCGGCCGGGCTCGGTCAGCGAGCCGTGGGCCAGGAACGCGCCTCTCCAGGCCGCCTCGGCGTCACAGGTGGCCCCGGAGACCACCTGAGGCGGCAGGCCCCGGATGGGGCGTCCACGGCCGTCCACGAGCCCCGTCTGCCGGGCCAGCTGATCGCCGCCCGCGACCACCCGGACGACGTAACGGGAGCCGCGGCGCAGTCCGCCGGGCGCCATCACGATCAGTTCGGAGCTGTGGCCGAAGATCTCCAGGATGTCCCGCTTGAGCCGGCGCGCCGCCATCGCGGTGTCCAGCTCCGCCTCGATCACGATGCGCCCGCTCACCAGGTGGAGGCCTCCGGCGAACCGCAGAATGGCGGAGACCTCCGCCTTCCTGCAGCAGGTCCGGGTGACGGGGAGCCGGGAGATCTCATCCTTCACCGCTGCCGTCATCGCCATGGGCCGATCCTTCCATGCATCCGAAAAATACGGTCGTACGCGGCGGCCAACAGCTCCGGGTCGTGCCTTGGAGTTCCGTCCGGCCGGGCCACCGGCGCCAGCTCGACCGCGGCGCCGAGCCGCTTGGCGGCCTCGGTGAGCAACGCGCGATCGGGCACGGCGGCCTCGTCGGCCAGCACCACGTCCAGGGCGAGTTTAGGGGCGTGTCGTCCCAAAACCTCCAAATGACGCTGCGGGGAGAAGCCATCGGTTTCTCCGGGCTGCGGAGCGAGGTTCAGGGAGAGTACCCGGCGCGCCTTCGTCTCGGTGAGCGCGTCGAGCAGTTCCGGCACCAGCAGATGCGGGATGACCGACGAGAACCAGGAACCGGGACCGAGCACCACCCAGTCCGCGTCGAGCACGGCGGCGACGGCCTCGGGCACGGCCGGCGGGTCGTGCGGCACCACGTGCACGGACTGCACCTCGCCGGGTGTGAGCGCCACGGTCGCCTGGCCCCGCACGGTGTCGACGTCGTCGGGCCGCTCCGGATCGTGCCCCTTGACCAGGGCCTGCAGCTCCAGCGGTACGGCGGACATGGGCAGCACGCGCCCGTGCGCGCCGAGCAGCTTGCCGACCAGGTCGAGAGCCTGGACATGGTCCCCTAGCTGCTCCCACAGGGCGACGATCAGCAGATTGCCGACCGCGTGCTCGTGCAGGTCGCCCTTGGACTGGAATCGGTGCTGGATGACCCGGGCCCAGGTCTGGCCCCAGTCGTCGTCGCCGCACAGCGCGGCCAGCGCCTTGCGCAGGTCGCCCGGGGGCAGGACGCCCAGTTCGTCGCGCAGGCGTCCGCTGGAGCCGCCGTCGTCGGCCACGGTGACGACGGCGGTGAGGTCGCCGGTGATGCGGCGCAGTGCGGTGAGCGAGGCGGACAGGCCCATGCCGCCGCCGAGGGCGACCACCTTGGGCTGGGTGCCGCGCCGGCGGGGCTTGCCGCCACGGGCCTCCACGGGCCTGGTCGTACGTCCCTCGGGCACCGCTCGGCGCAGCCGGCCGAGCCGTGGGCTGCGTCCCGTCATTCCCGTCCCATGTCCCGGTGTACGACCACCGTCTCCACGCCTTCGGCCACGAGCCGCGCGGCGAGCTTCTCCGCCGTGGCGACCGAGCGGTGCTTGCCGCCGGTGCAGCCGATCGCGATCGTCACGTACCGCTTGCCCTCACGGCGGTAGCCGGCCGCGATGAGGCGCAGCAGCTCGGCGTACCGGTCGAGGAACTCCTTGGCGCCGGGCTGGTTGAAGACGTACGCCGAGACCTCCTCGTTGAGGCCGTTGAAGGGACGCAGCTCCGGGATCCAGTGCGGGTTGGGCAGGAAGCGCATGTCGGCGACGAGGTCGGCGTCGACCGGGAGGCCGTACTTGAAGCCGAAGGACATGACGGTGGCCCGCAGTTCGGGCTCCTCCTCGCCGGCGAACTGGGCGTCCATCTTGGCGCGCAGTTCGTGGACGTTGAGGCTGGAGGTGTCGATGACGAGGTCGGCGTCGCCGCGCAGTTCGCGCAGCAGCTCGCGTTCGGCGTCGATGCCGTCGACGATGCGGCCGTCGCCCTGGAGGGGGTGGGGGCGGCGCACGGACTCGAAGCGGCGCACCAGGGCGTCGTCGGAGGACTCCAGGAAGACGATCCGCCGGGTGACGTTCTTGGACTCCAGGTCGGCGAGGGACTCACGGAGGTTGTCGAAGAAGCGCCGTCCGCGTACGTCGACGACGACCGCGATCCGCGCCACGTTGCCCTGGGAGCGGGCGCCGAGCTCCACCATGGTGGGGATCAGGGCGGGCGGGAGGTTGTCGACGACGAACCAGCCGAGGTCCTCCAGACACTTGGCGGCCGTGGACCGCCCGGCCCCGGACATGCCGGAGATGATCACCAGCTCGGGGATGGCCGCCTCGGGCACCCCGCCGGCTGTCGTGCTGTCCGTACTCACCTGTGCTCCGTCGTCCTGGACCGCCTGCTGCGAGGCCTGATCCTCGCTCGTTTCCTTGTGCGTCCGATCTCGGCCCGCTGTGGGCTGCTTGTCCTGCTCGGTCATGTCTCCTGCCCCCGTCGCTCGTCCGGGGCGCCCGCGGGTACGGGCTCCCCCGGTGCACCCGCCGTCGTCACGGGTGTCCCGTCTTCCATGTCATCCATGATCTCTCCAGTCGCCGTGTTCACGGCGGGTGCGGCCGGGGCCGCCTGGGCGAGGGCCACCGCGATCGTCTCGGCGGTCTTGCGACCTATGCCCGGAACCTCGCAGATCTGATCGATTGTCGCGGATCGCAGCTTCTTCACCGAACCGAAGTGCTTGATCAGCGCCTGCTTGCGGGTCTCGCCGAGTCCGGGCACGTCGTCCAGGGGGCTCGCCCGGAACCGCTTGGCGCGCTTGGCACGCTGGTAGGTGATCGCGAAGCGGTGCGCCTCGTCGCGGACGCGCTGGAGAAGGTAGAGACCCTCGCTGGTGCGGGGCAGCACCACCGGGTCGTCCTCGTCGGGCAGCCAGACCTCCTCCAGACGCTTGGCGAGACCGCACACGGCGATGTCGTCGATGCCCAGCTCGTCGAGGGCCTTCTTGGCGGCGGCGACCTGGGGCTGTCCGCCGTCGACCACCACGAGCTGCGGCGGATAGGCGAACCGTTTGGGACGGCCCTCCTCGTCCTTGAGCTCGTCGCCGTCCGCCCACTCCCCCGTCTTCTCCTTCTCGGCGAGATAGCGCCGGAAGCGGCGGGTGATCACCTCGTGCATGGAACGGACGTCGTCCTGACCCTCGAAGCCCTTGATCTGGAAACGGCGGTACTCGCTCTTGCGCGACAGCCCGTCCTCGAAGACGACCATCGACGCCACGACGTCGTCGCCCTGGAGGTGCGAGATGTCGTAGCACTCGATCCTGAGGGGGGCGCTGTCCAGGTCGAGGGCCTCGGAGATCTCCTCCAGGGCGCGCGAGCGGGTGGTGAGGTCGGAGGCGCGCTTGGTCTTGTGGAGGACGAGGGACTGCTGCGCGTTGCGCGCGACGGTCTCCATGAGGGACTTCTTGTCGCCGCGCTGCGGGATGCGCAGCGACACGTTCGCACCGCGCCGGTCGGTGAGCCACTGCTGGACGGGCTCCACCGGGTCGGGCAGGGCCGGGACGAGGACCTCCTTGGGGACGGAGTCCCCGGTCTCCTCGCCGTAGAGCTGCTGCAGGGCGTGCTCGACGAGGGCCGCGGTGGTGACGTCCTCGACCTTGTCGGTGACCCAGCCGCGCTGACCGCGCACGCGTCCGCCGCGGACGTGGAAGATCTGGACGGCCGCCTCCAGTTCGTCCTCGGCGACCGCGATCAGGTCGGCGTCGGTCGCGTCGGCGAGGACGACCGCGCTCTTCTCCATGGCCTTGCGCAGAGCCTCGATGTCGTCGCGCAGGCGGGCCGCCCGCTCGTACTCCATCTCCTCGGCGGCCTCCGTCATCCGCTGCTCCAGGCGGCGGATGTACGTGCCGGTGCGGCCGGCCATGAAGTCACTGAACTCCTCGGCCAGTTCGCGGTGTTCTTCCTCGGAGACACGGCCGACGCAGGGCGCGGAGCACTTGCCGATGTAGCCGAGCAGGCAGGGGCGGCCGGTGCGGGCGGCGTTCTTGAAGACGCCGGCCGAGCAGGTGCGGACGGGGAACACGCGCAGCAGCAGGTCCACGGTGTCGCGGATCGCCCACGCGTGTCCGTACGGCCCGAAGTAGCGGACGCCCTTCTTCTTGTGACCGCGCATCACCTGCACACGCGGGTACTCCTCGTTCATCGTCACCGCGAGGTACGGGTAGCTCTTGTCGTCGCGGTACTTGACGTTGAACCGGGGGTCGAACTCCTTGATCCAGGAGTACTCCAGCTGAAGTGCCTCGACCTCCGTGGACACGACCGTCCACTCCACCGACGCGGCCGTGGTGACCATCGTGCGCGTGCGCGGGTGGAGTCCGGCCAGGTCCTGGAAGTAGTTCGCCAGGCGCTGGCGCAGGCTCTTCGCCTTTCCGACGTAGATCACCCGGCGGTGCTCGTCGCGGAACTTGTAGACCCCGGGCGAGTCCGGGATCTCTCCCGGCCTGGGGCGGTAGCTGGAGGGATCGGCCATGTTTCACACCCTACTGGCGCGGAGTGACAGCGCGGCGGGGCTGTGGACAACGACGGGCACGCCCGGCGGGACTCCGGACGGAACTCCTACCGCGACTCCAGAAAGGTGAGAACCGCCAGGACCCGGCGGTGGTCGTCGGCGGCCTCCGGAAGGCGGAGTTTGCCCAGGATGCTGCGGACGTGCTTCTCGACCGTGCCCTCGGTGACCCACAGCCTGCGGCCGATGCCCGCGTTGGAGCGGCCCTCCGCCATCAGTGCCAGGACCTCGCGCTCACGGGTGCTGAGGACGGACAGCGGGTCGTCGCGGCGCTGCGCCGAGAACAGTTCGTGCACCAGGGAGGGGTCGACGACCGAGCCGCCCTTGTGGATGCGGTCGAGGGCCTCGATGAAGTCGTCGACGACCGTGACGCGGCTCTTGAGGAGATACCCGATCCTGTGCCCGCCGGCCAGCAGTTCCAGGGCCTCTTCCACCTCGACGTACGCCGAGAGGACGAGGATGCCGGTGCCCGGGTGGCGCTCCCGGATCGTACGGGCCGCCTTCAGACCCTCGGTGGAGTGGTCCGGGGGCATCCTGATGTCGACGATCGCGAGGTCGGGCCGCTCGGTGTCGACCAGTTCCAGGAGCTGTACGGCGTCGCCCGCCTGGCCCGCCACCTCGTAGCCCACGCGTTCGCACAGGCTCGCCAGGCCCTCTCTGAGGAGGACGTCGTCGTCCGCGAGAACGATCCGTCCCCGCGCGGTCTGCTGCGATGCGTCCATCGTCTCGGCTCCCCTTGCCCGACCGGTGCCGTGCGCCGGGCACAGCCTGCCGGACCCGTTCGGGTACGGCTAGCGGGTAAGGGAATTGGGGGGACCATGACGACAAGGGGCCGGGTCCGGACGATTCTCGTAGCAGTGCCGACGCAAGCGGACCGCCCGCCCCGGGTGAGGGGCAACGGGCCTCGGGTCGGAAGGGCTGCGGGAGATGCGGCGGACACGGACGGAGCGACGACGACGGTCGGTCCGTGTCCGCCGGTACGCGGACGACACCCGGTCCCCGAAGGACTTACTGGACCCCCGGGACCCGGACACAGTGCGCGCCGAGCAGCTGCGCGCGAGTCCCTCGCGGCACGCCTGAAGCCGGACGGTCGCCTCTCCGTCCAAGAGGACCGCCCGAGGCGTACGCAACGTCACCGAGTCCACGCTCCCCCGGCCTGGACCCCCATCGCGTACGCCTCGGGCGGTCACGACTCCGTCCGGGGCAGCGGCAGCCGTACGGTGAGTGTCGTGCCCTCCCCCGGTGGGCTGTCGACGCGCAGCTTGCCGCCGATCGCCTCGACCCGGTCGACGAGTCCGATGAGCCCGGAGCCGTGCCCGAGGTCGGCGCCGCCCACTCCGTCGTCGGCGATCGTCACCTCCAGGACGTCGTCCCCGGCCCGCGCCGTAACCTGCACGAAGCTCGCGCGCGCGTGCTTGGCCGCGTTGGTGAGGCACTCGGAGGTCACGTAGTAGACGGCGACCTCCGTCTGTTCCGGGAGGCGGCCCGGAGGCAGCCGCAGGTCGAGTTCCACCGGGACGGCCGAGCGGCGGCCGAGCGCGCGCAGGGCGGGGCCCAGACCGCCCTTGGAGAGGATCGCGGGGTGGATGCCGCGCGCGACCTGCAGCAGGTCGGTGAAGGCGTCGTCCAGGCCCTTGGCCATGTGGTCGAGTTGCTCGGCGAGTTCCTCCGGCTGCTCGTCCAGCATCGACTGGGCCGTTCTGAGGTCGAGTTGGAGCGAGACGATCCGCTGTTGGACACCGTCGTGCAGATCGCGTTCGATACGGCGCCTGGAGGCGTCCCCGGCGGCCACCACGCGCGCGCGTGACGCCGTGAGCTGGTCGCGGCTGTCGGCGTTGGCGAGGGCGGTGGCGACGAGTTCGGTGAAGTCGGCGAGCCGGGACTCGGTGCCCGGGGGCAGTGGTTCGGGCCCGGTGGCGGTCGCGACGACGGCACCCCACAGCCGGTCGTCCACCACGATGGGGGCGCCCACCGAGCAGCCCACGCGCGCGGGGCGGGCGGTGAGTGCCACCTCCTCCGCAGCCGCCGTCGCGGCCGTGTCGCTCTCGGCAGTGGGCCCGTGGGCTGAACCGAGGACGGTGGCCGTCCCGTCGGCGCCGTAGCGCAGAACGGCGGCCGAGCCGCTGCTCAGGACCTTGCCGACCTGGTCGGCGACTTCGGAGAACACCTCGTGCGGTGGCACCCCGCGCGCGACGAGGGTGGCGACCCGGCGCAGCGCGGTCTGTTCGCGGGCGGCGCGGCGGCTCTCGGTGACATCGCGCGCGGCGGCGTAGATCAGGCCCTCTCGGGTGACCGGGCGGGCGCTCCACTGGAGCCAGCGTTCGGTTCCGTCGTCCCGGAGGAAGCGGTTCTCGAACTCGTCCAGTGCGACGCCGCTCGCCAGCCGGTCGAGGGCGGCACGCGTGCGTGCCCGGTCCTTTGGGTGCACGAACTCCAGCCACGGTCTGCCGAGCAGCGCCTCGGCGGAGTGGCCGAGGGTCCGCTCGAAGGCGGGGTTCACGCGCTTGAAGTAGCCGTCGAGTCCCGCGATGCACAACAGGTCGAGGGAGAGATGGAAGATGCTCGCCAGTTCCTGCTCGGCCTCGTCGCGTCGCCCGTGGGCGGCCGCGAAGGACGCCATGGTGCCGTTCATGCCGCCCAGCAGCTGCGCCCAGGCCCCCTGGAAGGCGACGACGTCCGCGCGGTGGCCGAGCCGGTTGTCGTCGATCGCCGCGCTCATGGCGTTGATCTCGGCGGCGAGGCGTCCGGTGGTGACCCGCAGTTCGCGGAACGTGTCGGCGACGGCGCCGAGTTCGTCCCGGCCGGCGTACCGGATGTCGTACGACAGATCACCCTCGGAGAGCGCCCGGGCGCCCGCGGAGACCTCGCTGAGCGGGCGGGTGATCGACAGCCGCAGGGCCAGCGCGAGGACGGTGACGCCAACCAGGACGGTCAGCGACACGCTGAGGTCGCGGATCTCACGCGCGCGTGCGGTGTCCAGGTCGCGCGTGGCGTCACGGCCCAGTTCCGCGGCGGCCCGGTGCTGGATGACGCGCAGTGCCTCGATGAGTCGGGTGGAGGCGGTCAGCCAACTGTCGTACGTGGGCCAGGCGTTCCGTTTGGCGTGCGGGTCGGCGAGCGTCTCTCGGATCTTGCGGACGACGAGGCCGGGGTGCTGGAGGAGGACGACGTACAGCCTGCCCTTGAGGCCGGCGGGCGCGGTCTGGCCGAAGTCGTCCAGGAGCGACTTCTCCAGGGCGGACCAGCGGTCCGTGGCGGTGGGGTGCGGGGCGTCGGGGGCGGCGAACAGGACGGCCAGCTCGGTGCGTTCGCGTTCGGCGGCCTCGATGGCGTTCAGGAGCGCGATGTGGGCGTCGGCGGCCTGGCCCGATGTGCGGGTCGGGCGACCGGACTCCAGGGTGGCGGCCAGCTCCAGGAGATCGTTCTCGATCGTGTCGTACTGGCCGGCGAGTTGGGGCGCGGTGAGGGAGCCGGTCCCGGTCTGCAGCCGCAGGGCGCGCAGTTGACGGCTGCGGGCGTCGAGCCGGCCCGGCACGTCGAGCGGTCCGGTCCGGTCGGCGGTGTCGAGGAGGGCCGCGTGCAGGGCTCCGTCGGTGGCGTGCTGCGCCCCGGCACGTTCCTTCAGGGTCGCCGGTCCGGGACGCAGCCGGGCCTTCACTGCGGCGATGCGTTCCCTGGCGAGCGCGTCGGTCAGCGCGGTGGTCCGGAACGACAGCTCGGTCGCCGTTCGGAAGTCCCGCAGGGTCTGCGCGTCGTGCCACTGCGAGACGGCGCCGAAGGCGGTGAACGCCATCATGCCGGTCACCGGGAGCAGCACCAGGAGCATCAGCTTGCGCCCGACGCGCAGCCGGGCGAGGAAGGGGATGCGGAGGGCGGCGGTGGGCCGGGGGCGGCGCATGGCGGGTTCTCAGCAGCGGCCGGTGGGTGGGGAGTGCGGGTGGTGGTCGGTCACGTGCTCAGCCTGCCCCGAACCGGCCATGATCGTCAGGGTCTTGGAGAGGACGGGTAACGCGACGTCGGGCACGCGCGCGTGGCGCTCGGGGCGGGCACACGCGCGTGAGGCCCGTTTTCACGAGGTGTTCGTCGGATACCCGTCGTGCGCCGCGATGTCCTTGTCGATCTTCTCGGCGGCCTCGTCGAGGGTGGCCCGGACCGGAGCCCGATTGAAGATGATCTTCGCGAAGGCCCGGGAGAAGGCGTCCGTGATCGCCGGGTAGGCCGGCGTCTGCGGCCGGGGGCGGGCCACGCCGTCCCGGAGCTGCTCGATGAGCAGGTGCTCGGGTCCGCCGGGCGCGTACTGCGGCGAGAGTCCGATCGCGCTCTCGGTGGCCGGGATCGCCCCGTTGGCCACGGTCATCCGGTGCACCTGGGCGGGCTGGAGCAGGAAGGACAGGAAGCGCCAGACGGCGTCCCCGTCGGCGTTGCCCGCCGGAACGCCCCACTGGAAGGAGCCCATGCCGGTGACGGTGCCCTGGCCGAAATCGGGCAGCGGGACGATCGTGACGTCCCCGGGGAAGGCCTTGTTGAATTCCGGATAGGTCCAGTGGCCGCACCAGGAGATCGCGCTGCGGCCGCCGACGAACGCCTTGTCGTCCTTGACCATGTCGATGAGCCCGGCCTTGGCCCAGTTCTGCATGGTGGTGAGCGCCTTCACCGAACCGGGGCCGTTCACATAGCCGTCGGCGGTGCGGTGGTTCCCGGGTTCGACGAGGTCGCCGCCCGCCGACCACACGGCGGGCACGAAACCGTAGGTGTTCCACTCCTGGCCCGGCTGCGAGTGGACGAGCCGCAGGTCGAGCGGCGCCTTGTAGCCCTGGGTGCGCAACTTGCGCAGGATGCCGGTCAGTTCGGTGGCCGTCCAGGCGTCCTTGGGACCGGTCGGGATGCGTATTCCGGCCTTCTTCATGACGGACTTGCGCACATACAGGCCCATGCCCGAGTCGAAGGTGCCGATGCCCCACAACCTGCCCGCGTAGGTGCCCTGTTGACGGATCGTCGGCAGCAGGTCGGCGCGGACGCTCGCGGGCACGCAGGAGTCGATCGGCCGGAGCTTGCCCGACCATGCGTAGCTGTAGAGGTTGGGCCCGTCGAAGTCGAGGAGGTCGGGCAGGTCCCCGCTGGCGGCGGCGGACAGCACCAGGTCGGTGTAGGCGCGGTTCTCCGGGAGGGTGACCAGTTCGACCCGCACCTTCTTCTGCCGCTTGTTGAACTCCTTCACCTGGCTCTGCAGCGTGGTGAGTTCGCCGCTCGGGCCCGCGTGGAACCACACGGTGATGTGCGCGGTGCCGTTGATCTTCCCGTCGCAGGTGGTGTCCTTCGGGGACGCGCTCACTCCCTTGGCGTCGCTTCCGCCGCCGTCGCACGCGGCCAGCAGCAGGGCCGCGCACAGCACCCAGGGGATCAGGGTGCCCCGTACCCGGCGGACCGCAGGGCACGCGCGCGTGGTGCTCGTACCGCTCATGGCACTCCCCCACTCGACCAGACGACTCGGCCTCCCCAGGGTGGCGACATGCTACCGCCCGTCGTATCGCCATCGCCCTGTGTGCCCGAGAACCTTCGTACGCGGCAAGGGACTTCAGTACTTTCCGGCTAGCCGGAAGGCGCGACCGACCGCTCGTTGGCAAGCTGTGGACATGTCGCTGCGCTGTCTCCTCGTCGATGACAGCGCCCGGTTCCTGGAGGCGGCTCGCGCCCTGCTGGAACGCGGTGGAGTCGAGGTCGTCGGTACTGCCTCGACGGGCGCGGACGCCGTCTCCCGAGCCCGGGAGACGGCACCTGACGTCGTCCTGGTCGATCTCGACCTCGACGGCGAGAACGGCTTCGACGTCGCACGCCGCCTGGTGGGCGACGTACCGGCGGTGATCCTCATCTCGACCCACTCCGGGGAGGACTTCCAGGAACTGGTCGCCGCCAGCCCCGCGCGCGGATTCCTGCACAAGTCGTCCCTGTCCGCACGGGCGATCAGAGACGTCCTGAACGACGGCGGGCCGACCGCACCACCCTGAACCCACCCACCACGACTCGGCCAGGTCACACCGGGCTGTTGGGCGACAGGTGTTGTCGGGACTTGGTCAACACGCTTCAATGCGGGGGAACTCGGGGCGTGAACGACGGCGTACGGATGTGAAGACCCTTCTCCGGCGCCGACGGGGGCCCCGAAGCAACCCGCGTGAACGGCCTGACCAGCCGTTGCGAACATTCACAGAAAGGGCCCCTGCATGCCGCACGCCACACAGCAGGCGGATGCCGCCACCGCCGAACTCGACTCGGCCCTGCGCGGCGGCCCCTTCCATGTCGCACTGCGCGCCGCCATCGCCGCCCGCGGACTGCCGCTGCAGCGCGTCCAGCACCATCTGACGCGCTACGGGGTCAAGGTCGGCGTCACCAGCCTGAGCTACTGGCAGCAGGGCGCCCGCCGCCCGCAGCGCCCCGAGTCGCTGCGCGCCGTACGAGCGCTGGAGGAGATCCTCCAACTCCCGGAGGAGTCACTGATCCGGCTGCTCGCCGAGGCCGAGGAACGCTCGGTCGCCGCCCGCCCCGCGGCCCGCTCCTACCGCTCCTTCGTCGAGGCCTCGGGCGTCCTGGAGCAGCTGCTGGCCGAGCTGGAGTCCACGCCCGACAGCGGGCTGCACACCTTCGGGCACCACGAGCGGGTGCGCGTCGGCCCGCGCCGCGAGCTGGCGAGCCGCGAGTCGCACCACATCGTCCGCGCCCACCGGGACGGCATCGACCGCTTCATCGCCGTCCACTACGGCGACCCGGGCTGCACCCCGGAGCACATGACCGTGCACGCCCTGGAGAACTGCCGCACGGGCCGCGTCCGCCGCCATCACGACACCGGCATGCTGGTCGCCGAGCTCCTCTTCGGCACCCGGTTGCGCTCCGGAGATACGTTCCTCTTCCGCTACGGCGTCGAGGACGGCACCGCCGGCGTCTCCCGCGAGTACGTGCGCGACTTCGGTTCCGCGGGCGGTCAGTACGCGCTCCAGGTGAGCTTCGACGAGAGCGCACTGCCGACGCGCTGCCACCGCTTCACCCAGCACTCGGCGGCGGCCCCGCGCAGCGGCCGTCAGGAGCTGCGTCTGACCGGACACCACTCGGTGCACCTCGTGGAGCCGCGGATGCGGTCGGGGATCGTGGGGATCGGCTGGGACTGGGAGTGAACCGCCGCGGCCTCGGCGCCCCAGGGGTCAGGCGCCCGGTCCCGCGACGATCCTGCCGTTCTCGGCCGTCGCCTTCAGCTCCTGCAGCGGCTCGGTGGCCGGGGACTGGAGCACCTTGCCCGTGGTGGCGTCGAACTGGCTGCCGTGGCACGGGCAGATGAGGGTCGTGCCGTCCAGCTTGTTGATGGGGCACTGCGCGTGCGTGCAGATCGTGCTGTACGCCTTGAGGGTGCCGTCCGGACCCCGGCTGACGACCACGTTGCTGTCCCGGTAGAGCTTGGCGCTCCCCTTGGCGACCTCGCTCTCCGCGCCGAGGTCCACGGGCGCGGTCGGCGTCGCGGGGGCCCCTGAGCCGCCGCCCGAGCAGGCGGCGAGCCCGAGCCCGGCGACGGGCGTGAGGGCCGCTCCACGCAGGACGGTACGACGGCTCGGGACGGGTCGGCGGGACATACGGGTCTCCAGCTGTTCGGGCTGTTCAGAGGTCGTACAGGCCGACGATACCGGTGGTGTTCCGCCCGCTTTGAGTCAGGATCACCCTATGACCGCTCACGGTACGTAAACGTTTGCGCAAGCGTTTACGTCAGGCGCCGGATGGGATACGTTCCCGACCGAAAGGCTCGCCGTAATTCGGGGAGGGGACCCATGATGGCCACCATGGCCGATGTCGCCCGCAGCGCCGGTGTGTCCGTCGCGACCGTCTCGCACGTCCTGAACGACACCCGCCCGGTGCTGCCCGGCACCCGGCAGGCCGTGCTGAGCGCGATCGAGGAGCTGGGCTACACCCCCAACACCCTCGCCCGCTCCCTGGTGACGTCCCGCACCCGCTCGATCGGTCTCGCGGTGTCAGCGATCAGCAACCCGTACTTCACGGAGATCCTCCAGGGCGTCGAGGCCGGCGCCCTGGAGCATGGCTACAGCCTGCTCATCGCCGACCCGCACGACGACCCGGAGCACGAGCTCAAGGTCGTCCAACTCCTGCACGAGCGCCGGGTGGACGGCATGATCGTCGCGCCGTCGGCGGACCCCGACTCCCTCGTCGCGTACCTGGGGCGGCACTCCGTACCGACGGTGTTCCTGGACCGGGTGGTCGAGGCGCCCTCGGACGACCCGGTCACCTCCGACGACCCCGTCACCTCCGACCAGACAGTCACCTCCGGCCAGGCGGGCGCCTTCGACCAGGTGTGCGCCGAGAACGTCGAACCGACGGCGCGGCTGGTCACCCACCTCGCCGGACTCGGCCACCGCCGGATCGGCCTCGTCGCGGGCCTGCCCGGGCTCAGTACCACCGGCGAGCGGATCGCCGGATACCGGCACGGCCTCGCCGCCGCCGGACTCCCTTACGACGAGCGGCTGTTGGCGCACGGCGACTCCGAGTCGGCCGCCGCCGAGCGGGCCACGGCGACCCTGCTTTCCCTCGCCGCCCCGCCCACGGCCCTGGTCACCGCCAACAACACGATGACCATCGGCGCCCTGCGCGCCCTGCGCGAGCGCGGTCTGTCCGTCCCCGGCGACCTCGCGCTGTGCTGCTTCGACGACTTCACCTGGGCGGACCTGTTCGAGCCCAGGCTCACCGCGATCGCCCAGCCCAGCAAGGAGATCGGCGCCGAGGCCGTACGGCTGCTGCTGGACCGGCTCGCCGCGCCGGACCGGCCCGCCCGTGTGCTGCGGCTCCCCTGCGCGTTCGTCCACCGCACGTCGTGCGGCTGCCCGGACCAGCCCGAGAAGTCCACGAAGGGAAACGTCTCGTGATCGTCGTCGCCGGTGAGGCCCTGATCGATCTGGTACCGCAGGGCCCGGGCGCTCTCGCGGTCCTCAAGCCGGCGCTCGGCGGCGGCCCCTACAACACCGCCCTCGCCCTCGGCCGCCTCGGCTCCGCCACCGCCTTCTGCTCGCGCGTCTCCCAGGACGCGTTCGGCGAGGCCCTGCTCGCCGGGCTGCGACAGGTCGACGTGGACGTCCTTGACGTACAGCGCGGCCCGGAGCCGACCACGCTCGCGGCGGCCACGCTCGACGCGAACGGCTCGGCCACCTACTCCTTCTACGTCGACGGCACCGCCGACCGGCTCTTCGCGATGCCCTATGCGCTGCCGGCCGAGACCGAGGCGGTGTCCTTCGGCACCTGTTCGCTCGTGCTGGAGCCGGGTGCGAGTGCCTACGAGGAGTTGATGGGAACCGCTGCCGCACAGGGCGTGTTCACCGCGCTCGACCCGAACATCCGGGCCGGTCTGATCCCCGACGCCGATGCCTACCGGGCGCGTTTCAGGAGCTGGCTGCCGCACGTGTCGCTGCTGAAGCTCTCCGAGGAGGACGCGCTGTGGCTCGGGGGCAATCCCGTCGAGTGGCTTGACGCGGGTCCCTCGGCCGTCGTGATCACCCAGGGCGGCGACGGGCTCACCGCGTTCACCCGGGACGGCAAGGTGTATCCGGTGCCGGGCGAGAAGGTCGACGTCGTGGACACGATCGGGGCCGGCGACACGGTCAACGCGGCCCTGTTGCACGGTCTGTCCGCCCAGGACGCGCTGTCTCCGGAGGGGCTGGCCGGCCTCGGCCGCGACGGCTGGACGCGGTTGCTGCGGTTCGCGGCGCGGGCGGCGGCGATCACCTGTTCACGGGCCGGGGCGGAACCGCCGTACGCCTCCGAACTGGGCGCCCTGTAGGGGGCGTTGAGTGGATGCGGCGCCCTACGGGAGTTCCCGTAGGGCGCCGCATCCGTGTGTCTGCTCCGCGACGGTCAGGCCTTGCGGGCCCGCGTCGTCTTCTTCGCGGGCGTGGCCTTCCTGGCAGGCGCGGCGGTCTTCTTCGCGACCGCCGCGGTCTTCTTGGCGGCCACCTTGCGCGGGGCCTTCACCGGGGCACCGTCGCTGATCCGGTCGGCGTCGAGGATCTCGCGCAGGAACTTGCCGGTGTGGCTGGCCCCCACCGCGGCGACCTGCTCCGGCGTTCCCTCGGCGATGACGAGACCGCCGCCCGCTCCACCCTCCGGGCCCATGTCGACGACCCAGTCGGCCACCTTGATCACATCGAGGTTGTGCTCGATGACGATGACCGTGTTGCCCTTGTCGACCAGGCCGCCGAGCACGGTGAGGAGCTTGCTGATGTCCTCGAAGTGCAGGCCGGTGGTGGGCTCGTCCAGGACGTAGACCGTACGGCCGGTGGAGCGGCGCTGGAGCTCGCTGGCGAGCTTGACGCGCTGGGCCTCACCGCCGGACAGGGTGGTCGCGGACTGGCCGAGCCGGACGTAGCCGAGGCCGACGTCCTTGAGGGTGTTGAGGTGGCGGGCGATTCCGGGGACCGCCTCGAAGAACTCCGTGGCCTCCTCGATCGGCATGTTCAGGACGTCGGCGATGGACTTGCCCTTGTAGTGGACGTCCAGGGTCTCGCGGTTGTAGCGGGCGCCGTGGCACACCTCGCACGGGACGTAGACGTCCGGCAGGAAGTTCATCTCGATCTTGATGGTGCCGTCGCCCGCGCAGTTCTCGCAGCGACCGCCCTTGACGTTGAAGGAGAAGCGGCCGGGCAGATAGCCCCGCACCTTCGCCTCGGTCGTCTCCGCGAACAGCTTGCGGACGTGGTCGAAGACTCCGGTGTACGTCGCCGGGTTGGACCGGGGGGTGCGGCCGATGGGCGACTGGTCCACGTGCACGACCTTGTCGACGAGGTCGTCGCCGTCCACGCGCGTGTGCCGCCCCGGTACGTTCCTCGCGCCATTCAGCTCGCGGGCCAGGTGCGTGTACAGGATGTCGTTGACCAGGGTCGACTTGCCGGAGCCGGAAACGCCGGTGACCGCGGTGAACACGCCCAGGGGGAACGAGACGTCGATGTCCTGGAGGTTGTTCTCCCGGGCGCCGTGGACCGTGAGCTGCCGGGACGGATCGCGCGGACGCCGGATCTCGGGCAACGGGATGGCCTTCTTGCCGGACAGGTACTGCCCGGTCATCGACTCCTCGTTGGCGAGCAGTTCCTTCAGCGAGCCGCTGTGCACGACCTTGCCGCCGTGCTCGCCCGCGCCGGGGCCGATGTCGACGATCCAGTCGGCGACCTTGATGGTGTCCTCGTCGTGCTCGACGACGATGAGCGTGTTGCCCATGTCGCGGAGCCGGACCAGGGTCTCGATCAGCCGGTGGTTGTCGCGCTGGTGCAGGCCGATGGACGGCTCGTCGAGGACGTACAGGACGCCGACGAGTCCGGAGCCGATCTGGGTGGCCAGGCGGATGCGCTGGGCCTCGCCGCCGGAGAGGGTGCCGGCCGCGCGGTTCAGCGAGAGGTAGTCGAGGCCGACGTCCACCAGGAACCGCAGTCTCTCGTTGCACTCCTTCAGCACGCGCTCGGCGATCTTCTTGTCGCGGGCGTCGAGCTTCATCGCGCCCAGGAACTCCGCGCAGTCGCTGATGGACATGCCGGAGATCTCGGCGATCGACTTGTCCATGATCGTGACCGCGAGCACGACCGGCTTCAGGCGCGTGCCGTGACAGGTGGGACAGGGCACCTCGCGCATGTAGCCCTCGAAGCGCTCCCTGCTGGCGTCGCTCTCCGCCTCGCCGTGCCGGCGCTTGACGAAGGGGACGGCGCCTTCGAAGGGCGTCGTGTAGACCCGCTCGCGGCCGTACCTGTTGCGGTACCGCACCTCGATCTGCGTCTTGTGGCCGTAGAGCAGGGCCTTCTTGGCGCGCTGCGGGAGGCCCGCGAAGGGGATGTCGGTGCGGAAGCCCAGGGCGTCCGCGAGGGCGCCGATGAGGCGGCCGAAGTAGTCCTTGGTGTGGCCGTGCGACCACGGGTGGATGGCGCCCTCGTCCAGGGACTTGTCCTCGTCCGGGACGATCAGCTCGGCGTCGACCTCCATGCGCGTGCCGATGCCGGAGCACTCCGGGCAGGCGCCGAAGGGCGAGTTGAAGGAGAAGGAGCGGGGCTCCAGCTCCTCGAAGGACAGGTCGTCGTACGGGCAGTACAGGTGCTCCGAGAACATGCGCTCGCGCTCGGGGTCGTCCTCGGGGAGGTCGACGAAGTCGAGCACGACCATGCCGCCGGACAGGCCGAGGGCGGTCTCCACGGAGTCGGTGAGGCGGCGCTTGGCGGAGTCCTTCACCGTGAGGCGGTCGATGACCACCTCGATGGTGTGCTTCTCCTGCTTCTTCAGGACGGGCGGCTCGGAGAGCTGGATGGTCTCGCCGTCCACGCGCGCGCGGCTGTAGCCCTTGGTCTGGAGGTCCGCGAACAGGTCGACGAACTCGCCCTTGCGCTCGCGCACCAGCGGCGACAGGACCTGGAAGCGGCTCCCCTCCGGCAGCGCCAGGACCTTGTCGACGACGGCCTGCGGCGACTGGCGCGTGATCGGCCGGCCGCACTCCGGGCAGTGCGGCTTGCCGATGCGCGCGAAGAGCAGGCGCAGGTAGTCGTAGACCTCGGTGATGGTGCCGACCGTCGAGCGCGGGTTGCGCGAGGTCGACTTCTGGTCGATGGAGACGGCCGGGGAGAGACCTTCGATGAAGTCGACGTCCGGCTTGTCCATCTGGCCGAGGAACTGGCGGGCGTACGAGGAGAGCGATTCCACGTAGCGCCGCTGGCCCTCGGCGAAGATCGTGTCGAAGGCCAGGGAGGACTTGCCCGACCCGGACAGGCCCGTGAACACGATGAGCGAGTCGCGTGGCAGGTCGAGCGAGACATTCTTCAGATTGTGCTCGCGCGCGCCACGGACGATGAGACGGTCGGCCACGCCGGTCCGCACCTTTCTTGAGAGAAGTGACAGGGGCGGGGCCCCCGTCGTTCTCAGACTAGGGGGAGCCACTGACAACGCCGGTCGGAATCCCGGCCGAGGCATAACAACCTCCGGCCTTCCAGCATGCCCGACGCCGCACCCGACGATATAGCACGTGCATTCGATTTACGGCACAGCTTCACCACCTTCACCCAAAGGTGTGGCGGGGCTAGGGTCAGCAGCATGATTGATCACGCTCATGACCTGGCCTCTGTACATGACGCGACCGAACGGCTGCTCACCGCAGCCGCCGCACTGGACAACGCCTCGGCCGCCGAGCCGTCACGGCTCCCCGGATGGAGCCGCAATCACGTTCTCGCGCACGTCGCCCGCAACGCGGACGCCCTCGTGAACGTCCTGGAGGGGCGTCCCATGTACGCCACGGCGAGCGTCCGTGACGCCGACATCGAGCGCGACGCGCCGCGCCCCCTCGACGTCCAGCTCGCCGACGTGCGCGAGAGCGCGGCCGGCTTCCAGTCGGCGGGCGCGGCTCCGGCGGACTGGTCGCGCACCGTGGAGCTGCGCAACGGGGTCGTCGACACCGCGTCCCGGATCCCGTTCCGGCGGTGGGTCGAGGTCGAGCTGCATCACGTGGACATGGGGGTCGGGTACGAACTGGAGGACCTGCCCGAGGAGTTCACCGAGCGGGAGATCGACTTCCTGGCCGAACGGTTCACCGGGCACCCTGATGTGCCGTCGACACACCTTTCGGACGGCACGCACGCGTGGAGCACGGGCAGGCCCGCCGAGAAGCCCGAAGTCACCGTCACCGGCAGCCCGGCGGATCTGCTCGGCTGGCTCTGCGGGCGCCGTGACGGGTCCGGCCTGACGGTCGACGGCGGCCCCTTGCCGGCGCTTCCCCCGCTATAGGCCTCCGGCCCTGTCGTAGAGCCGCTGATGCCACTCGGTGGCGTCGTGTGCGGGCCGCGCGGTGAGCACCGGGTTCGGGCCGGTCTCGATGAGGTGGAGAAGTGTCCAGGCGACGCCGTAGCAGTCGTCGGGGCCGAAGCAGGAGACGAGCACCAGGGCCTCCTCCGCCGTGACCGGCTTCGGGATCGCCACGAGTTGGCGGTCCCGCCGGTCGTTCTCCTCTTCGCTCGCGTCCCAGTCGGGAAGCGGGCCGCCGGCGACGAACGTGCGCACTTCGGGGCTCATGGGGGAATGTTCGGCCTCCGTCGCCGCCGCGCTCAAGGCATCCCGTTTCCGCACCCGAACGGCCGGGAGACGTCGGCCACTTCAGAAGGTCCTCCGGAAACGGATTAGGCTGGCCGCCATGACGTACAGCGGAGAGGTGACGGTCGGTGGCCCGGCGGACGTGCATGAGCTCACGGACCTGATGATCACCAAGATCGCGGTCGGACCCATGAACAACAACGCCTATCTGCTGCGCTGCCGGGCCACGGACGAGCAGTTGCTGATCGACGCGGCCAACGACGCGGAGACCCTGCTCGGCACGATCGGTGACGACGGCATCGCGTCCGTAGTCACCACCCACCAGCACGGCGACCACTGGCAGGCGCTCGCCGAGGTCGTGACGGCCACGCGCGCGCGTACGTACGCGGGCCGCGAGGACGCCGACGGCATCCCGGTGCCGACCGACGTCCTGGTCGACGACGGCGACACGATCCGGGTGGGGCAGGTCGAACTGACCGCGCGTCACCTCGTGGGCCATACACCGGGCTCGATCGCGCTCGTCTACGACGACCCGCACGGACACCCTCACGTGTTCACCGGCGACTGTCTGTTCCCGGGGGGCGTGGGCAACACATGGAAGGACCCCGAGGCGTTCGCCAGCCTGATCCGCGACGTCGAGACGAAGATCTTCGACACGCTCCCCGACGAGACGTGGGTCTACCCGGGGCACGGCAACGACACGACGCTGGGCGCGGAGCGCCCGCATCTGCCGGAGTGGCACGCGCGCGGGTGGTGAACTCCTGGGCGTGAAGCGGTTCCCGCGCGCCCCGTGTGAATCCTTCGCACGCGCCGGTGTCGTACGCGCGCTCCCGGCACACATGGTTGAGCGGTCAACTGGAAGCAGCCCCGCTCAGGATGACGGCTCCTGTGCGGATGGGCCGCCGGTCCATCGATCCCCGCCCTCGACCGGCGGCCCCGGCAAGCGTGTCGCGGGCGGGATCGCACAGGGATTGTTCACGAAAACGCAACACCCGTTCCCAATATGCGGACATTGAGGGCTGTGACCTCGACAAACAGGACGTTTGGCTGTCACTCTCCCGCCATGCACCTTGCCCCTCGCGCACCGCGTCGCGCGATAGCCGCCGTCACCATAGCCCTCTTCGCCACCGCTGTCGGCTGTGCTCCGCAACCGGACGACAAGGCCTCCGACAAGGCCTCCTCCACGTCCGCCGGGACCACCTGCGCCAAGGGCAAGCTGGCCACCCAGACCTCCGGCAAGCTGACGATCGCGACGGACGAGCCGGCGTACGAGCCCTGGTTCGAGGACGACAAGCCCGCCAACGGCAAGGGCTTCGAGTCGGCGGTCGCCTACGCCGTGGCGAAGCAACTCGGCTACGACAAGAGCGCCGTCGTCTGGCAGAGCGTGCCCTTCAACAAGGCCTTCGCGCCCGGTGTGAAGACCTTCGACTTCGACATCAACCAGGTGTCGATCAGCGCCGAGCGCAAGAAGGCCGTCGACTTCTCGTCCGGCTACTACGACGTCCGCCAGGCCGTCATCGCGCTCAAGAGCAGCAAGGCCGCCAAGGCGACGAGCATCGCGGACCTCAAGGGCCTCAAGCTGGGCGCCCAGGTCGGCACCACGAGCCTGAACTACATCAGCGACGTGGTGAAGCCGACGCAGCAGGAGGCCGCGTTCTCCAAGAACGACCAGGCCGTCTCCGCGCTCAAGAACGGCCAGGTCGACGCGATCGTCGTCGACCTGCCGACCGCCTTCTACATCACCTCGGCCGAGGTGACCAACGCCAAGATCGTCGGCCAGTTCGAGAACCAGGGCGGCACGCCCGAGCAGTTCGGGCTCGTGCTCGACAAGGGCAGCGACCTCACGTCGTGCGTGACGTCGGCCGTTGACGCCCTCCGCAAGGACGGCACCCTGGCGGCGCTGGAGAAGCAGTGGCTGTCCGACGCCGTCGACGCCCCGGTCCTCAAGTGACCGTGGTGAAGGACGAGCCGGGCCGGGAGGCCGCGGACGACAAGGGCGACATGCCCGGCGGGGGCGACGCGTACGTCCCCTCGCAGCGGCGGCTGGAGCGGGAGCGGCACAAGCGCGCGCGTGCCCGCCGCGCGACCGCGATCGCCGCGGTGTCGACCCTTGTCACCGCCGTCGTCCTGTACGTGGTCGTGGTCAGCGCGCCGGGCTGGGAGCGCACCAAGGAGACGTTCTTCGACGGGCACTACGCGCGTGAGGCGTTCCCCAAGGTCCTCGAAGGGCTCTGGCTGAACATCCGGCTGCTGCTGATCTGCGGTGTCCTGGTGCTCGTCCTGGGGATGCTGATCGCCGTCGCGCGCACCCTGCGCGGACCGGTGTTCTTCCCCCTGCGGGTGCTGGCCGCCGCCTACACGGACTTCTTCCGCGGGCTGCCGCTGATCATCAACCTGATGATCGTGGTCTTCGGAGTGCCCGCGCTGCGCCTCCAGGGCGTGACCGTCGATCCCGTGTGGCTGGGCGGTACGGCGCTGACGCTGACGTACTCGGCGTACGTGGCCGAGGTGTTCCGCGCAGGCATCGAGTCCGTGCACCCCTCGCAGCGCGCGGCGGCCCGTTCGCTGGGCCTGACCAACCGGCAGGCGCTGCGGCACGTGGTGCTCCCCCAGGCCGTACGCCGGCAGGTGCCGCCCTTGTTGAACGATCTGGTGTCCCTCCAGAAGGACACCGGACTGGTGTCGATCGGCGGCGCGATCGACGCCGTACGAGCGTCCGACATCATCGCGCAGCGCGCCCTGAACTACACGCCGTACATCGTCGCGGGGCTCGTCTTCGTGGCGCTGACCATCCCGATGACCCGCTTCACGGACTGGGTGACGGCCAGGATGGACCGGCAGCGCGCCCAGGGAGGCACGACATGAGCACCGCCGAGAACTCCACCGCCTCCCCCGTGCTGCGCATGGAGTCCGTCCGCAAGACCTTCGGTACGTCCGTCGTCCTGCGGGACGTCGACCTGGAGGTCCCGCAGCACACCGTGACCGCGCTGATCGGCGCCTCCGGCTCCGGCAAGTCCACGCTGCTGCGGTGCGCGAACCTCCTGGAGGACATCGACGACGGCGCGATCTGGCTCGACGGCGAGGAGATCACCGATCCGCGCGTCGACCAGGACGCGATACGGCGCCGTATCGGCGTGGTGTTCCAGGCGTACAACCTGTTCCCGCACATGACGGTCCTGGAGAACATCACCCTCGCCCCACGCCGGGTGCACGGCGTGTCCCGCGCGGAGGCCGAGGCACACGCGCGTGAGCTGCTGGAGCGGCTCGGACTCGGGGACAAGGCGGGCGCCTATCCGGACCGGCTGAGCGGCGGCCAGCAGCAGCGGGTCGCGATCGTGCGCGCCCTCGCCGCACGGCCCCGGCTGCTGCTCTTCGACGAGATCACCGCCGCGCTCGACCCCGAGCTGGTCGGTGAAGTGCTCGCCGTCGTCCGGGACTTGAAGGACGAGGGCATGACCATGGTGCTGGCCACGCACGAGATGGGCTTCGCCCGGGACGTCGCCGACCAGGTGTGCTTCCTGGACGGAGGCGTGGTCCTGGAACGCGGCACGGCCCGGCAGATCTTCGGCGACCCGCAGCAGGAGCGCACACAGCGCTTCCTGCGACGGATCGTGGAGGCGGGCCGGCTGTGACGGGGCGTCTGTAACTGGTGGTCTGTAAGGGGCGGGCTCCTGGAGGCCGGTGCTTACGCGTCGGCCTTCCCCGCCCCCGCAAGCGCGGCGACCCGCTCCACACCGAACACGTACCCCTGCACACCGCACCCCGCGATGACACCGTCGGCACGCAGCGAAACGTAGGAGTGGTGCCGGAACGACTCGCGCTGGTGGATGTTGGAGATGTGGACCTCCAACACCGGCAGCCCGTCACAGGTGTTGAGGGCGTCCAGGATCGCGACGGAGGTGTGCGAGTACGCCCCCGGGTTGATCACGATGCCGCAGTGGTTGAGCCGCGCCTCGTGGATCCAGTCGACCAGTTCGCCCTCGTGGTTGGACTGCCGGAAGTCCACCGTGCCGCCGTGCCCGGCCGCCGCCTTGACGCACAGCGCCTCGACGTCGGCGAGCGTGTCGGAGCCGTAGATCTCAGGCTGGCGCTGGCCGAGGAGGTTCAGGTTGGGGCCGTTGAGGATCATGATCGGGGCGTTGGCCAGGGTGCGGGGCACGGTTCCTCCGGTCCGTTCGGACATGTCGTTCGAGATGGGCCGCCGATTGACGACCACTGCTCGGTCCCGGTCTATCACGCCGCCTCCGCACCACCGTGCGCCCCCGTAACCGTTGTTCACTGTGGGTAGTTGACGCGGCATGCACGATGCACGCACCGTAGTTCCACCGTCCATGCTGCGGCTCGCCGCCGCCTCCCTCGCCGGAACCGCGATCGAGTTCTACGACTTCTTCGTCTACGGCACCGCGGCGGCCCTGGTCCTCGGGCCCCTGTTCTTCCCGACGTTCTCGCCGGTCGCGGGGACGCTGGCCGCCTTCGGGACGTTCGGTGTGGGCTTCGTGGCGCGACCGCTGGGCTCGATCCTGTTCGGGCACTTCGGGGATCGGCACGGGCGGCGGCCGGTCCTCGTCGCCTCGCTGCTGCTGACCGGTGCCTCGACGGTCGCGGTCGGCTGCGTGCCGTCGTACGGCTCGATCGGGGTGGCCGCTCCCGTACTCCTCCTGGTGCTGCGATTTCTGCAGGGCCTGGGGCTCGGCGGGGAGTGGGGCGGGGCGGTGCTGCTGACCGCCGAGCACGCGCCCGCCGGGCGGCGCGGTCTGTGGTCGAGCTTTCCGCAGATCGGGCCCGCGGTGGGGTTCCTGCTCGCCAACGGCGTGATGCTGGCGCTGTCCGCGACCCTGACCGACGCACAGTTCGGGCAGTGGGGCTGGCGCGTGCCGTTCTGGGTGGCCGGGGCGCTGGCACTGGGCGGGCTGTGGTTGCGTTCGTCGCTCGTCGAGAGCCCCCGGTTCCTCGAAATCGACGACCACGCGCGCGTGCCGCTCGCCGAAGTCGTGCGCGACCACTGGCGGCTGGTCCTGCTGACCGCCGGCGCGCTGTCGGTGGGGTACGCCATCTTCTACGCCGTGACGACCTGGTCCCTCGCCTACGGCACGGAGCGGCTCGGGGTCGGCCGTACCGTCATGCTGGCCTGCATCATGGCCGCCGTGGTGGTGAAGGGCTCGCTCACCCCGCTGGTGGCACTGCTGAGCGACCGCTACGGGCGCCGGCCGCTGTGCCTGCTGGGGTGCGCGGCCGCCGCGCTGTGGATGCTCCCGATGGTCGCGCTGCTCGCCACTGGGGCGCCCCTGCTGATGTTCCTCGGATTCCTGGGGGCGCTGCTCGCGTTCGTGACGATGTTCGCCGTGCTCGGCGCGTATCTGCCGGAGCTGTACGAGCCGCGGGTGCGCTGCACGGGCGCCGCCGTGGGTTACAACCTCGGCGGGGTGCTCGGTGGCGCCCTCACCCCGATCGTGGCGACGGCGCTCGCCGAGCACGGCGGGCGGGTTCCCTGGGGTGTGGGCGCCTATCTGACGGGGGTCGCGCTGTTCAGTCTGGGGTGTTTCGCGCTGCTGCCGGAGACGCGGCCGGTGGCGACGGCAGTCCCCGAGCCTGCCGTCGGGTGACACGCTACGGATTGATCGCGAGCTCCAAGTACGCCGCGAACAGCACCAGATGGACCCCGCCCTGGAGCGGTGTCGCCCGTCCCGGCACCACTGTCAGGGAGCTGACCACCACGGTCAGGGCGAGCAGCACCATGTGGGTCGAGCCGAGTCCGAGGACGAGCGGTCCGGAGAGCCAGATGGATGCCAGGGCGACGGCGGGGATGGTGAGGCCGATGCTGGCCATCGCCGAGCCGAGCGCGAGGTTGAGGCTGGTCTGTACGCGGTCGCGGCGGGCGGAGCGCAGGGCAGCGATGGTCTCGGGGAGCAGGACGAGCAGCGCGATGATCACGCCGACGACGGCGTGGCGCAGGCCGGCCGCCTCGACGCCGGACTCGATGGTCGGCGACACACCCTTGGCCAGTCCTACGACACCGATCAGGGCGAGGCCCAGCAGGCCCAGGCTGATCAGGGCGGTACGGGCGGTCGGCGCGTCCGCGTGGTGGTCCTTGGTGATCACCGCACCCTGCCGGGAGACCGGCAGGAAGTAGTCGCGGTGCCGCACGGTCTGCGTGGCCACGAAAAGGCCGTACAGGGCGAGTGAGGACAGCGCGGCGAAGGTGAGCTGGGCGCCGGAGAACTCCGGGCCCGGCTTGCTGGTGGTGAAGGTCGGCAGGACCAGGCTGAGCGTGGCCAGGGTCGCCACAGTGGCGAGGGCGGCGCCGGTGCCCTCGGGGTTGAAGACCGCCGTGCCGTGCCGCAGCGAGGCGACGATGAGGCACAGGCCGACGATGCCGTTGCAGGTGATCATGACGGCCGCGAAGACGGTGTCTCTGGCGAGGGTCGAGCTCTTGTCGCCACCGTCGGCCATCAGGGTGACGATCAGGGCGACCTCGATGATCGTCACCGCGACGGCGAGGACCAGGGAGCCGAAGGGTTCACCGACGCGGTGGGCGATGACCTCGGCGTGATGGACCGCGGCCAGGACGGCCCCGGCGAGGACCAGGGTCACCAGGGCGACGACCACGCCGGGCAGGTCCTTGCGCCCCCAGGTGAAGACCAGCAGGACGGCTGCGAGCACCGGCACGAAGGTCGTCCACGGGGTGGTGAGCGACCTGAGCCGAGTGATCATGAAGAGATCCTCGCAGAGGCGTACGGGCCCCGCACTCCGGCGTCATGGGGCCCGCCCCGCGCTACTTGAACTCGGTCATGTCCAGTACGTCGCAGTCGGTGAAGGACGGCGGCCTGGTACACAGCGCGGCCATCTGCTCGGCCATCTTGCCGGTCTCGGGGTCCTGGCTGTTGCGCATGGCGTCCTCGTACGAGTCGAACTCGACGACCACGAGGACATGGCCGGGATTGCTCCGGTCCCGCAGGACGAGCCGGTGCGTCGGTCCGTCGGCCCGGCCCGCGAAGCGCTTGTCCGCCTCCTCCGCCACCGCTCGCATCTCGTCGAAGCGGTCGGTCTCGAAGTCGACGATCTGCACGAACTTCATCGATGCGTCCATGGATGCCTCCACCCGGCCGTGCCACCCCCGGGGCGGGGGCGCTCGGTATCCAACGAAGCACCGGGAGCGGTGGTCGGCAATTCATCGTGCGGTGCTCCCGGTGATCGTTGTTCCTACGTCCGGCGTGGTCAGGCGTCGATGCTGTCCTTCGGAGCGCCTTCGGTCCCCGTCTGCGCCGCCTCGGCCGCCGCCTGCTTCTTGTTGGCCATCAGGCTGGTGATCGTGGTGACGATCAGGACCCCGCAGATCACACCCAGCGAGACCGGGATGGAGATCTCCGGGACATGGACCCCGGACTCGTGCAGCGCGTGCAGCACCAGCTTGACGCCGATGAAGCCGAGGATGACCGACAGGCCGTAGCTGAGGTGGACCAGCTTCTTGAGCAGGCCGCCGATGAGGAAGTACAGCTGCCTCAGGCCCATCAGGGCGAACGCGTTGGCCGTGAACACGATGTACGGGTCCTGCGTCAGGCCGAAGATCGCGGGGATGGAGTCGAGGGCGAACAGCACGTCCGTCGTACCGATGGCGAGCATCACGACCAGCATCGGGGTCATGACCCGCTTGCCGTTCTCCTGGATCCACAGCTTGGTGCCGTGGTACCGGTCGGCCACGCCGAAGCGGCGCTCGGCGGCCTTGAGCAGCTTGTTCTCCTCGAACTCCTCGTCCTCCTCGTCGGCCCGGGCCTCCTGGACGAGCTTCCAGGCGGTCCAGATGAGGAAGGCGCCGAAGATGTAGAAGACCCAGGCGAAGTTGGCGAGGACGGCCGCGCCCGCCGCGATGAAGATGGCGCGCAGGACCAGGGCTATGAGGACGCCGACCAGCAGCACCCGCTGCTGGTACTGCGAGGGCACGGCGAACTTCGCCATGATCAGGACGAAGACGAAGAGGTTGTCGACGCTCAGCGACTTCTCGGTGATGAAGCCGGCGAAGAACTCGCCGCCGGCCTGGCCGCCTCCGAAGGTGAGAAGGCCGAGTCCGAAGAGTCCGGCGAGGACGATCCAGACGATCGTCCAGATCCCGGCTTCCTTGATCGACACGTCATGCGGCTTGCGGCCGATGAAGAAGTCGACGGCGATGAGGGCGGCCAGCCCCACAACGGTCAGGACCCACAGGGTCACGGAAACATCCACTACTGCTCCTCCGGCGGTATTAACGGCAAATGGTCAGCGTCGTCGCTACCGGAGGTCTCTTCCACCTTGGACGGGCGTCCAGGGCCGACGCCCCGGGATCTGGCCTGATCCGTATTGACGGGTACGCCGCAGCAGATAGGGAGTACTCCCCTCCGTACGGAAGAGCTTACCCCAATCACCAAGGAAAGGTAAAGGTATGGGCAAAAGAAAGGCAAAACAGCAGGTGGGAGCGCTTTACCTGTACTTGGTACGCGCAGTCGCGACCTCGGTCAGCACCCGCTGGAGCACCTGGCTGCCGGGCGGTACGAGCGAGGGCTCGTACGTCCAGGCATGTCCCACCCACGGGTCGGCGAGATGGTCGTCGGGCAGCGGGGTGAGTCGCATCAGCGAACGCCAGAGCGGGTCGAGCAACGGGCCGTAGCCCGCCGCGTCCTCGCGGTCCGCGACCATCATCAGATGGACGCCGACGGCCGGGCCCTCGTCAGCGAGATAGCGCAGCTGGGTCACGGCACGGTCGTCGAAGCCGTGCGGGAAGTCGTTGACGATCAGCAGCTGTTCGGCCGTGTCGAGGCCGGGCGGCAGCGAGTCGGCGGCTCCGCCGCGCACCGCCATCTGCACCAGATCCACCCGCTGGGTGAGCCGGGCCAGCACGTCCGCGACCCCGGCGGCCCCCACGGCGGGCGGCGCCGCGAGCACGCCCGTGTGCACCAGGGGAACCAGCGCCTGCGCCGCCGAACCGGCCGGGTCGATGACATGCACGGCGAACTCGCCCACCGGGTAGACGGCCAGCAGCCGGGCCGCGTGCGCCACGGCCGTGTCGAGCGCGAGGCGCCGCAGCTCGTGGGAGTCGGCGAACGAGCCGTCCAGGGACTCCCCGCCACCGCTGTCGATCCACATACCGCGCTCCAAGGGGAGCCGGACCAGCATCGGGATGCGCAGGTCGGGGCTCTCCGGGAGATGAAGGGCTCCCAGGCGCAGGGCCATGGGGATCTCCATCGGGACGCGGTAGCCGTGCCAGACCGGATTGTCCCAGCCGGCGAACGCAAGCGGGAGCGCGGGTTCGACCACGTCGGACTCGGCGGCCAGCTGGGCGAGGTCCCGGTCGAGGGCCGCTCGCGCCTGGTCGACGAGTTGGGCGTGCTTGGCCTGGGCCGCCTCACGGGCCGCGTCGCCCTGGCCGCCGATCCGGCTGCGCGGGTCGGACAGCGCCTGGTCGAGTTCCTTCTCCATGCGCGAGTCGGCGAAGTCGACCGCGCTGCGATACGCGGCCATGGTGCGGGCCAGGTCCTCGAACATGCCCCACACCTGGTTGTAGAGCCGCTCCTCCATCGACCACCCGGTCGCGTCACCGGCGACCGGCTGGGCGGCCTGTCCGGGCGGAGCCGGGGGCGCGGTCGGCGCGGGCGACGGGGGCGCCCCGGCCTGCCGGCGCGGGTGGCTGTAGTCGATCGGGCCACCGGCGGCGGGGGCGGCGGGCTGGGTGGCAGCCGGGTCCGCGGGATATCCGGACGGCGGCGCCACAGCACCTTGTGCACCGTACGGAGAGGTCGACGGCTGCGGGGCCACGGCGCCGGAGCCACCTGGTGTCGTAGGGCCGCTCCCGTCGGGGCCGATGCCCGGTGTGGCCGTCTGGCGGGTGCGGTCGCCGTCCGGGGTGCGGGGTGGGGGCGTAGCCACCGAGCGGGCCAGGCCCCGGGCCACCGCTTCGTTGATGCTGCCCGCGAGGTGGGCGGCCTGGGGCAGGCCCTGGTCGGTGAGGAGTTCGGCCAGGCCGCCCGCGTAGCCCTGGCCGACGGCGCGCACTTTCCAGGCGCCCTGCCTGCGGTACAACTCCAGGGCCACGAGGGCCGATTCGGCGTCCAGGCCGGTGATCGTGTAGCTGGCGACCTCGGTGCCGTCCAGGCCGGTGACCGCGACGAAGGGTGCGGCGACCGCCCCGAATCGGGTGGGGCGGTCGGCGCCGAGGGGCAGCGCGAGCAGCACGCTGACGCGGTGCACGGCCTCCGGCATGGCACCGAGGTCCACCGCGAGACGGTGATCGGCGGCGGCCTGCTTGGAGACCTCCAGGCCGGGCAGAGTGGGGGTGCCCGGGTGGGCCACCCACTCGACGCCATGGATCCTGCCGCGCTCGTCGCCGAGCGTGGCGGCGGCCACGACCGGCTTGCCGGCCGCGACCCGGATCTCCAGACGCATCTGGGAGAGCGGGTGGTTCTGCCCTCGCACCAGCTCGGCCGCCATCGCTCTCGTCCCCCTGCTCAGCCGTGTCGTCTCGTGTGCGCCGGGCCGCCCTAGAGGTGCGGCAGGATCGCCGGCATCAGGTCCTGGAAGGTGCGGCCGTTGGTCGGTGTGCCGAGGGCCGTCAGCGTCCAGCCGGAGCCGGAGCGGTGCACCTTCGCCATGATCTGGGCCGTGTACTGGCCGCCGCCCGCCAGCGTGTACCGGGCCAGTTCCTGGCCGTTGGTCTCGTCGACCAGACGGCAGAACGCGTTCTGCACCTCCTGGAAGGTCTGGCCCGTGAAGGAGTTCACGGTGAAGACGATCTGGTCGATGTGGACCGGCACGCGCGCGAGGTCGACGAGGATGGCCTCGTCGTCGCCGCCCTGGCCCACCCCGCCGACGAGGTTGTCACCGGTGTGGCGCACGGAGCCGTCGTCGCTCACCAAGTGGCGGAAGAACACCACGTCGACCGGCTGCTTGTCGGCGAACAGCACGGCGGACGCGTCGAGGTCGATCTCCCGGGTGCGCGAGCCGAACAGGCCGCGCCGGGGAGCCGCCTGCCAACCGAGACCCATGCGCACCGCGGTCAGGCCGGTCCCGTCGTTCTTCTCAAGACTGATGGCCTGACCCTTGGTCATGTTGACGGTCACGGCTGTTCCCCTCTCGAACGTCCCCTGTTGCCGCGGAATCCGCGGCTGCCCAGAACCCTACGCAGCGGCACTGACAGTGCCGAACCCCGCATCGGACTTTGTGTCGGTCTTGCAACACAGAGCGCATATCCCGAGGTCCGGCACTCCCCCGAGGGGATCAGGCGATGCCCGCCTCCTTCATCTGGCGCAGTTCCTTCTTCATCTCGTGCACCTCGTCGCGCAGCCGGGCGGCGACCTCGAACTGGAGGTCCGCGGCGGCGGCGCGCATGCGTGCGGTCATCTCCTCGATCTGCTCGGCGAGTTCGGCCGCGGGACGGTCGGTCGGCACCCCGTCCTTGGCCTTCCCCTTGGCCGACCTGGACGCCTTCGCGGCCTTGCCGCCGAGCGCGGGCACGGGGGCCTTCGCGCCCTTGCCGTCCTTGGCCGCCTTGCGGTAGCCGGAGCCGAGCAGCTGCTCCGTGTCGACGTCCTCGCGGGCGATCTGCGCGACGATGTCGTTGATCTTCTTGCGGAGCGGCTGGGGGTCGATGCCGTGCGCCGTGTTGTACGCGACCTGCTTCTCCCGGCGGCGGTTGGTCTCCTCGATGGCCTTCTCCATCGCCGGGGTGATCTTGTCGGCGTACATGTGGACCTGGCCGGAGACGTTGCGCGCCGCGCGGCCGATGGTCTGGATCAGGGAGGTGCCGGAGCGCAGGAAGCCCTCTTTGTCGGCGTCCAGGATGGCGACCAGGGACACCTCGGGCAGGTCCAGGCCCTCGCGGAGGAGGTTGATGCCGACCAGTACGTCGAACTCGCCGGAGCGCAGCTCGCGCAGCAGCTCGATGCGGCGCAGGGTGTCGACGTCGCTGTGCAAGTACCGGACCTGGATGCCGAGTTCGAGGAAGTAGTCGGTGAGGTCCTCGGCCATCTTCTTGGTGAGGGTGGTGACCAGAACGCGTTCGTCCTTCTCGGTGCGCTTGCGGATCTCGTGCACCAGGTCGTCGATCTGACCCTCGGTGGGCTTGACGACGACCTCGGGGTCGATGAGGCCGGTGGGGCGGATGATCTGCTCGACGGTGCCGTCCGCGCGCGAGAGCTCGTACTTGCCGGGGGTCGCCGACAGGTAGACCGTCTGTCCGATGCGCTTCTGGAACTCCTCCCACTTCAGGGGGCGGTTGTCCAGGGCCGAGGGCAGCCGGAAGCCGTGGTCGACGAGGGTGCGCTTGCGGGAGGCGTCGCCCTCGTACATCGCGCCGATCTGCGGAACCGTGTTGTGCGACTCGTCGATGACGAGGAGGAAGTCCTCGGGGAAGTAGTCGATCAGGGTGTTCGGCGCGGAGCCGGGCTCGCGGCCGTCGAAGTGCATCGAGTAGTTCTCGACACCGGAGCAGGAGCCGATCTGGCGGAGCATCTCAAGGTCGTACGTGGTGCGCATCCGCAGGCGCTGGGCCTCCAGGAGCTTGCCCTGCTTCTCCATCTCGGCCAGCCGCTCGGCGAGTTCCTTCTCGATGTCGTTGACGGCCCGCTCCATGCGCTCGGGGCCCGCGATGTAGTGGGAGGCCGGGAAGACGTAGAGGTGCTCGTCCTCGCTGATGATCTCGCCGGTGAGCGGGTGGAGGGTGGAGAGGGCCTCGATCTCGTCGCCGAACATCTCGATGCGGACGGCCAGTTCCTCGTAGACCGGGAAGATCTCGATGGTGTCGCCGCGGACGCGGAAGGTGCCCCGGGTGAAGGCCATGTCGTTGCGCGTGTACTGGATGTCCACGAAGCGGCGCAGCAGCTGGTCTCGGTCGATCTCGTCGCCGACCTTGAGGGGGACCATGCGGTCCACGTACTCCTGCGGAGTACCGAGGCCGTAGATGCAGGAGACCGAGGCGACCACGATGACGTCGCGGCGGGTGAGCAGCGAGTTGGTCGCGGAGTGGCGCAGGCGCTCTACCTCCTCGTTGACCGAGGAGTCCTTCTCGATGTAGGTGTCCGACTGTGGGACGTAGGCCTCGGGCTGGTAGTAGTCGTAGTACGAGACGAAGTACTCGACCGCGTTGTTCGGCAGGAGCTCGCGGAACTCGTTGGCCAGCTGGGCGGCCAGGGTCTTGTTCGGCGCCATCACGAGGGTGGGGCGCTGGAGCTTCTCGATCATCCACGCGGTGGTGGCGGACTTGCCGGTGCCGGTCGCGCCGAGCAGGACGACGTCCTTCTCACCTGCCTCGACGCGCCGGGCCAGCTCGGCGATGGCCGCCGGCTGGTCGCCGCTGGGCTGGTAGGAACTGACGACCTCGAAAGGCGCCACCGTGCGTTCGATGTGGGAAACGGGCCGCATGGAACCAACCGTACGACCCGCCACTGACAACGGGGTCGGATCAGCGGTTCTGTGGGGTGCGGGGGCGGCGGTGTCCGAGGTCGCGGTCGGTGCGGACCGGGGTGCGCCGGGGGTGCGGGACGACGGCGCCGGCCGGGACACCGGGCTTGTGCTCGACGGGGAACCGGGCGGGCTTGCCCATGACCATCAGCGGGTCGAACATCACGACGACACCGGCCAGGAGGAGGAAGGCGAGGGGGCCGATCATCATGGGCGCCAGCAGTGACGCGGCGGAGACTCCGTCGGTGGTCGCGGCCGTGCCGTGGACGTGGACGGTGAGGGCGGCCATGCCCGTGTAGTGCATGCCGGTGACGGCGAGTCCCATGACGAGGCTCGCGCCCACGCTCCACAGGAACCCGCGGACCTGTCCGGCCGCCCACAGGGCGCTGATCGCGGCGACAACCGCTATGACGACGGAGGCAGTGACGGTGAAGGTGTTGTATTCGAGCTTTCCGTTGAGGCGCATGCCGGCCATGCCCAGGTAGTGCATCGAGGCGATGCCCAGGCCGGTGAGGGTGCCGCCGGTGAACAGGGCCGTCCCCCTGGCTCCCCGGTAGCCGACGATGAAGATCCCGACGCCCACCATGACGATGGCGACGGCGAGGCTCGCGAAGGTCATCGGCTTGTCGTAGTGGACCGGTGTCTGGCGGACCGAGAAACCCATCATCGCGATGAAGTGCATCGTCCATATGCCGGAACCGATCGCCGCCGATCCCAGGGCGAGCCAGCCGGGCCTCCAGGACTGGGTCACGAGCATCGATCTGGTGGTGCAGCGCAGGCCGAGCGCACCGCCGAGGCAGGCCATGAGGTAAGCCACCAGCGGCGTGACGAGTCCGTAGCTGAAACCGTCGACCGTGCCCTGCATGCGCAGTAACCCTTCCGCCCTGTTCCGTCCCGCAAATTCCCGAAACCCGCCCAGCCCCAGGACCGCACGAGCGGTCAGGGTCGACGCAGAGAGTATGACCCCCACCGGAATGGTCGAACGATTTTCCGGCAAAGAAACACGGCCCTGCCCCACTTGTGCGGCACCGGTGAGCGGACTTGGGCAACTCCATTCATTCTGTGTCCATCCTGTACCCCACGGGTAGTGACGTTCCGCTGTCACTCTTGAGCTTTATGTGATCGCTCGACGCGAGGAGTACGCATGCACCTGCGCGCAGTTGCCGCCTCGACCACCGCGCTCCTGGGGGCCGCCGCCCTCCTGCTCCCCTCCCCCCGGGCCAGTGCCGGCGACGCCACCCAGTGGCCCACCGTGGTCGCCCATCGCGGCGCGTCCGCCTACGCCCCCGAGAACACCCTGGCCTCCATCGACAAGGCGGCCCGGCTCGGTTTCCAGTGGGTGGAGAACGACGTCCAGCGCACCAGGGACGGCGAACTCGTCGTCATCCACGACGACAGCCTGAAGCGCACGACCGACGTCGCGAAGGTGTTCCCCGACCGGGCCCCCTGGAAGGTGAAGGACTTCACCGCCGCCGAGATCGCCCGCCTCGACGCGGGCAGCTGGTTCGGTGCCGCGTTCACCGGTACGCGCGTGCCCACGCTCACGCAGTACATGCGCGAGGTGGAGCACAACCACCAGAGCCTGCTCCTGGAGATCAAGAACCCGGAACTGTACCCCGGCATCGAGCAGCAGACCCTCAAGATCCTGGGCAACGAAGGGTGGCTGGACCAGTCCCACGTCGACAGCCGGCTGATCGTGCAGAGCTTCAGCGCGGACAGCATCCGGATCGTGCACGACCTCAGTCCCGGCATCAGGACAGGCTTCCTCGGCACACCTTCCGTGTCCGCCCTGCACGAGTACGCCGCCTTCACCGACCTGATCAATCCGTCGTACGGCTCGATCTCCACGAGCTACGTCTCCGCCGTGCACGGGTTGACGGGCCCGCACGGCACTCCGATGGAGGTGTACGCCTGGACCGTCGACGACGCACCCACGGCATGGAAGGTCGCCGGGTACGGCGTGGACGGAATCATCACCAACAGGCCGGACGTGGTGCGGTCCGCGCTGAACGGGTTCTGAGACCGCTCGCGGGGCGTTGTCAGTGCCGGGTCGTACGGTGGGCGCATGGACAGCCATGGGCAGAACGAGCAGCGGGTCGTGTGGACCGTCGTCGGCACCGACATCGGTCCGCTGCTGCTGGCCGCGACACAGGACGGCCTGGTCAACGTCGTCTTCCACGCCTCGGACGCGGTACGCGGGAAGACACTCGACCGGCTGGCGTCCCGGCTGGGCACCGAACCGGTCGAGGCGCCCGACTCCCCCTTGCTGGCCGAGGCGATACGTCAGTTCGAGGCCTACTTCGCCGGAACGCGGCGCGACTTCGACCTGCCGCTCGACTGGTCCCTGATCTCCGGCTTCAACCGGCAGGTGCTGCGCGAGCTCGCGTCCGGCGTCCCGTACGGCTCGGTCGTCGGCTACGGCGATCTCGCCGGGCGGGTCGGTCAGCCGCGCGCGGCCCAGGCGGTGGGGGTGGCGATGGGTTCCAATCCGCTGCCGGTCGTCGTGCCCTGCCATCGGGTCGTCGAGAGCGACGGCGGAATCGGCGGGTTCGGGGGCGGCCTGGAGACGAAGAGGAAGCTGCTGGCACTGGAGGGAGTGCTGCCCGAGCCGTTGTTCTGAGCTCGGGCAGGAGCCTACGGGGGGAGAGACCGTGCTGGGGAAGACCGGTTGCACCTGCGCGTGCGGCCACAGCGGTACCGGGTGCGCGCTGTGACCGCCCTGGAAGAGCGGGCCGTCACGGCCGAACGGCTACCCGCCCTGCGACGTCGGACCTCCGGCGTGCTGATCACGACCCAGATCCTGGGCGGGCTCGGTGTCGCCACCGGGATCGCCCTGGCCGCCGTACTGGCCAAGCAGATCAGCGGGACCGAGTCGCTGTCCGGACTGGCGCCCACGGCGACCGTCACGGGCACCGCGCTGCTGTCGATGCCACTCGCGGCGCTGATGACGGCGCGCGGCCGACGTCCCGGCCTGGTCCTCGGCTATCTGGTCGGGGCGCTCGGAGCCGGTGTCGTGGTGCTCGCGGCGAGCATCGGGAACTTTCCGCTGCTGTTGTGCGGCATGGCCTGCTTCGGGGCGGCCTCGTCGGCGAACCTGCAGTCCAGATTCGCAGCCGCAGATCTGGCCGAGCCTGAGCAGCGGGCCCGGGCCATCTCGCGTGTCGTCTGGGCGACGACCATAGGGGCGGTCCTCGGACCCAACATCGCCGCGCCCGCGGGACGTAGCGTCGCCGGGCTCGGGATACCCGAGGCGGCAGGCCCCTTCCTGTGGGCGGGCGGAATCTTCCTGGTCGCCGCGGTCGTGGTCGCCGTACTGCTGCGGCCCGACCCGTTGCTGACGGCCCGGGCGCTCGCGCCGGAGGAGGACCGGTCGCCGGCCGCGCGGTCGCTGCGGGCGGGGTTCGCCGCGGTGGCCGCCTCGCCGCGGGCGCGGCTCGCGCTGGTGACGGTGGCCGTGGTGCACACGGCGATGGTGTCGGTGATGGCGATGACTCCGGTCGAGCTGGGCCATCACGGGGCGAGTATCGATCTGGTCGGGCTGGTGATCAGCGGACACATCGCGGGGATGTACGCGTTCTCGCCGCTGATGGGCAGGCTGTCCGACCGGGTGGGGCGGCTGTCCGGGATAGGGCTCGCGGTGGGGCTGCTGGCCTGTGCCGCGTTCCTCGCCGGTACGGCGGGCGGGAGTCATGGGCGGATCGCGCTGGGGCTGTTCGTGCTGGGACTGGGCTGGTCGGCGGGGCTCGTCTCCGGTTCGGCGCTGCTCACCGACTCGGTACCGCAGCCCGCGCGTGCCGCCGCGCAGGGCCTGTCCGACCTCACCATGAACACCTCGGCGGGCATCGGCGGGGCGGTGGCCGGCCTGGTGGTCGCCGAGGCGAGCTACGGCTGGCTGAACCTCGCCGCCGCCTGCCTGCTGATACCCCTGGCCGCGCTGGCGCTGTTCACCCGCTCCCGGAAAACTCCGGCTTCCGATGGCCCGCGGAGGGTGGCCGGGAGGCCGAGCCGTTAGCAGACTCCGCCATGCGCGCGCACAGCCACTGGCATCCGGGGGATCGGAGCCGAAGGGACGGCGATCACGCATGAGTGGAAGCGGAAACAGGGCAGTCGCGTATCTCAAGCCGGGAGCGGTGGAAGTCAGGACCATCGACCACCCGACGCTCGAACTCCAGGACGGGCCGGGAGTCGCCCCCGCCAACGTCGGCCGCAAGGTCCGGCACGGGGTGATCCTGAAGGTGCTCGCCAGCAACATCTGTGGCAGCGACCAGCACATGGTGCGTGGTCGGACGACCGCGCCCGAGGGGCTGGTCCTCGGACACGAGATCACCGGAGAGGTCGTCGAACGGGGTCCGGACGTCGAGTTCATCGACGTGGGCGACATCGTCTCCGTACCGTTCAACATCGCCTGCGGGCGGTGCCGCAACTGCAAGGAACGCAAGACCGGCATCTGCCTGAACGTCAACCCGGCCCGGCCGGGGGCGGCCTACGGCTATGTCGACATGGGCGGCTGGGCCGGCGGTCAGGCCGAGTACGCCATGGTCCCGTACGCGGACTTCAACCTGCTGAAGTTCCCGGACCGGGACGAGGCACGCGAGAAGCTGCTCGATCTGACCATGCTCTCGGACATCTTCCCGACCGGTTTCCACGGCGCGGTCACCGCGGGCGCCGGGGTCGGGTCCACGGTGTACGTCGCCGGAGCGGGTCCGGTCGGCCTGGCGGCGGCAGCGTCGGCACAACTGCTGGGCGCCGCGGTCGTCATCGTCGGCGACCTCAACGCCGAACGCCTGGCCCAGGCAAGGAGTTTCGGCTGCGAGACCGTCGACGTCTCGCGCGGCGACATCGGGGAGCAGATCGCGGAGATCGTCGGCGAGCCCGAGGTGGACGCGGCGGTCGACGCGGTCGGCTTCGAGGCACGGGCGCACGGCCCGAACGCCCCGGAGGCGCCTGCGACCGTCCTCAACTCGCTGATGGGCGTCACGCGCGCGGGCGGTGCCCTGGGCATCCCCGGGCTGTATGTCACCGATGACCCCGGCGGGGTCGACGAGGACGCGAAGAGCGGCACCCTGAAGGTGCGGCTCGGTCTCGGCTGGGCCAAGAGCCACCGGTTCACGACCGGTCAGTGCCCGGTGATGACGTACCACCGGAGTCTGATGATGGCGATCCTGCACGGGCGCGTGCATATCGCGAAGGCGGTCAACGCCACCCCGATCGCACTGGAGGACGCACCGCGCGGCTACGCCGAGTTCGACCAGGGCGCCAGCCGCAAGTACGTGCTCGACCCGCACGGGACGCTGACGGGCATCAGCCCGGTCTGACGCTCGGGAACGCGGGGGCCACGCACGCGTGGCCCCCGTTTTCCATGTCGGACGGTGATGATGTCTCCCACAGCCCGCGAGGGTTTGACCGGGGGCCGAGCCCGCCAGGGATGAGGGAAGACCGAACGACAGGAGGCGCGTGGTGCTGGTGGTGTCCGAGGAAGTACGCGAGGCGATCGACGCGCGTCGACCCGTGGTGGCCCTGGAGTCGACGATCATCGCGCACGGGCTGCCGCGCCCGCGCAATCTGCAGGTGGCGCTGGAGTTGGAGGCGGCGGTACGCCAGGAGGGCGCCGTCCCCGCGACGATCGCCGTGCTCGACGGACGGCCCCATGTCGGCCTGGACAAGGAGCAGTTGGAGCGGGTCGCCAACGAGGACGGGATCCGCAAACTCGGCCACCGTGATCTGCCGCTCGCGGTGACGGCGGGGGCCAGCGGGGCGACCACGGTGTCGGCGACGGCACTGCTGGCGGCGCGGGCGGGTGTCCGGGTGTTCGCGACCGGGGGCCTGGGCGGGGTGCACCGGGAGTGGACGGTGACGCAGGACGAGTCCGCCGACCTGGGACTGCTGGCGTCCACCCGGATCACGGTGGTGTGCGCGGGCGTGAAGTCGATCCTGGACGTGCCGGCGACCTTGCAGCGCCTGGAGACGCTGGGCGTGGCGGTCGCCGGGTACGGCACGGACCGCTTCCCCGGCTTCTACCTCTCCGACTCCGGGTACCCGGTGGAGTGGACGCTGGAGACCCCGCAGCAGGTGGCGGCCGTGATGCGGGCGCAGGACGCGCTCGATGCCCCGGAGTCGACCCTGATCATCGCCAACCCGGTGCCCGAGGAAGAGCAGTTGGATCCCGCGCTGCACGCGCGCGTGCTCGCCGACGCGCTGCACGCGTGCGAGGCGGAGGGCATCACCGGGCAGGCGGTCACGCCGTTCCTGCTCGGCTACCTCGTGGAGCACACTGACGGTGCCTCGCTGAGCGCCAACCTGGCGGCCGTGCGCGGCAACGTAAGGCTGGCGGGGCGGATCGCGGCGGCCTGGGCCGAGGAGGCGTGACGACCGGGCCGACCGGCGCGCTCCTGGTCGTCGGGGACGTGGTCACGGACATCGTGGCCCGGCATCGGGGGCCGCTCGCCCCGGGCACCGACACGGCCGCCGTGATCCGGACCGTACCGGGCGGCGCCGGCGCCAACGTGGCGTGCTGGGCGGCCCATTGGGGCTGTGCGGACGTACGGCTGCTCGGCCGCGTGGGCGCGGACGCGGCGGCGTGGCACGAGCGGGAGCTGGTCGCCTCCGGGGTACGGCCCCGTCTCGTCGTCGATCCGGAGGCGGCGACCGGCACGGTGATCTGTCTGGTCGACACGGGGGCCTCGGCCGAGCGGACGTTCCTGACCGACAGTGGCGCGGCGCTACGGCTCGGCCCCGAGGACTGGTCGGACTCGCTGCTGGACGGCGTCGTACAGCTGCATCTGTCGGGCTATCTGCTGTTCTCCGGGCCGAGCCGGGCGTTCGTGGCCACGGCGGTGGAGTCGGCACGCGCGCGTGGGGTGCCGGTGAGTCTGGATCCGGCGTCGGCGGGGTTCCTGGTGGAACTCGGTGTGGATCGCTTCCTGGCGCTCGTCGAGGGGGTGGACGTGCTGCTGCCCAGCCGGGACGAGGCGTGTCTGCTCACGGGGTTGCCCGATCCGGCGGACGCGGCGGCCAAGTTGAGCCGGCATGTTCCCCTGGTGGTCACCAAACAGGGCGCCGAGGGAGCCCTGTTGGCCCACTCCGGCACGGTCCACGCACACGTACCGGCCGAGCCCGCCACGCCCCGGGACACCACGGGCGCCGGCGACGCGTTCACGGGCGCGTTCCTCGCGACCCTGCTGACGGGCGCAGATCCCGAGAAAGCGGCGCGGGAGGGGTGCCGGGCGGGGGCACAGGCGGTGGAACGGGTGGGAGGGCGACCGCCTGGGCGGGAGTGACGAGCAACCCCGCCCCCGCGCCCACCCGGCACCAACTCCCGCTCCCCGCCTACCCCTTCCGCCCCCAGGCCGAGATCATCGGTGCCGTCGCCAGATCCATCGTGCCGGAGGCGACGTTGGCCAGATGGCGGTCGATGTCCTCGTCCGTGGCGAGGCCCGCGGTGACGAGCTGGTCGCGGATCTGGCGGACCGTGGCTGATTCCAGGGCGGCGGACGCCGGTGAGGTGACCGGGAAGTAGGCGTCGGCCTCCACCCGGCGCAGGCCGGCCTCGCGGAGCAGGCGCGGGAGTTTGCGGCCGTAGGAGAGGTCGGCGCCGCGGTCGGCGAGGAGGGCGCGGAAGCCGTTGCGGAGACGGTTCGCGAGTTGCTGCTCGGGGCCGTGTTCGTCGGGGCAGAGCAGGGGCTGGAGGGCGGGGTCGGCGTCCTCGATCAGGAGGCGTCCGCCGGGGCGCAGGGACTTGATCATCGAGCGCAACGCCCTTTCCCGGTCCGGGACATGGACGAGGACCAGTCGGGCGTGCACGAGGTCGAAGCCCTCCCCCGGCGGCTCCTCGGCGCCCACGTCGTGGACGCGCACCTCGATCGGCGGGCGGGCCACCGAGGAGACCTGGGAGGTGTCGATGTCGGTCGCGAGGACCTTCCCGGTCGGTCCGACCTTCTTGGCCAGCCAGGACACCACCGAGGTACCTCCGACGCCGACCTCCCAGACCCGCCAGCCGGGTCCGACGCCGAATCCCTCCAGGTGCCGGAACGTCGTGGGGTCGAAGAGCGTGGCGAAGGCGTCGAAGCGCTGCCCCGCCTCGGACTGCCGGTTGTCGAGGAGATACCCGTCGGATCGCGTCATGCCGCGATCATCCCAGTTGCTCCGCTTCTCGGGAGGGGGCGACGCTCCGGTTCGGAACGCCTTGCCACGGCCGTGCGCCCGCTCTCGCACGGCTTCGTCCGCAGCGGGAACGAGGCGCACACACGGCTTCGTCCACAGGCGGGAACAAAGCGGAGGAATCCGTTCCCACAGGCTTACCCGTCGCTCACGCCGGCCTGGCAAACTGGCACGCCAGGCGCAGAAATGCGATGCGAGGGGATCCACGCAAGGAGATCCGGATGTCCATGGCAGGGAATCTTCGGAAGGTCACGGGCCTCGGCAGGGTCGGCGGCCTCCGCAAGGTGGCGCGGCTGGCGCGGCGGCGCCCGCGGGTCGACCTGAGCCACCACGCCCGGTCACCTCTGGGCTCCTCGGTGGTGAAGTGCGTCACGTATCAGGACGGCGTCCGGGTCCCGGTCGGCGGCGATCTGGTGGACGCCGTCGAGCGGGTGCGCAAGAAGGACGACGGGTTCGTCTGGCTGGGTCTGCACGAGCCCACGAACGAGGAGTTCGCGGGCATCGCCGAACTCTTCGACCTGCACCCGCTGGCGGTCGAGGACGCGGTCGAGGCGCATCAGCGCCCGAAGGTGGAGCGCTACGGCGAGACGCTGTTCGCGGTGTTCAAGACGGTCTGCTACGTAGAGCACGAGAAGCTGACGGCGACGAGCGAGGTCGTGGACACCGGCGAGATCATGGTGTTCGTCGGCGCCGAGTTCGTCATCACCGTGCGGCACGGACGGCACGGCTCACTGGGGCCGCTGCGGGAGGAACTGGAGTCGAACCCCCGGCAGCTCGCGAAGGGGCCGGCCGCGGTGCTGCACGCGATCGCGGACCACGTGGTCGACGACTATCTGAGCGTCACGGACTCGGTGCAGGCGGACATCGACCAGGTGGAGACGGACGTGTTCGCTGAGAACGGCGCACGGGCGGACCCGGGCCGTATCTACCAACTCAAGCGTGAACTGCTGGAGTTGAAGCGGGCAGTGGTCCCCCTCAGCGGCCCGCTGGAGGCGTTGTCCACTCGGCCGATGCGGGTGGTCGGACCGGAGATACAGGCCTACTTCCGCGATGTCTCCGACCACCTGCTGCGGGCGAAGGAGCAGATCGCGTCCTTCGACGAACTGCTCAACTCGATTCTGCAGGCGCACCTCGCCCAGGTGACGGTCGCGCAGAACGAGGACATGCGGAAGATCACGGCCTGGGCCGCGGTGATCGCCGTGCCGACGATGGTGTGCGGTGTGTACGGCATGAACTTCGACCACATGCCGGAGCTGCACTGGCGGTTCGGCTATCCCCTGGTCCTCGGCGTGATAACCCTGGCCTGTCTGGCGCTGTACAGGGGCTTCCGGCGCAACGGCTGGCTCTGAGAGGCAGCCGTTGAACCGGAACCGTCCGGCGGTTCAGCGCATGCCGCTCCGGGCGTAGACGCTCTCGACCCACCCTGCGAGTTGTTCCTCCGTCAGGTGCTGGGCGAGGTCGGCCTCGCTGATCATGCCGACGAGGCGTTTGTTCTCGATGACGGGAAGCCGGCGGATCTGGTGCCCCTGCATCTCCTGGAGCACCTCGCCGACATCGGCGCCGGCGTCGATCCAGCGGGGCGTGCCCTGGGCCATCTCGCCCGCGGTGATCTTCGCCGGATCGTGGCCCACGGCCACACAGCCGACGACGATGTCCCGGTCGGTGAGGATGCCGCAGAGCCGTTCGTTCTCGTCGCTGATGGGCAGGGCTCCGACGCCCAGTTCACGCATCAGCTGGGCGGCGCGGTCCAGGGTTTCATGGGCGGGGATCCACTGGGCGCCCCGGTGCATGATGTCTCCGGCGGTGGTCATGAAGTACCTCCCGGTGCCGGACGGCCGGCGCGGCACAGAACGTTCCGCTAGTCCCGGCGCCCTACATTCTCGCCGCGCGGCGGGGCGAACGCACCCGGACGGTCGGGACTTCCGGTGCGCCGGCGGGAAGTCCGGGACGGCGCTCAGACCTGGAAGCCCACGATCTTCCGCGGCACGACGCGGACGATCACCCGCACCTGGTCGTCCCGTTCGCCGGGCGGGTCGATGCCGAGGTACTTGTGCGAGAGCTCGTGCGGGAGCCGCTTGTCCGGGTCGGGGAGGACCTCGGCGGTACCGCGGATCTCGACCGAGGCATAGGGGTTGGCGAGGTCGAACACCGACAGGCTGACGCGGGGATCGTGCCGGAGGTTGCGCACCTTCTGACGGTCCTGGAGGGAGGAGAAGACGACGGTGTCACCCTCGCGCTTGATCCAGACCACTGAGGTCTGCGGAGCGCCGTCGGGGCGGAGAGTGGCGACGCTGGCGAAGTTCTTGCCATCGAGCAGGGCGCGGACGGACTCGTCGAAGATCGGCATACCGACACCCTAACTAAATGCACGCGCATATAACAAGCCCTTGGGTCGAGTCGCTCAACTCTTGGGCAACCCGCCCCACGCCGGGTGCCGTGGATCGTCGGCACGCACCAGGACGTCCACCGCGCCCGCCGGATCGGCCTCGTCCTCGTAACGCTCGAAGGCGGGAAGGGTCCAGTGCTCGGCCTCGGGGGTACGGCGGCGCAGGGCGCCCGGTGAGAGGAGGACATGGAGGGTCAGGTCGAAGGGGAACCAGTGCCGCAGGAGGAAGGGACCGTGCAGCAACAGAAGGGCGCCGGGCTGGAGTTGGACGTAGGGGCTGCGGGTGGCGCGGTCGGCGGTCGGGTCCCACAGGTCGGGCAGGACACGGCCGTCGCCGTCCGGTTCGAGCGGGCCGAAGACCTCGCGCCACAGGGCCCGGGTGTCGAACCAGCCGTCGTAGTAGGCGTCGGCGTCCTGGTGCCCGTACTCCAGGCGAAGCGAGGCAGGGCGCAGAAAGCCCTCCGTGCCGACGACGAGCGAGGAACGGCCGCGGAGGCGCAGCGCCTCCGCGACCCGCTCGGCGAGGTCGCCCGGGCGGGCCGCCGGGGCACCGTCGAAGGCAATGCGCGGCCAGGGGCCGCCGTCGGCCGGCTTCAGTTCGAGCAGGCGCTCGGCGAGGAGGTCGCCGAGCCGGTCCCAGGTGATCGCTTCCAGTCGCACAGGGCCCATGATGCGTCAGGCCTCGGCCCGGAGGTGTCGCGCGGTGGCTTCGGCGGGCGGGCACCGGACGCGGGTGTCGGTGTTGTTCCGTGCGAGGCGCACGGGCGGCGGACGTAGAAGAAACAGGAGGGAGAAGAAACAGGAGGGAGAAGAACAGGAGAGAGAAGAACAGGAGAGAGGTGGCCGGTGGCAGGGAATGGATCTCGTATGGCATCGCTCTCGACTCCCCCGACCCGCAACGGACTTGTGGTCGTCGGCGGACTTGTGGTCGTCCAGCCGCTCAGGAGACGGCACTGTGCGGGGTGTCGTCGAGGGCCGTTGACGCTGCTGGTCGTCGAGGGCGGGGTGTCGCGGTGTCTCGACTGTGCCGACCTCGGGCATCTGGTGTTCCTGCCGCGCGGCGACACGGCGCTGACGCGCAGGGCTCGGGAGGAGAGCGCGCTGTCGGCGGTGGTCGTGCGGTTCAACCGGCGCCACAGCCGGTACGAGCGGCAGGGCGTCCTCGTCGAGGAGGCTGGGCTCGCCCGGGCCGAGGAGCGGTGCCTGGCGGACGCGGAGGCACGGCGGCGGCGCCGGGTGCGGGACGCGGGGCGGCGGGCCGTGGAGGACGTGCGGTTCACGGAGGCGTTCGCGGCGGAGATACGACAGCTGTTCCCGGGCTGTCCGGAGGAGCGGGCCCGGACGATCGCCGCGCACGCCTCGCTGCGGGGCAGCGGGCGGGTGGGGCGGAGCGCGGCGGGACGGGCGTTGTCCGAGGGCGCGGTGGTCTCGGCGGTGGCGGCGTCCGTACGGCATGTGGACACGCCGTACGACCAGTTGCTGATGAGCGGGGTGCCGAGACACGAGGCACGACGGCGGATCGCGACGGGGGTGGAGCAGGTGCTGCGGGACTGGCGGGCTGCCCCGGGATGACGTCCACCGGTGTCGGCCGGTGCCCACCAGTGTCGCCTGATGTCGGCCCGTGCAGGCCGGTGTTGGCGGGTGTAGGCCCGGTATCGGCGGGCGGGCGGTGTTCGGCGTCCTGGACGCGCGCGAATGGTCCGGCGATTCTCGGCCATGGTTGCGCGGACGGGGATGGGTTCGACTTGTCGTGATGGTTGGTGGTGGGCAGGATCTCGGCTCTACGGGCGGGAGTTGGTGTCGGCATGATCGGTGAACCGTATTTCGCTCTGACGGTTCTGGGGGTGCTCGCGACCGGGGTGATGGCGGGCGTGTTCTGTGCCTTCTCCGTGCTGGTCGTGCGGGGGCTGGCCGAGTTGCCGCCCGCGCAGGGTGTCGCCGCGATGAACGCGATCAACAGGACGGCGATGACTCCGGCGTTCATGCTGCTGTTCGCCGGTTCGGCTCTGGTGTGCGCGGTGATCGCGGTGGTGACGTTCGTGCTGTGGCCGGACCGGGGGACCGTGGAGTTGCTGCTGGGCAGCGCGCTGTATCTGTTCGGGTCGTTCGGGCTGACCCTCGTCGCGAACGTGCCCCGCAACGACGCCCTGCTGAAGCTGGACCCGGGCACCCCGGAGGCCGCCGCGTACTGGCCGTCGTACGTACGCGAGTGGACGATGTGGAATCACGTCCGCGCGGTGACCTCGGCCGCCGCCGCGCTGGTCTACATTCTGGCTCTCGCCTGAGCGAAGCCCCAAGATCAACTGGGCGCGGGCTGAGAAACAACGGGGAAGGGCGGCACAAGCCTGCGGAAACCCCCTTGAGAAAGCGGTCTCGCCCACTCTGCGCGCTCGGCCGGGGGGCCTTATCGTGGCTGAAAGAGTGCCGCTCGATGACGCACGGCCTGTCGCATGCGGACGCGAGGAAGACCGCCATGGCCGATCCCAAGGGTTTTATGACCACTCCCCGCGAGGAGTGGCCCCGCAGGCCCGTCGACGAGCGGGTGCGGGACTGGGACGAGGTGTATGTCCCGGGCGCGCTGCTGCCGATCGTGAGCAGACAGGCCGACCGGTGCATGGACTGCGGTGTCCCGTTCTGCCACGACGCCTGTCCGCTCGGCAACCTGATCCCCGAGTGGAACGATCTGGTCAGCCGGGAGGATTGGCGGGCGGCGGCCGACCGGCTGCACGCCACCAACAACTTCCCCGAATTCACCGGGCGGTTGTGTCCGGCGCCGTGCGAGGCCGGGTGTGTGCTCGCCATCAACCAGCCCGCGGTCACCATCAAGAACGTCGAGGTGGCCATCGCCGACCGCGCGTGGGCCGATGGTTTCACGCCACCCCGGCCGCCGGACCGGTTGTCCGGGCGGACCGTCGCGGTGGTCGGCTCCGGGCCCACCGGCCTCGCCGCGGCACAGCAGTTGACGCGCGCCGGGCACACGGTCGCCGTGTACGAGCGGGACGACCGGCTGGGCGGACTGATGCGGTACGGCATCCCCGAGTTCAAGATGGAGAAGCGGCATCTCGAACGACGGCTGGAGCAGATGCGGGCCGAGGGCACGAAGTTCCGTACGTCCACGATGGTCGGGCGGGATGTCGGAGCGACCGAGCTGCGGGCGCGCTACGACGCGGTGGTGATCGCCACGGGAGCGACGGCGTGGCGTGAACTAGCCGTGCCTGGGCGGGAGTTGACCGGCATCCACCAGGCGATGGAGTATCTGCCGCTGGCCAACCGGGTGTGCGAGGGAGACCTGGCCGAGTCCCCGATGTCCGCCGCCGGGAAACATGTCGTCATCGTCGGCGGCGGCGACACAGGGGCCGACTGTCTCGGCACGGCGGTGCGTGAAGGGGCCGCGTCCGTCACGCAGTTGGACATCTACGCCCAGCCGGACGCCGAGCGCGACGAGGACGCGGAGCCCTGGCCGACGTATCCGAAGATCTATCGGCTGTCGGCCGCGCACGAGGAGGCGCGGGATCTGGAGACGGCGCCCGCGGCGGACGCGGACGCTCGGCTGTTCGCGGCGTCCACGCTCCGCTTCGAGGGTGACGCGGACGGGCGGGTGCGGTCCCTGCATCTGGTCGAAGTGGACGCGGAGCGGCGCCCGTTGGACGGTTCCGGCCGCAGTCTGCCCGCCGATCTCGTGCTGCTCGCGCTCGGGTTCTCCGGGCCCGACCGGGCGGACGGGCTCATCGATCAGCTGCGGCTGGCGATGGCACCGCGCGGCACGATCACCCGGGACGCGGACTTCGCGACGAGCGCGCGGGGCGTGTTCGTAGCGGGGGACGCGGCGCGGGGCCAGTCGCTGATCGTGTGGGCGATCGCGGAGGGGCGGGCGGTGGCGGCGGCCGTCGACCGTTATCTGACGGGCAGTTCGCAGCTGCCGGCGCCGATCGGGCCGTACGACCGGCCGATGACGGTGTGACGGACCGCCTCAGCGTCGCTGGTCCGTGCCCGCCACCTTCGCCGTCGACAGGGCCACCCGGTTCCAGGTGTTGATCGTGAGGATCAGGGACAGGACGTGGGCCAGTTCCTCCTCGTCGAACTGGGCGGCCGCCTGCGCGTAGACGTCGTCCGGGACGCCGCCGTCGGCCACCAGGGTCACCGACTCCGTGAGGGCGAGGGCCGCCTGCTCGCGCTCGGTGAAGAAGTGCCGGGCCTCGCGCCAGACGGCGACCATGTGCAGCCGGTCCTCGCTCTCGCCGGCCTTGCGGGCGTCGTTCGTGTGCATGTGGAGGCAGTAGGCGCAGTGGTTGAGGTGCGAGGCACGGATCTGGATGAGCTCGACCAGGGCCGGGGCGAGACCCTCGCGGGCGGCGGCGTCGAGGCCGATGAGGGCGCGGAAGACCTTCGGGGCGGAGCGCGCGAGGTCGAGGCGGGTCGTCATGGTGCCGGCAGGAGCGTTCGCGTTCGTCGTCATGCGACAAATCTACGAGCCGGAAAGACCCATTGTAGGGTGCATTTTTATGGCGGAATCGTGGGTCAATTCGGCGGAGCGGATCGGGGCCGATCTGCATCTGGAGCTGTCGGGCGGTGGTGGCCGGCGGGCCGCCCTCATCGACGCGCTGCGGGAGGCCGTGCGCGGCGGGCGGCTCGCCCCCGGCACCCGGCTGCCGCCGTACCGCTCGCTCGCCGCCGATCTCGGAGTCGCCCGCAACACGGTCGCGGACGCGTACGCGGAACTCGTCGCGGAGGGCTGGCTGACCGCGCGCCAGGGGTCGGGCACCCGGGTCGCCGACAGAACCCGGCCGCTACGGGCGCAGCCGACGCGGCACGCCGGGAACGGCCCGGTTACGGCACCCCCACGCGCGCGTGCGCCCCGGCACGACCTGCGGCAGGGCACGCCCGACGCGTCGGCGTTCCCGCGCGCGGCCTGGCTCGCGTCCTACCGGCGGGCGCTCCAGCAGGCGCCCGACGAGGTGTTCGGGCCCGGCGACCCGGCCGGCCGGGTCGAGTTGCGGGAGGCGCTCACCGAATACCTGGCACGCGCGCGTGGCGTACGCACCGCACCCGACCGGATCGTCGTCTGCTCCGGCTTCGCGCACGGGCTGCGGCTGCTGTTCGGCCGGGGCGGCGGCGGGGTGCTGCGCGGACCGCTGGCCGTGGAGGCGTACGGACTCGGCTTCCACCGGGAGCTGCTGCGCGCGGCCGGTGTACGGACCGTGCCGCTGCCGGTCGACGAACACGGCGCGCGCGTCGACGAGTTGGCGAACGAGCGGGCCGTACTGCTCACGCCCGCGCACCAGTTCCCCACCGGCGGACCTCTGCACGCCGAGCGCCGGGCCGCCGTGATCGACTGGGCACGCGCGCGTGGCGGGGTGGTCCTGGAGGACGACTACGACGGCGAGTTCCGCTACGACCGCAAGCCCGTCGGCGCCGTCCAGGGCCTCGACCCGGAGCGGGTGATCCTCCTGGGCTCGGTCAGCAAGAGCCTGTCCCCCGCGCTGCGCCTGGGGTGGATGGTCCTGCCGGAGCGGTACGTCGAGGGCGTACGCGCGGCCAAGGGCGAACGCGAGGCCTGGGCGAGCGTCCCCGACCAGCTGAGCCTGGCCGACTTCATCACATCGGGGTCCTACGACCGTCATGTGCGCCGGATGCGGCAGCGCTACCGGAGCCGCCGTGACCGCCTGGTCGCGGCGCTCGCCGCGCGGGCCCCGCACATCGAGGTCACCGGGGTCGCCGCGGGCCTGCACGCAGTGCTGCGGCTGCCGCCCGGCACGGAACGCTCCGCGCTGAAGGCCGCAGTGTGGCAGGGCGTCGCGCTGGACGGGCTGGCCGCGTTCCGGCATCCGGAGGCGGCGACCACCGTGCCGGGGGCAGCGGTTCAGGACGGTCTCGTCGTGGGGTACGCGACGCCCTCGGAGGCCAGGTTCGGGGCTGCGCTGGAGGCGCTGTGCGAGGTGCTCCCGCCCGGCGCGACGGATTTCCCGTCCACCGGATGAGTCCGCGGATACCGCGGAGACCGCGAGTGCTGCCCACCGCCGTGGACGTACGGCGTGAACGTCTCCCGCCCCGGCCCGAGCCGCGTCCCGCCCGCCGCTTCCGCCGATCGCGGGCGCCTTCACCCTGGCCTTGACCGGGCTCGACCGGCCTTGACCGGGATCGCCCGACGAAGCCGCCCGCCCGCCCTCTGTGACCGGTGACGCCCGCCCACGTCGGCGGCTAGGCGCGCACATGCAGGCCGAACCCCTTGCGGCCGGGGACCTCCAGGCCCTCCTTCAAGCGCAGTGACGGGATCTCGTAGTCGCCGAAGTTCTGGCGCCGGAACGCGATCGGCTCGGTCGTCTCCAGCGACAGCAGCCGCTCCCGCCAGGCCTTCGCGGCGTCCTCGAAGTCGCTGTCGGTGATCTTGTCGGTGCCGTACAGCACGAACGGTGGCAGCACTTCCACGCCCGGGTAGTACAGGATCCCGTGGTGGATCGGGAACAGGAGGTCCTCGATCGGACCGTTGATCCCGCGGTCCGTGTAGTGGGACTGAGGGCCGCCGACGGTCACCGACAGGATCGCCCGGCGCCCCTGCAGCGTCCCCTCACCGAAACGCTCGCCGTACCGCGTCTCGTCGTGCACTCCGACTCCGTACGCGAAGTGGAAGGAGAACACCCGGTCCACCCAGCCTTTCAGGATTGCCGGCATGGTGTACCACCACATGGGGAACTGGAAAACCACCGTGTCGGCCCACAGGAGCTTCCGCTGTTCGGCCGCCACGTCGGGCGTGAGCGCGCCGGCGTCGTACGCCCCGGCCGAACTCGGCACCACCCGCAGCGGGTTCGTGGCGTGCTCGCCGAAGTCCGCCGCGTCCACCACGGCCTTCCAGTTCATCGCGTACAGATCGCTCACCCGCACCTCGTGCCCGGCGGCCTCGAGAGTGGACACGGCGAGGTCCTTCAGCGAGCCGTTCAGCGAACGCGGCTCGGGGTGGGCGTAGACGATGAGCGTCTTCATGGCTGATCCCTTCGGCAAGGTGTGTCGCCACAGATGCTCGGCCGCCCGGGGCCGCGTGGTACAGGGGCGCCCCTTCCGCCGGACGGGACTTCCTGGTATTGGCAAGACCACCTTCAAGTGTCTTGGCCGAGGCCACACTTGGGGATACTTGGGGACATGGACGATCTTGCGGGCTTCCTGCGGACCCGGCGTTCCCGGGTCGACCCGGCGGCCGTCGGCATCCCCGCGGACAGTCGTCGCCGGGTCGAGGGGCTGCGCCGCGAGGAGGTCGCGCACCTGTCCGGTGTGAGCGTGGACTACTACGTACGCCTGGAGCAGGGCCGCGCGACCCAGCCCTCCGGGCAGATCCTCGACGCGCTCGCCCGCGTTCTCGGCCTCGACGAGACCGAGCGCGGGCACCTGTACCGGCTGGCCCGGCAGCGCCGCCGGCGGGCGAAGGCTCCGGGCGGGCGGGTCCGGCCGGAGCTGCTGCGTGTCCTGGGCCTGGTCGCCGACGCACCCGCGCTGGTCATGGACCACCACCTGGACGTGCTCGCCGGGAACCGCCTCGCCGGGCTCCTCTTCGGCCGGCCGCTGCCGGGCCTGAACACCGCGAGGCACATCTTCCTGGAGGAGGCCGGGCGCGGCCTCTACGCGGAGTGGGAGAAATGCACCCTCGACGTGGTCGGGCATCTGCGTCTGGCCGCCGGCAAATACCCCGAGGACCCCCGACTGGCCTCGCTCATCGGTGAGTTGGCGATGGGCAGCGAGCGCTTCCGCCGCCTCTGGGCCCGCGCGGACGTGCGCGCCCGCACCCATGGACGCAAGGCGTACCGGCATCCGCTGGTCGGACTGCTGGAACTGCATCAGGAGAACTTCGCGCTGCCGGGCGAATCAGGTATGGAGCTGCTGGTGCTGTCCGCGGCCCCCGGCAGCCCCGCCGAGGACGGGCTGCGCCTGCTCGGGAGCCTGGGCGCGGACAGCGATGGGGCGCATCCCATCCCAACAGAATCGACGGATTCAATCAGAACCAATGGTGGCTGATACCGAAATAATCAGGTTCGACAAGGAAAAAGCATTCAGCACAGCTGGGTCACAGGCCGGGTCAGGACAGCAGGAAATCCGCCTCGCCCGCTTTCGCCCCCTTGATGAAGGCCGTCATCTCGTCGGTGGTGTAGATAAGTGCCGGCCCGTCCGGGTCGGTGGACTGACGGACGGCGATCCGGCCGTCGGCGAGTTTCATCGCCTCCAGGCAGTTGCCGCCGTTGCCGCCGCTCCACGGCTTGTGCCAGCCTTCGCTTCCCAAGTCCCGCGCGGGCATACCGTTGTAGACGCTCATACGCGGCTTGATGCGATCCATTCACAGCTCCTTGCGGAGATCCTTGAGGATCTCCTTCGTGCGATGTGCCGTAGCGGCCTGCGCCGCCATGCGGTCCATGACCTCGAGGTGGGTCGCCACCTCTTCGCGCGCGTCCAGATAGACGGCGCCGGTCAGGTACTCGCTGTAGACCATGTCCGGCAGTTCCGGCATGGCAAATCGGAACAGCACGAAGGGCCCGTACGTGCCCGGGTGCGGCCCCGAGGAGAACGGGGCGACCTGCAGGGTCACGTTGGGCAGCTTCGTGGCGTCGAGCAGTTTGTCGATCTGGGCACGCATCACCTCCGGGCCGCCGACCGGGCGGCGCAGGACGGTCTCGTCCATGACGGCCCAGAAGCGGGGCGCGTCCGGACGCGTCAGCAGGTCCTGGCGCTGCATGCGCAGCGCGACATGGCGCTCGATCTCGTCGGGCTCGGTCTGGCCGATGGCACCGGACAGCAGCACACCGCGCGCGTACTCCTCGGTCTGCAGCAGCCCTGGCACGAAGTGCGGTTCGTACGACCTGATGAGCGCGGCGGCACCCTCCAGGCTGACGTGCATCGAGAACCAGCCGGGCAGGATGTCGTGGAAACGCTGCCACCAGCCCGGCTTGTTGGCCTCCTCGGCCAGCTGGACGAAGGCCACGGCCTCCTCGTCGGAGACGCCGTAGGACCTCAGGAGGAGCTGGAGGTACGGGATCTTGAGGGAGACCTCGGCCATCTCCATACGGCGGACGGTGGCGGGCGCGACGCGCAGGACCTTGGCGGCCTCCTCGCGCTTGAGCCCGGCGCGTTCCCGCAGGTCCAGCAGGCGCCGGCCGAGGACGACCTGGCCGACCGTCGGTGCGGACCGCGGCTCGCTCACGCTCCACCTCCCCCCAATGAGTCCCGTTGAGTCCCGTACGGCGAATGAGCCCGGCGGTTGAATCCTGACAGCCCTGCGGCGCCATTCGAAGACTCATTCGAAGATCGGGACAGACCTCCGGAGATTCCAACTGGCGCCGCGCGACGTTCTGTTGCGAGCAGTGTGCCACGACCGTGCAGAGCGTCATACGGCACTCTGCATTTTTCATAGTGACACTTGCCAAGTGTTCACGGCGGGGCGATAGTGGCAAGCGTGATTCCGTCCGCGCCCTTAGGAACAGACGCCACCGCAGGCCGCCTCGGTCTCGGTGCCGCCCCGGGAGCCGCCCCAGGTGGGGCCGCTGCCGAGCGCCGGTTCCGGTTCGAGCTGGCCGCCCATCCGGGTTCCCCTGCCCAGGCGAGACGCCTGACGCGGGCCCGGCTGTCCGGCTGGTCCGTGTGCGAGGACACCTGCGACACGGCGGTTCTGGTCGTCTCCGAGCTGGTCACCAACGCCATCGTGCACACCGCGAGCAGGCACATAGTCTGCGAGCTGCACGACGGCGGCGACCTGGTGCGGATAGCCGTCCGTGACGAGGGCTGTGCTCCTGGCGAGCCGCATCCGTCCCCGCAGCGGCCCGATGAGGAGCACGGGAGGGGATTGTTTCTCATCGACGCGCTGTGCCGGGCCTGGGGCGCTCAGGAACACGGACCCGGCCTGCTCGTCTGGGCCGACCTGCCCCGGCAGGCCGACCCGACCCACGGCCACCACCCGGCCCCCGGCCACGGCAGTTCCGTACCGCGCAACGACCTGGGGTGGGGCGCACGACCCAAACCGGTGCCGTCTGGCGGTACGGGCGACGAGGACGAGGCGACGGCACACTTCGGGGCCTTCGAGAATCTGGGCGTATTTCCGGGACGGGGGCATGGGGATGCCCCCCGCGGGCATGGGGGTGCCGGCGACTTCGGAGACCTGGATCTCGGCGGCTTCGGGAGCCGGGAACACGGAAACGGGGTGGGTCCCGGCAGCGGGACCGGCTCCGTACACCGGAGCCGGGAGGTCGCCGGACACTTCGGGGAGCCGGGCCGGGAGGACACAGGAACCTCCAGAGGCCGGGGCCACCTGGACGCCGGCGACCTCCCGGACTCCGCGGACACGGCGGGTACCGGGGGTGCCGTCGGGTTCGGGGACTTCGGGTCGGGGGTCGAATGGGTCTGAGCGGCGCTTCCGGTCCCGGCCAGGTACTCAGTCTCGACACGCTGGTCCGTCTGGGGCGCGCGCTGCACGGACCGGGCATGCCCCGGCGACTGCCCGTCCCCGAGGGCATGACGGCTCCGCTCGGCTGCGACGCCGTGGCGGTCCCCGCGCGATTCGGACCGCTGGTCCTGCCCCGCCTGCCGCGCGTCGGCTGTGTCTACGCCGACGAGGCGCACTGGTGGTGGATCGTGCCGTCCGACTCCGACTACGCGCTGGACTGGCCGGCGCCGGCGCGGTACACCACCGGCGCGCTGGTGCCCGACGCGCCGCGCGCGCCCGGCCTCATTCATCGGCCTGACGGCAAGCTGCCGTACACGCCGCCGATTCCGCTGTATCTGGCTGTGTGCCGGGTTACGGGGGCTACGCCTTCCTGGTCTCGGCCCATCAGCGCGTAGCGCTCTCGGGGCGGCTGCGGATTTGGCTGCGGGTCCGGTGGGGGCTGGTCGCGCCCACGCGGCGGAGCCGCATATCGACACAGCCCCGCACCCCTTGCGGGGCGCGTACGCCCGCGCGCCCGATCTCTTCTCCGTGCGCCCTGCCCCCGACCGCCCCGCCCCGAGACAGTGGCCGTTCGTCCGCTATCGGGGGAGGTCGACGGTGGGAAGCAAGGGTGACTCGGGGCAGGCGGGGCCGTCCGCGTCGGAGCAGCTGCTCTTCGGTGGGCCCTTGCGCTACGACATGGGGTGGAACCAGCACACCGACGCGTTCCTGGAGCTGGGCTTCCGGGCCATGGTGACGCGGTTGCCGGCGATGCTGGGGTCGAGTTTCCGGCTGGCCTGGCAGGCCGATCCCCGGGCCGCGCGGATCGTGCTGGCCGCCGAGAGGGGCCGGGGTGTCACGCAGGCGGTGAGTCTGCTCGCGGTCAACAGCGTGCTGGGGCGGCTGATCACCGGCGGCGCGATCGCCGACCGGCTGCGCGGCGCTGTGCCGGCGCTGGTCACGATGGCCGCCGTGCTGCTGGTGGGCGCGCTGCTGCGGGCCGCGTCGACGTATGCGACGGGCCGGCTGGAGCCGAAGGTGGAGCGGGTCGCCACCGAGCTGTACCTGGAGCGGGCGGCGGCCGTGGAGCTGGCCGCGATCGAGGACCACGCGTTCCACAAGCTGCTGGACACCGCGCAGTACGGTGCCTCCTCGGCCCGCCGGATGATCTCGCTGGCGACGCGGGTGATGAACGCGGTGATCTCGCTGATCGCGGCGGCGGGTGTGCTGACCGTGCTGCATCCGGCGCTGCTCCCGCTGCTGGTGACGATGACGCTGCCGAGCGCGTGGGGCGCCCTGACCAACGCGCGCCGCCGCTACGAGTCGTTCCACATCTGGGTGCAGCACGCCCGCGCCGGCCATCTCATCAGCGGTCTGCTCACCGAACCGGAGGCGGCTCCGGAGATCCGCGTGCACGGGGTCGGCCCGTTCCTGCTGCGCCACTTCCACGCGATGTCGGAGAGCGCGGAGGCGGAGCAGGCCCGGCTGGCCAGGCTCGCGGCCCGTACCGGTCCGATCGCGGCGACCTGGACGGGCCTGGCGACGGCGGCGACGTACGCGACGCTGGGCGGGCTGCTGCTGTCCGGTGCGATGGCGCTGTCGGTGGCGGGCACGGCGGTGATCGCGATCCGCACCGGTTCCGGGAGCCTCGACACGCTGGTGCTTGCGGTGAACCAGTTGCACGAGGAGGCCCTGTTCGTGGGCGATCTGCAGAAGCTGTACGAGGAGGCGGCCGAGCGGGCGATTCCGGTCGGCGGGGCGGAGCTGCCCGAAGAGCCGCGGGAGATCCGCTTCGAGAACGTCACGTTCAGCTACCCGGGCGAGTCCACCCGTCCCGCGCTCGACGACGTCACGCTCAGTTGGGCGGCCGCCCCTCGTGCCGACTAATCCAATAGCCCAATAGGCGGATAGCTATCCGCCTAGCCGGACCGACCGAAGCAGCTCTCGTGCCTGACCACTCCCCTACGCCCGCCAGCTGCGTGAAATCGCCGATGCGCTCGACGCCGAGTTCCAACCAACCGACGACACCCTTACGCCGCATCCGGACACTCTCGACGTCATCAGAAACCCGCACACCAAACGCGGACAACTCAACTACGCCGCCCCCGAAGCCCTCCAGCTCCAGCGCCGGATCCCCCGGTACAACACCGACACCGGAGTACCGCACGGAGACATCGTGACTCTGGCAGTCGACACCTGGCTCCGGGCAAAGGGCTACCCGCCCGGCATGGCCCCGACGAAGCGGTAGCGTCATGATCGGGCCGCCCGATCAGTGCCCTCGATTCACTCATCCCGCAGCCCGGTGCACTTACCAGGGCACCGGAACAGCTCTCACTGCCCGATCACCCCCACGCCTATCCGACCGCCAGCCGACCTCTGGGCACACAAACCGCGCCCTCAGAGGGCGCCGAGCGCATGCTGGGCCACCCTTTCCGGGCTGTCACCGGTCACCTGCACGAGCGGGTCTCTGTGCACGACCGCCCCGGGGCGCAGTCGTAGGTCGTGATCCCGATTCGGTTCTGGGCGGGGCGCATCGGGCAGTCGTCGACGCGCAGCATCACTGCGGAGCCCGCGGCCTGGGGCCCGACATAGGGTTGCCGGAACTCGATCATGAAGTTCTCGCGGTGCTCGTCACTCCGCGGGGCGATCTCGGTGAGCAGCGCCGTCGCCGCCTCGGAACTCCGGGAAAGCCCGTCCCGAACCGCGCCGAGCTGGGTGAGCAGCGCCCAGTAGTCTTCCGGGCGTGGGCGAAACCACGCCTGGGGTCGAGGGCGATCTACCGCCCTTCGACCCCATGCTCGGCCAACTGCCCTATTTTTGACGTCAGTTCGGGGCAGATGTCGGCGACGACATCTGTATGGGCGACGTGCCGGGCCATCACCCTGCTCGGTGCCCGCCACCGAGTCACCGCATGCGGCACCCCGGACGCGGCGACAACGTCGGCACGGCATGGGGGCGATGCCCCGCCCCTCGTACCGCCCGGTCAGCCGCGCCGGTGTCCCACGGGCTGAGCGGTGCCCACCGCCCGGGCGTTCTCGGCGGAGGCGCCCGGATGGTCGTGCTGTGCCGTGCCTGCACCCTTCGCCGCACCCCCTGCGGCCTGCTCGGGACGGCGCAGGAGGGTGACCGCGCACCCTGCCGCGATCAGCACCAGCACCGCCGCCACGATGAGGCACAGCCGCATGCCGTCGATGAGGGAGTCCCCCAGGGCGCCGTAGACCTGACCGGCGGTGGAGCCGAGGTTCATCCCGGCGACCGCGCCCAGGCCGCCGTCCTTCGCGGTGGCGACGATCGTGTGGGCCTGGATGCCCGTCACGCCGGCGTCGGCGAGGTGGCCGGGCAGGGTGTGGACGGCGCGGGTGGACAGCAGGGCGCCGAGGACGGCCGGGCCGAGCGCGCCGCCGACCTGGCGGAAGGCGTTGTTGGCGGCCGAGGCCATACCGGCCAGGTGGTGCGGGACGGAGGCGACGGCGGTGGCCGTCATCGGGGTGGTGACCAGGCCCAGACCGACGCCCAGCACGATCAGCCGCCAGGCGATCGAGCCGTAGGAGGTGTGGGCGTCGAGGGTGGTCATGGCCAGCAGCGGCCCGGCGATCAGCAGCAGACCGGCGGTGATCATCCAGCGGGCCGGGACGCGGTGCATGAGGCGTCCGGCCGGGGCACCGGCCACGATCGCGGCGGCGGGGACGAGCAGCAGGCGGGCGCCGGCCTCCAGGGTGCCGAGCTGCTGCACCATGCCGAAGTACAGGCTGAGGACGAAGAAGAATCCGATCAGCCCGAGGAAGGTGATCAGGGCGATGAGGGCGGTGGCGGTGAAAGCCGCACTGCGGAAGACCGCCAGGTCCAGCATGGGGCTGGCGCTGCGCTTCTCGGCCACTACGAAGGCGACCAGCGCGACGACGCCCAGTGCGAGGGCGGCAACGACCTTCGGCGTGGTGAAGGAGTCGGCGCCGCCCTCGATCACGCCGTAGACCAGGGCGGTGACGCCGACGGCCGCGGTGATCTGGCCGGGCCAGTCGAGCTTGCGGCCGTGCGGGGCGCGCGAGTCGGTCAGCAGCGGGGCGGCGACGGCCATCGCGGCCAGCGAGAGGGGGATGGACAGCAGGTAGATCCAGCGCCACGAGTAGTGGTTGAGGATCACTCCGGCGATGACCGGGCCGACGGCCAGAGCCGCAAGCAGGGCCATGGCCCACATGCCGATGAACTTGCCGCGTTCGCGGAAGTCGGGCACGGCGTGGCTGATCAGCGCGAGTGTGGTGGGCAGCAGCGCGGCCGAGCCCAGGCCTGCCAGCGCCTGTCCGGCCCACAGGGTCTGGATGTTGTGTGCGCACAGGGCGACCGTGGCGCCGACAGCGCTGAAGAACAGGCCGGCCTGGAAGACCTTCTTGCGGCCGTGTACGTCGCCGAAGACACCGGCGGTCAGGATGAACGCGGCCATGGGCAGGACGAACGCGTCCTGAACCCAGGACAGTTGGGCGGTGGAGGTGTTCAGCGCCCGCTGGATGGCGGGCAGGCTGACGGCAACCGTGGTGATCGGCAGGTAGGCGACGAACACGCCGAGGCAGGCCATGACGATGGTGGCCGCCCGCCTGTCCGTCGGCCCGCTCGCCAGTGTGGTGACGTTCACGGAAATTCTCCGTTTTCTCCCGTACGGCGTGGGGCGCCGCAGTCGGTTGGGTGGGGAGGGTGGGTGGTGCTCAGGGGCTGCCGTGCTGAAGTGGGCAGCCCCCGCCTGGGGGGGCGCAGTCGGTGTCGTCCCTCAGACGTAGGTGGGCGACAGCGCCCCGCGGCTTACGCCGTCAGCCCGAACTCCGCCCGGTGCGCGGCCGGATGGCGTGCAGCTCGGCTCGGGAACGGGCGCGCTCGGCGGTGTCGAGCGGAAGGCGTCGGCGGTGAGGTCCACGGGGACGGATGCCTCTCTGGGGAAGTGGTACTGCTTTGTGTGCGGTGGTGCGACCGACTCGTCGGCACAGTGCGATCCAGAGGCCCGGAGCGCCCATGGGGGGGGATGCGAGGAGGGCACTCCGGGCCGGTCAGGGAGCGTCGGCGACGCCGCGCCGGGCAGCCCCCAGGAGTGCCGCGGCGGGCGCCGGCGCCATGTCACCGATCACCCGCTGGATGCGGGAGAGACCGGCGTGTGGGAGCGCCACCCGGTGGGACGGCGCCATGCCCGCCGCGGTGAGGTGCGTCAGCAGGACGAAGGTGCCGATGCAGACCGCCGTCGGCGCCAGCCGCGTACCCATGGGAGTCACGCCCTTTCTTCTGGACATGACCAGCATCCGCCTCACAGCCCATAACCATGAACTCAAGGGCTCGAAACGAACAGAAACCTCTAAACAGCCACGGCTACGTGTCAGACTCCTCTCGTGATCGACGATGTAGACAGGAAAATCCTCCACACGCTCCAGTGCGCGCCCCGCCTCCCGTTCCGGCACATCGCCGAGGTGACCGACGTGTCGGAGCAGACGGCCGCCCGCCGCTACCACGCCCTGCGCCGCAGCGGGGTGATGCGTGTGGTCGGCCTGGTCAACCCGGCCGTTCACGGCAAAGCCCAGTGGGTGGCCCGCATCCGCTCCCGCCCCGACCGGGTCGGGCCCCTGGCGGACTCCCTGGCCAAGCGGCCGGACATCGCCTACGCCAACCTGGCCTCCGGCGGCTCGGAGATCATCTGCATGATCCGATCCCCCGTCGAGGCTGAGCGCGACGACATCCTCCTGCGTCAACTGCCCCGTTCCGCCTCGGTCCTGGACGTCAGCATCGACCTCCTCCTGCACTCCTTCGGCGAGACCGGCACCAGCGAATGGACCGCCTACGGCGACGGCCTCACCCCCGAGCAGGTGAGGCAGGTCACCGCCGACCGGCCAACCGCGCCCACCGGACCACTGCGGCCCCCCACGGACGAGGACGCTCCCCTGCTGGACGCCCTCGCCGAGGACGGCCGCACCACCCACACCCGCCTCGCCGAACTCACCGGCTGGTCCAACGCCCGCGTCGCCCGCCGCCTGGAAACCCTGGAGACCTCGGGCACCCTCTTCTACGACGTGGAGCTGCTGCCCGAGCGCCTCGGCCACACCCTCAACGCCACCCTCTGGCTGCGCGTCTCCCCCGCCCGCCTCGAAGAGACCGGGGAGGCACTCGCGCGACACCCCGAGGTCGCCTTCGCCGGCGCCATCAGCGGCCACCACAACCTGATGGTCAGCGTCATCTGCCGCGACGCCGAGGACTTCTACCGCTACCTCACCACCAGCGTCGCCGCCATCGACGGCATCGACGCCTACGAGGTCAGCATCCGCGTCCGCCGCCTCAAACAGGCCGCCTCACTCATCTTCCACGGCCGCCTGGTCCATACGACACCCGCATAGGAGCCCGCAACGTGCTCGCGCCCCCCGGGCGGGGCCGGCGCCTCGGCCCGGACCACTCGATTCGGGTCCGGCGACGCGGAGGAGGTGTCGTATCGACCCAACGACACCTCCTGCCGTCGCCCGGATCTCCGAGCACCCCTGTCGGACTCCGGGCGCACCGCCGATTCGGCGGGAACCGGGCACCCGGACCAGTCGCGGCACCGCTCGACACCGCCGACCGTCTCTCGGTCTCGAAAGACCGGCCCTTCGCCCCTTTCGCCGGTCGAATCGCCTGTGCCCACGGCGGCCCCGGGGATGTGCGGCGCGTGCCGGCATCGGAAACGACCCGCCTATCCTCGGCGCGCGATTTTTCACCCTGCCGAAACCGGCTGCTGAACAATGTCCCGCTGCCCAGTCTCGGTCTCGCCCCGCTGGATTCCCGGCACAGACCACGCCGGATCCCCGGCAGACCGAGCAACCGGAGACGCAAGGCGTTCCCCGCAGTCAAGCGCAGCAGGAAGCCCCGTAGCCGCCTCGGCAAGACCTTGCTCGTCGCGCTCAGCGCCACCGCGCTGAGCGCCGGCCTGCAGGGCAGCGCCTCGGCCGCCGTGCTGAACCCAAGTCCCTGTGCAGAAACGGCTGGTGCGCCTCTACTCCGAGAAGGACAGACATTGAACGGCGCCGACGCCTTCGTGCGCCGCCGCGACTGGGAGTCCGTCGTGGTCTTCCGGAAGCAGGGCGAGGAGCGCCCCCGCCATCTCGCCGCCTCCCGGCACCGCGGCTATGGACCCACCGATCAACGAGGTGCCCAGGGACAGCAATCACGTCGAGATCGTGTACCACAAGGACGGCGCGAGCGCGCACGCCTTCCGCTTCGCCGAGTGGGGTGAGGTACCGGAGGCCTGGAGCAACGGCGGATGGGACAAGCCGGGCCTGGTCACCCTGGATCTGATGAGAAGCGACCTGACGACCAAGATGTCCGACGCCACTTGGGGCAGAGCCGACTTCCCGCTGGCCGGCAACCTCGCCGGCAACATCGACAAGGCTCGCCCCTCAGCGGTCCCCGCGTTCTGAGGACGAGGCCCGCACCGAGCAGCCCCCGGCGGCGCACTCCGTGCGTCCCGCCGGGGGCATCCCTGTGTCGGCCCGCCGCGGCGCCAAAACCGTGATGCCGTGGGTGGTCGGTGCCGTTGTCCTCCCTCAGGGCCTGGAGGATCCAGGTGGTGGACCAGCCGTGGAAGGTGCCGAAATCCGCCACCGTCTCGGGGCGGGTCCCACGCAGCAGGAGCCAGGTGATCTCCGCCTCGAGGTCGTCGAGTTGGGCTTTCAGCAAGGTCGGCGGCGCGAGCAGTTTCCGCTGCTTCTCGCGGACCCGGTCGAGGTCGTGGGCGTAGGCGCGGTAGAGCCGGACGATGTGATCGATGTCGATGCGCCGGTGCATGCGCGCTCCGTGCGAAACCGGTCCTGGTCGGTCAGGGCGCGGTGACGCTGGAGCGCCGGCAGGGGGCGCACGTCACACCCAGGTGTCAACTCCGGTGTCACACCCGGGTATCAGGTGCCCGGGGCCGGGTGGGACCTCCCCGGGGCGACCAGCCCCGACTCGTAGGCGAGGACAACGAGTTGCGCACGGTCGCGGGCACCGAGCTTGGTGAGAAGCCGGGTCATGTGAGTCTTGACGGTCTGCTGGGCCACCACCAGCCTCGCGGCGATCTCGGCGTTCGACAGGCCCTGCGCGACCAGGAGCAGAACCTCCGTCTCCCGGGGCGTGAGGCCGTTCAGCCGCACGCGTGTGTCCTGGCGCGGGACGGGGCGGCTCCGGGCCACGTCCTCAATGAGGCGTCGGGTGACGGACGGTGCGAGCAGCGCCTCACCGGCGGCGATCACCCGTACCGCCTGCACCAGTTCGGCGACCGGGGCGTCCTTCAGCAGGAAGCCGCTGGCCCCGGCGTGCAGGGCCGCGTAGACGTAGTCGTCGATGTCGAACGTGGTCAGCATGAGCACCCTGGGCCGGTGCACCACACCGGGCAGCGGATCGAGCAGTTGCCGCGCCGCCTCCAGCCCGTCCATCTCCGGCATGCGGACGTCCATCAGCACCACGTCGGGATGCGTGCTGCGGCTGACCTCGATGCCGAGCCGGCCGTTGGGTGCCTGACCCACGACGTCGATGTCGCTCTGCGCCGACAGCAACGCCGCGAACCCCGAACGCACCATGTCCTGGTCGTCAACGACGACCACCCGGATGGTCATGCTCATCTCTCCTGCCCCTGTGACCTGACAAGCCTCCAATCTCCCTTCGTGACAAGGGCCGCCGCCTCGGCCGAACGGCCACGAGCAACCGGCCCGACAGCCCGGACCTCGGCCGAACGGCTGATGACGGAACGTCACGGTTCTCTGGCACGTCCCCGCGGTTCCGTCCGGCGCTCAGCGGCGTGGAGCCGAGCGCGCTGCGGCACTCACGACGACTTCTTCTCCGCCGGCAGGATCGCCATGACCTCCCAGCCCCGGCGACCGGGACGGGGTCCCGTGCGCAGTTCGCCGCCGAGCGCGGTGACCCGTTCGGTCAGCCCGACCAGGCCGAAGCCGCCGCCGCGCGCGGCCTGGGGCAGCCGGGTTCCGCCACGGCCGTCATCGCGCACCGTCACCTCCAGCGCACGGCCGTCGTAGGCCAGGCCGACCGTCACCTCGGCGGCGTCGGCTGCGTGCCGCCGCACGTTGGTCAGGGCCTCCTGGACGACCCGGTAGGCGGCGGCCTGCACCTCATGGGGCAGGTCGTCGGGCACCGACGGATCGCGGTGCAGCGCGGCTTTCGGGCCGACGGGCCCGCAAAAGCCCGCCACCAGTTCGGGGAGTGCGGCCAGATCGCCCGCCGGGTTGCGGTCGGTGGTACCCGCCTCTGGGGTCTCGCGCATCAGGCCGACCGTACGCCGCATGGAGGCGAGTGCCTCGGTGGCGGAGTGTTCGACGTCCTTGAGGATCTCGGCCAGACGCTCGGGGTCGGTCGAGGCCAGGAGCTGGGCCACCTGCGTCTGCACCAGGATCCCGGTGACGTGGTGGGCCACGAAGTCGTGCAGGTCGGCAGCCATGGCGAGGCGTTCGGCCCGCTGGGTCTCGGTGATCGCCACACGACGGCGGTGGTCCAGTGCCCGCAGGTACCCGCCGAGTCCGACGGCCACGCCGGCCAACACCAGCATTCCGAACGGATTGACCGACGAGTGGCCGGCAGCCTGTCTGTAGGGCAGCCCCACAACCGCAGCACCGTCCAGAACGCCGCACGCCACCGCCCACCGCACGGGGCAGTCGCGCACCGCGACAAGGAGCAGGCACAGCAGGATCGCGATTTCGCCGGGTCCGGACAACGCCTCCCTGCCGGACAGGAACACCACCGCCGTCACTGCACCGGAGAGGACCGCGGGCACGGCCGTGAGCACCGCCGTGGTGAGCCATGCCGGCCGCCGGGCGACGGGCCACAGGAGTGCCGCCAGACCCATCGGAAGCACCACCAGCTGAGGCCACCACGAACCGCCGTCGGCGCCGGCCAACAGCAGGTCCACCCCTGCCGCCGACAGCAGCAGGACGATGCCGAACGCCCGCACGAGGCCCTGCCGGCGACCGAACGGTGCGGGAGACGCGCCGATGGCGCGCACGCTGCTCAGGAGATCCACGGCGCGACCCCAACCTCCCACCGGCACAGCCGGGTCGGCCGAAAGGCCACCTTCCGTCGCGTAACCGGCCGCGCACGTCGGCCGAACGGCCGAGGCCGAGCGAACAGGGATCTCCCCCGATTTTTCAGTGCCCGAGAGGGGCTACTGACCAATTCCCCGGAGGCCAAGACTCGTTCACGGCCGACGGCACTGCACCGCCGACGGCTCAGGCGGCCCCGGCTCACACGCCCCCCTTGTGTGGGCCCGGGCCGCCCGTGCGCCCGCGCGGACGGGCCTCATCCACGGCCATCCACCGAGTCGACTCACGGGGAAGCGAGACAGCACATTGCGCAACAAGCACAGCCGGACAGGGAAGAGACTGACGGCTCGGGGTGCCGCGTACGGGACTTCGGCCCTGCTGGTGGTGGCCGGGCTCGCAGCCGCCGTCACCCCGGCGGCAGCGGGCCCGTCGGCAGACCTGACGGCCACGGCGGCCGGCGGGTCGGCCCGGGGCGGCGTCCCCGTGACGCTGGTGACCGGTGACACCGTGAGCATGGACGGCACGGGCCGGGTGACCGGTGTGCGGCGTGGCAAAGGCCGCGGGCACATCGGTTTCTCGATACGGCGGTTCGCGGGCCACACCTACGTCGTCCCGCAGGACGCGACCCGGCTGCTGGACAGCGGCCGGCTGGACCGCCGCCTGTTCGACATCACGCAACTCGTCAAGGACGGCTACGACGACGCCCACCGCAAGCAGCTGCCGCTGATCGTCTCCTACCGGGGCGGCAGCGGCATCCAGGCCGGTGCCCGACGTGCCCTGGCCGCCACCGACGCCGATGTCGAGCAAGTGCTGCCCGCCGTCCGCGGCGTGGCACTGGCCGCCGACAAGCCGGACGTCGGCGGCGTGTGGCGGGCGCTCACCGACCCGGTCGCCGACCACGCCTCCGTGGCCGCGGCCCCCGGCATCGACCGGGTGTGGCTCGACGGGCGGGTCAAGGTGGCGGCGCAGGCCGACGGCGACCCCGATCCCGAGGGAGGCGTCGCGCAGATCGGTGCCCCCACGGCCTGGAAGAAGGGCTACGACGGCAAGGGCGTGAAGGTCGCCGTCCTGGACACCGGCATCGACGCCACCCACCCCGACCTCAAGGGCAGCATCCTCAAGACCAAGGACTTCGCCGACTCCGACTCCGACACCGGCTCCGACTCCGGCTCGACCGACGACAAGCAGGGCCACGGCACCCACGTCGCCTCCACCATCGTCGGCTCCGGTGCGGAAAGCCACGGCAAGTACAAGGGCGTGGCGCCCGGTGCGAAGCTGCTGGTCGGCAAGGTCATGGACGACACCGGCGTCGGATCCGACTCGTCGATCATCGCCGGAATGCAGTGGGCCGTGGCGCAGGGCGCCAAAGTCGTCAGCATGAGCCTGGGCGACACCGACACCCCCGGGGTGGACCCCCTGGAGAAGGCCGTGAACACCCTGTCGGCCTCCTCCCACGCCCTGTTCGTGGTCGCCGCGGGCAACGAAGGCCCCTCCGACACCACCGTCGGCACTCCGGGCTCGGCCGCGTCGGCCCTGACCGTCGCCGCGGTGGACCGGCACGACAAGGTCGCCGACTTCTCCAGCCGCGGCCCGACCGCGGACGGCGCGCTGAAGCCGGACATCGCCGCGCCCGGTGTCGACATCGTCGCGGCGCGGGCCGCCCACGGCAGCGAGGGCGAGGAGGTGGCGCCCGGATACGTGAAGATGTCGGGCACCTCCATGGCCACCCCGCATGTCGCGGGCGCCGCAGCGATCCTCGCCCAGGAGCACCCGGACTGGACCGGCGACCGGATCAAGGCCGCGCTGACCGCCTCGGCAGAGCCGCTGACCAGCACGACGGCGTACGAGGTCGGGGCGGGCCGGGTCGACCTGGCCCGGGCGACCGGCGCCGACGTCACCACCGAGCCGTCCTCGACCGGCTTCGGCGTCGCCGCCTGGCCGCACGACGACGACCAGCCGGCGACCCGGACGCTGACGTACCGCAACTCGGGCACGAAGCCCGTCACTCTGGACCTGACCTCCGACGTCACCGGCCCCGACGGCGGCAGCGCTCCCGCCGGCATGTTCACGGTCTCCCCGGCCCGGCTGACCGTCCCGGCCGGCGGCACCGCGCAGGCCACGGTCAGCGCCGACACCCGGCTCGGCGGCACCGACGGCGCCTACTCCGGTGCGGTGACCGCGAGCGGCGGCGGGCAGAGTGTGCGCACCGCTCTGGGCGTCGTCCGTGAGGTGGAGTCGCACAAGCTGAAGCTGACCGTCACCCGCCGCGACGGCAAGCGGGACGACTCACCCGGCGTCGTCGTCGCGAACCTGGACACCGGCAAGCAGTACACGCCGTTCGACGACGGCAAGAACCACCCCGACGGCACGGTCACCCTGCGGCTGCCCAGGGGCCACTACGTGGTCGACGTCCAGACCACCGACCCCCGGGGGAAGACCGCCCTGCTGGTGGCACCCCGCCTGACGCTCGACCACGACACCAGCCTCGCCCTCGACGGGCGCAGGGCCAAGCCGGTGAAGATCACCGCCCCCGACCGCCGGGCGACCCCGCGCGACGCGCAGGTCCTCTTCGCGGCCCACGGCGCCAAGGCCGCCTACGACTACGTCGGCGGGAACACCGTCGACGTCGGTGACACCGCCCTCGGCCAGATCGGCTCCGGCACCCCGGCCGGCTCCTTCGTCGCCCAGTTCGGCGGGATCTGGCAGCGCACCGCCACCTCCCCGGCGTACAACCTGGTCACCACCCGTACCGGCTCCTTCTTCACCGGTCTGAACCGCAGCTTCTCCAGCACCCGGGACATGGCCCGGGTGAACACCTCCGTCGCGACCACCCTGACCGGCGCCGAGACCACGCCCCAGGTGAACTGGTCCATACCCGACTGGCCGCAGCTCGGCCGGGCGTCCGTCGCCCTGGAAGGCGCCCGGCGCCCGGCACCGACCGCCTCTGTCGTGCAGTACCTGAGCACCGACCGCGGGCTGCGCTGGAACCTGGGCGCCGAGATCGGCAACGGCTTGCACAACGAGGACATATTCAACTTCCTCACCGACCGCCGCTTCGAGCCGGGCCACACGTACCGGGTCACGTTCGGCGGCGGTGTCCACGGGCCGGCCGTCGCGCCGGCCTCCGGAACCGGCGCCAAGCGGCTCGGCGGGTTCTCCTATGTGTGCGTGCCGATGTTCTCCGACGGCCCGGGCGACCTGGCCTACCTCCCCCAGGCGACCATCACCACCCGGCTCAGCTCCGGCTCCCGGGTCTTCACTTCCACCACCGACGACACCTGCCTGAACGTCTACGGCGGCCTGCCCGCCGGACCGACCCGCTACCGGCTGTCCATCAGCACCGACCGCACCAAGGACTACCGGACCAGCGATCACGTGGACGCGGTGTGGACCTTCACCTCCCGCGACAACGGCGAGACCAAAGGGGTCCCCTTCCCGCTCTCCGTCGTCCGCTTCCACCCGAAGCTGAGCCTGACCGACACCGCCAAGGCGGGCGCCCGCCTCACGGTGCCGCTGTCGCTCCAGGGCCCGGCCGGGGCCAAGGGCCACCTGAAGTCGCTGACCGTGCGGGTGTCGTACGACGGCGGCCGCACCTGGAAGACAGTCACCGTCCACACGGACCACGCCGGCAAGCGGTACCTCACCCTCACCCACCCGAAGAAGCCCGGCACCGTCTCCTTCCGGGCGTCCCTGACCGACACCGACGGCAACACCGCCACGGAGACCATCCACACGGCCTACCGCACTGTGCGCTAGCCATCCGGACAGCTCCACGGCGTGCCTCCGCCCATACCGGTCGGAGGCACGCCGTGTCGGTCCCGCGTCCGCAGAATGGGCCGGAATTGCCTCGAATCGGCAGCCGAACGTAGGTTGGGCGCCGATCACTGGTGTGTTTGCAGGTCGAAAGGTACGGCCCGGTGGGACGACGCGAAAAACCGGTGGACCCCGATGCCGGACCCGTGCAGCGGTTCGCGCACGAGCTGCGGCTGCTGCGCGAGAAGGCGGGAAAGCCGCCGTACCGGGAGATGGCCGAGCGGGCGGGCTACTCGACCACCGCGCTGTCCCAGGCGGCGGCAGGCGACCAGCTGCCCTCGCTCGCGTTGGTGCGCGCCTACGTTCAGGCGCTGGCCGCCGACCCCGACGAGTGGGAGCGGCGCTGGCGGGAGGCGGACGCGGAGGTCCGGGCGCCCTCGGCCGAGGAGCGGGCACCCTACCGGGGCCTGGCCCGCTTCGAACCGGGTGACAGCGATCTCTTCTTCGGCCGGGACGAGCAGGTCGGCGAGCTGCTGGGCCTGGTGCGCGCGCACCGGTTCGCGGTCGTGTCGGGCCCGTCCGGCAGCGGCAAGTCGTCCCTGCTGCGGGCCGGGCTGATCCCGGCGCTGCGGCAGGCGCAGGGCGCCGACCGTCCCGCGGTGATCCGGGTGCTCACTCCCGGTGAACAGCCCGCGTGCACGCACGAACGGGCACTCGTCCCGAAAGACGCGGGGGACGGAGAGGACGGCGGCCTGGACACCTGGGTGATCGTCGACCAGTTCGAGGAGCTGTTCACCCTCTGCCATGACCGCGCGGAACGCGACCGCTTCCTGGATCTGCTGCTGTCCGCCCGCGATCCCGCGAGCCGGCTGCGCGTGGCCATCGCCGTGCGCGGCGACTTCTACGGCCACTGCGGCACCCATCCGCAGCTGGCAGCGGCGGTCGGCCGGGCAACCCTGCTGATCGGGCCGATGGGCCGGGAGGAACTGCGGGACGTGATCACGAAGCCCGCGATCGCCGAGGGCCTGAACGTCGAGCGCGCGCTGACCGCCCGCGTCATCGACGAGGTCACCGACCAGCCGGGCGCCCTGCCGATGCTCTCGCATGCCCTGCTGGAGACCTGGCGCCGACGCCGCGGCCGCACCCTCACCCTGGCGGCGTACGAGGAGGCGGGCGGCGTGCACGGCGCGATCGCCACCACCGCCGAACAGGTCTACGGCGAGCTGGCGCCGGAGCAGGCCCGCACCGCCCGCCGCATCCTGCTGCGGCTGATCGCCCCCGGGGACGGCGCCGCCGACACGCGCCGCCCGGCGTCCCGGGCCGAGCTTGGGCCCGACGCGCAGGACGTGCTGGAACGCCTCGCCGCCGCCCGGCTCGTCACCCTGGACGGCGACACCGTCGAACTGGCCCACGAAGTGCTGATCACCGGCTGGCCCCGGCTGGCAGGCTGGATCGAGGAGGGCCGGGAGCGGCTGCGCGCGCAGCGCCTGCTCGGCGAGTCGGCCCGCGCCTGGGAGCAGCTGGACCGGGATGCCAGCGCGCTGTACCGGGGGGCGCGGCTGGCCCAGGCCGAGGAGCTGCTCGGCGGACCCTCACAGGACGACCTCGCCGAGCTGGAGCGGGCGTTCCTTGACGCCTCGCGCGCCGCGCGGGACGCCGAGCAAGAGGCCGAGGCACGGGCCACCCGCCGTACCCGCGTGCTCACCGCGGGCCTGTCCGCGTTCCTGGTGCTCGCGCTGGCCGCGGGCCTGCTGGCCTGGCAAAGGGGCCGGACGAGCGAGGAGGAGGCGGCCAAGGCGGCCGCCCGCCGCCTGGCCACAGTGGCCGGCAGCCTGCGCGCCGCAGACCCCCGCACAGCCGCCCGGCTCTCGGTCGCGGCCTGGCGGCTCGCCCCGCTGACCGAGTCCCGCTCGGCCCTGCTCGAGGCTCTGGCCCGGCCGGAGCGGGACACCTTCACCGACCCGCAGACGGGCGAGAACGTCCAGCGCTACCTCACCGGCCAGGGTCGCTCCCTGGTCACCGTCACTGACGGCAGGGTGACCGTCCGGAACGTGGCCGACCACCGGGTCACCGCCACCTACCACCTGCCCGCCGGCACCGAGGTCGCCGAGGGCGGCCCCGACGCCCGCTTCCTCGTCGTCAGCGGCCAGGACGGCGACCAACTGTGGAACCTCGCCTCCGGCAGAACCGTCGCCGACCTGGGCGACACGGTCGACTGGGCGGCCGACGGCAGCACCTACCTCACCGGTCCGTCGGACGGCGCCGGCTCGGTGCGCGTGCACCGGACCGGCGACGGCAAGGCGCTGTTCACCACGGACGTGCCGCGCGGCCTGACCGCCGCCGCCGTCAGCCCGGACGGCCGTCTCCTCGCCCTGTGCACGGCCGGCGGCGCACCCCAGGCGTGGGACACCGTCCACGGCAGGAAGCTGACGGGCGCCTGGGAGAGGGCGCGCGGCGGCGTCTGCGGTACCGGCTCGGGAGCAGACGGCGGTTCGCGTCTGCTGCGGTTCAGCGCGGACGGTCGGCGCCTGGCCGCCGTCCTCGGAAACACGTCCACGGTCTGGAACGTCTCCGGCGGGCGAGAGGTCGCCGACTTCGCCAGCGCCGACACCACGGGCTTCACGGACGCCGTCCTCTCCCCGGACGGGCAGTTCCTGGCCACGGCCGACAGCAAGGAGATCGCCGTGTGGCGACTGGCCAACGGCGGCACTCAGGTCTTCCACACGCCGCTGGCCGGCGCCGAGGTGACAGGCCTGGCCTGGGACCCGGACACGAGCCACCGGACACTCCGTTATCTCGACGGCGCCACGGTCCGCACGTACGACATGAGCGACCGCCTGGACGCCCACTGGCAGCGCACGCCGACCGACGCGACCGCGCTCGACCCGGACGGCTCCGTCCTGGCCACCGCCACCCGCTCCGGCACCGGCTACCGCTTCGAGCTGCGCGCCACCGGCAGCCGAGCCGTCCTCACCCGCACCACGCTCGGCCCCCAGCCGACCGACACCGGCGACGGCCCCCCGCTACTGGCCTACAGCCCGGACGGCCGCTTCCTCGCCGTCGCCGACACCGTCTCCTCGCACGGCTCCCTGCGCCAGCGCTTCAGCGTCTGGGACATGCGCGCGCACCGGGTCCGCACGTCGTTCGAGACGTCCGGCGCGGCCGACCGCACCGTCTACGCACTGGCCCTCGGCCCCGGCGGCCGGACACTGCTGGCCGTCCGCTCCACGGGCGGCGGCAGTGCGGCCGAGGTCTGGGACACCCGTGGCCACCGGCGGACCGCCACCTTGAACGCCCTTTCCCAGGGCAGTCTCGCGCTGCGGCCCGACGGGCGCCTGCTCGCCGACGCCGCCGACCAGTACGCCGAGCTGCCGTCCGGCCGCGTGCGCGGGCACGCCCTGGCCGACGGCCGGCAGGTCACCGCGCTGGCCTTCAGCCCCGACGGCACCCGGCTCGCCGCCGGCGACTCCACCGGGCACGTGACGCTGTGGGACGGTGACCTGCGTACTCGGATGGGCCTGCTGACCGGCACCTCGGACACCGGCCCCCGCGGTGCCGCCGAGGCCGTGGGCGCACTCGCCTTCTCGCCCGACGGCTCCACCCTTGCCGTGGGCGGCCAGTACGGCACCCTGCGCCTGTGGGACACCGCCGGGCAGCAGCAGCTCGGCACCGACCTGCCCACCGCCGGCGACGAGATCGACACCCTCGCCTTCACCGACGACGGCGCCACCCTGTACGCCGGCGGGCTGGACGTGCTGCTGCAGGGCTACCCGGTCGCCCCGGACGACATCGTCCGCGTCCTGTGTGCCCGGGCCGGAGGCGGACTCACCGGCGCACAGTGGCGCACGTACGTGCCCGACGTGTCGTACCGGCAGGTGTGCCCCAGGACACGGTGAGTGATGACGGACCTGGAGCGCGAGAGGAGTTTTTTGTTCACAGCGACTGCGACAGTCGCTGAAAAATAGCCCTGACCTGCAGGATCGGACTCCGCTGGTCCCCGATCCCAGGTTCTGGTCCTCATGCGCACACACCTCGTCCTCCCCTCTCTCCTCCTGCTCGGCTCGCTCTCCGCGACAGCGGCGTGCTCGTCCGGATCGTCCGGAACGGCGAGTTCGACGACCGCCGGAGCACGGCCCGGCTCGTCCTCCACCGTCTCCCCGGTCCACTCCGTGGACCCCTCGAAGATCAAGGGCCTGCAGCTCGTCAACGACAACAGCGAGAGCACCTCCTGCGCGTGGGCCACCAGCTACCCCGACGTGCCCGGCGCGAGCGCGATGACCGACGTGATGAAGAAGTACGTGGAGGAGCGCCTGGCAACCTTCCGCTCGACGTGTCAGGGCGACCACAGCGAGCTCAACATCAGCCACCAGTTCCTGGTCGCCTCAGGGGACGTCCTCGGCGTCCGGCTCAGCACTCAGGACGGCACCACCGCCGGGAACGGACTGTCCAGTCGCACCTACTGGTACGACGGGAAGGCCGACGCATACCGCACGGCACTCGCACTCGTCGCGGACGGTTCCCGAGACGCCTTCGTCACCGCCCTGAAAGACAGGCTCAAGGGGCGGGAGGGCACGGACGCGGACACGCTGAACGAGGCGTTCACGGACCGCTCGAACCTCACGTCCCTCCTCGACGACATGGACTTCACCGCGGACGGCGGGCTGCGGGTGACCTTCGACGCGGGCGCCGTGGGCGCCGACGCCGCCGGCTCCTACATCGTGACCCTGTCCAAGGAGACGGTCACCCCCTGGCTGTCCGCCTTCGGCAGGCGCGCCCAGCACCAGACCCTCCAGCCGTCCCGCTCACTCGACCTCGGGGCGACGAGCACGC
>NZ_JBFAJD010000044.1:0-79258 GCF_040655035.1 Streptomyces sp. NPDC050549
CTGCAGGGGGGACCCTGTGGGAGAGTAGGACGCCGCCGAACAAATATTGCGAAAACCCCTGTACCGTTTATTCGGTACAGGGGTTTTCTGCGTTTAAAGGGTCCTGAAAAGCGCTCTGCTTGAAAAGCAGCAGAGCGCTGGATTACAGACGTCCCGCAGCCTTGAGAGCCAGATACGCGTCCGCCAGTGCCGGTGCGAGGTCGTCCGGTGTCGCGTCGACGATGGTGACGCCATGTCGGCGGAGTTTTTCCGCAGTGCGGTCGCGTTCGGTCTGGGCGCGTGCCGCTGCTGCCGCCTCGTAGACCGCCTCCGTGGTTCCACGTGCCGTAGCCATGCGCGCGATGTGCGGGTCCGCCACGGACGCCACCAGAACCGTATGGCGCTGGGTGAGTTGGGCGAGCACGGGAAGCAGGCCCTCTTCGACGGGGGCCGCGTCGAGGCTTGTCAGCAGGACGATCAGGGAGCGGCGGGGTGCCGTGCGGATCGCGGTGGCGGCCAGACCGCGGGCGTCTGTTTCGACGAGTTCCGGTTCGAGGGTCGCCATTGCGTTGACCAGCGAAGGGAGCACGTCGCGTGCTGTGCGGCCCTGGACGAGGGCGCGGACCCGGCGGTCGTAGGCGAGGAGGTCCACGCGGTCGCCGGCGCGGGATGCCAGGGCTGCCAGGAGTAGGGCGGCATCCATGGAGGCGTCGAGGCGGGGGGCGTCACCGACGCGGCCGGCTGAGGTGCGGCCGGTGTCGAGGACCAGGAGGATGTGACGGTCGCGTTCGGGGCGCCACGTGCGTACCGCGACCGTGGTCTGGCGGGCCGTGGCGCGCCAGTCGATGGAGCGGGTGTCGTCGCCGGGGACGTATTCGCGCAGGCTGTCGAACTCCGTTCCTTCGCCGCGGGTCAGCACACTGGTGCGGCCGTCGAGTTCGCGCAGGCGGGCTAGCTTCGACGGGAGGTGCTTGCGGCTGGTGAACGGGGGCAGGACGCGTACTGCCCAGGGGGCCACGTGCGTGCCCTGGCGGGTGAGGAGGCCGAGAGGGCCGCAGGAACGGATGGTCACCCGGTCCGCCTGGCGGTCGCCTCGGCGGGTGGGGCGTAGGCGGGTGGTGAGGCGGCGGCGTTCGCCGGGCGGGACCGTCAGGCGGTGGCGGGAAGCGGCGAATTCCGTGCCGGGGAGCCAGCTGCTGGGGGGCCAGGCGTCGCGGATGCGGGCTCGGAGCAGGCGGCGGGACGGGTTGGTGACGGTCAGGGTGACGTCGGCGGATTCGCCCAGGCGTACGGAGGTGTCGCCCGACCGGTTAAGGCTCAGACGGCGTACGGGGGCGGCCAGGGCGAAGTCGCAGGCGCAGGCCACCGCCAGGGGGGCGTTGACGGCCAGGATGCCTGTCCAGCTGGGTTCCCAGATGCCTACGGGGAGGGAGCCCAGGGCTGCGAGGAGGGCGGCGCGGCCGGTGAGGGCCATCAGCGGGGGACCGGGACGTGGGCGAGGATCGCGTTGATGACGGAGTCCGCCGTCACGCCCTCCATCTCGGCCTCGGGGCGCAGCTGTACGCGGTGGCGGAGGGTGGGGAGTGCCAGGGCCTTCACGTCGTCGGGGATGACGTAGTCGCGGCCCGTGAGCCAGGCCCACGCGCGCGAGGTGGCGAGGAGGGCGGTGGCGCCGCGCGGGGACACGCCGAGGGCGAGGGACGGCGATTCGCGGGTGGCGCGGCAGATGTCGACTACGTAGGCGGTGATTTCGGGGGAGATCGTCGTCTTGGCGACGGCCGCGCGGGCTGCTTCGAGGTCGGCCGCGTTCGCTACGGGGCGCAGGCCGGCGGCGTGCAGGTCGCGGGGGTTGAAGCCCTCGGCGTGGCGGGTGAGGACGTCGATCTCGTCCTGGCGGGAAGGGAGAGGGATCGTCAGTTTGAGCAGGAAGCGGTCGAGTTGGGCCTCGGGGAGGGGGTACGTGCCCTCGTACTCGACGGGGTTCTGCGTCGCGGCGACCAGGAACGGGTCGGGGAGTGGGCGCGCGGTGCCGTCGACCGTGACCTGGCGTTCTTCCATCGCTTCGAGGAGGGACGACTGGGTCTTCGGAGGGGTGCGGTTGATCTCGTCCGCGAGGAGGAGGTTGGTGAAGACCGGGCCGGGCTGGAAGCGGAACTCAGCGGAGCGGGTGTCGTAGACCAGGGAACCGGTGACGTCGCTCGGCATCAGGTCCGGGGTGAACTGGATGCGCTTGGTGTCGAGTTCGAGCGCGGATGCGAGGGCGCGGACGAGCAACGTTTTGGCGACTCCGGGGACTCCTTCAAGTAGAACGTGTCCGCGGCAGAGGAGGGCGACGACGAGGCCGGTCACGGCGGGGTCCTGGCCGACCACGGCTTTGGCGATCTCGGCTCGCAGGGATTCGAGGGAGGCCCGGGCGGTGTCCGGATTCCCCGTGGTCCCGGCGTTGTCAGTGGTCGGGTCCATCATGGACGGCGTACCTCTCTTTCGAGGGCGTCGAGTTGGTCGGCGAGTGCGATGAGGGCCTCGTCGTCGCTGGGCGGCGGGCCGAAGAGGAGGGCGTGCAGTGTCTGTCCGTCGCCGTGGAGGTGGGCGGAGAGCGCGGGGAGCAGGGCCTCGGGCGCGTGCGCCTGGGAGACGGGGACGCCGACGAGGGGGGCGAGGCGAGTGCTGGTGGTGGAGCGCAGAGCGGTGGCCGCGCGGTCGCGGGCGTTGGCTTTGCGGTAGAGGCGGGCGCGGCCTTCGACGGTTTCGGAGGCACGGATCGCCACGGGGAGTCTTTCGGGTACCAGGGGGCCGAGTCGGCGTGCCCGCCACAGGGCGGTCAGGGCTGCGGCGATGAACAGCTGCAGGGTGCCCCAGAGCCAGCCCGAAGGGAGCAGGTCGAAGAAGCTCTGGCTGCCGGAGTCGGTGGCCGAGGTGTCGGACAGCGAGGGGAGGTACCAGACCAGATGGGGGCGCGAGCCGAGGAGTTGGAGGGCGAGCGAGGCGTTGCCCTGCTTGTCGAGACGCTTGTTGAAGAGGATGTCGGGCGCGCCGATGACGACGGTGTCGCCGCCCCCGGAGGCGTCCGGGATCCGGAGCAGGGTCGGTCGGCCGTCGCTGGGGTAGCACTCGTCGGCGTCGGTGGCCGTGGTCGTGTACCGGTAGTCACCGGTTTCCGCGTCGCCCGCGCGCTGGGCGGCGGGCATCGAGCAGTCGGGGGAGAGCGGCGAGTCGAAGCTGGGCCCGGAGTCCACGGTGACCTTGGGGGCGAGCCGGTTCAAGGACGCAGCGCCTGGAGCGACGAGGACCGTACGGCTGCCGGAGTTCGCGAAGGCCACGTGCAGACCGGCCTGTTGACGCTTGGTCAGCAGGTCCGGGACGGCGACGAGCAAGGTGGTGTCCGGGCCGGCCGCCGCGCGGGCCTGGGCCAGGGTCGAGACCACGCGCGTGGACACGCCCCGGTCGCCGAGCAGTTCGGCGACGGCGCGGCTGCCGTAGGGGTCGGCGGAGCGCGGGTCGAGGTCGCCGTGCCGGGCGTCGGAGCGGATCGCGGCGATCGCGACGGCGGCTGCCATGAGGAGCACGAGCGCGAGGACGATGCCACGCGCGCGGGTCCACACCTGGCGGACGGTGGGCGAGGCCGAGGTGGTGGGAAGCGTGGCCTCCGTGGTCATTCGGCGGCCCCCTGGCTGGTGTGGTGGGCCGTGTTGTGGGCGTTGCTCGTGAGAACGGGCCTGGTCCGCTCAAGGTCGCGGTCGAGTTCGGCGATGCGGCGGTACGACTGCTCGCTCGCGCCGCGTCCGCCGTACGTCACGTCGTCGAAGTGCGCGGCGGCGGCGCGCAGTTCGACCATGTGCGACGGGAGTGCGCGACCGGCTTCCGCGACCGCCTCGTCGGCGGTGCGGCCGGGGCGGACATCGAGCAGGGCGCGTTCCTCCAGGGAGCGGACGATGGCACGCATGCGTTCCTGCACGGCCGGGTTCCAGTGTCCCTGGGCGGCGTGTGCCTCGGCGGCCGAGCGGTGCTCGGCGGCGCTTCGGGGGCGGTCGTCGAACAGGGCGGCGGCGGAGGCGGGTTCGCGGTGGGGGGTGCCTAGGCGCCACCACAGGGCGGCCACGACCACGAGGACGACCAGGATGACGACGATCAGGCCGAGCGTTCCGCCGGGTGTCGCCTCCGACGCCCTGCTGAACAGTTTGTCGACCCAGCGCGAGATGGCGTCGAGGGCTCGTTGCACCAGGCTGGGGTCGTTCTCGTGGTACATCTGCTTGGACAGTTCACGCCGGGCAGCCTCCCGCGCGGGGTCGCGCGGAATCGTCACCGGCGGCTCGTCTCCCGAAAGGGCCGACGCCCGTACGACTGTGCCGTGGGCGCGCAGCAGTGCCCTTGTGGCCGATTCGACGGTGTGCGGCAGCGCCGCGGGCACCGCTGTGAGAACTCCCCCCGCCAGGCTCACCGCATCAGCTCCCCGGGGTGGGGCCGGCGGCGGTGCCGTAGTCCTGGACACCGGCGGCACGGGCAAGATCGAGGTCGAGGGCCTCGCGGCGGATGCGCTGGTCGATGTACAGGAGCACGGTGACGCCCGCAGTGATCGGGAACGAGATCATGCGGCCGATCACCGCGCCGAGGCCGCTGATGATGAGGAACGTCCAGCCGACGTCGCCGGTGCCGTTGACGAGACCGCTGAGGCCGTCGCCGCTCAGCACCCCGGCGATGAAGGCGAACGGGATCACGAGGATGGAGGACAAGATGCTGGCGATGATCTGCGCGAGCAGCTGGATGCCGAAGATCCGCCACCAGGAGCCGCGCACCAGTTTCGCGGAGCGGCTCAGCGACTTCACGATGCCCTGCTTCTCCAGCATCAGTGCGGGCGAGGCCAGGGAGAAGCGGATCGCCAGCCAGAGGGTGACGAAGCAGCCGATGAGGCCACCGATGACGGCGAGTGCGATGCCGCCGTCCTGGGATCCCGTGACGGCCACGATGATGCCGGGCACGGTGGGGACGCCGATCAGGACGATGGCCATGAGGATCAGCAGGCAGATCAGGCCGAACAGCTTGAGCACCTGGGGGCGGGCGTCACGCCAGGCTTCCGTGGCGGTGACCGGCTTGCCGAGGACGGCGCGGCTGGTGACGGCCGTGAGCAGGGCGGTGGCGATCACCGTGCCGATGAGGGCGACCAGGTAGACGACGCCGGTGCTGAGGAAGGCCTCGCTCATCGCCCGGGTGACTTCGGAGGCGCTGGCGTTCGGGTCGTCGAGGGCGCTGGTGCTGCTGAGGTCGCTGAAGGCGAAGCCCTGGACGAGGACGACGATGGTCTGCATGACGACCGCGACGGTGAGCGAGATGCCCAGGACCGTGCGCCAGTAGGTGCGCATGGTGGAGACGGCGCCGTCGAGGATCTCGCCGACGCCCAGCGGGCGGAGCGGGATCACACCGGGCTTGGCCGCGGGCGGGGGACCACCCCAACCGGCTCCCCAGCCGGGAGCGCCGTAACCGCCGGGCCCGCCGTATCCCCCAGGCCCCCCGGGGCCCGCCGGGCCGCCGGGATGGCCTCCGCCCCAGCCCGGACCGGGCGGTGGGGGCGGTGCCTGCCCCTGGCCAGGGGCGCCGGTGGGCGCGGACCACTGGACGGGTGGCGGCTGCTCCTTGGACCACTGCGGGCCGGTGCCCGACGGGTCTGTGCCGGGCTGGTCCGCGGGCTGCGCGGGGTCGGAGCCGTCGGTCGGCTCGGTGGGACCGGAGGCGCCGGGCTCGGGCCCGTCGGGCGGGGCGGATCCGGGCGAGGCCCAGCCCGGAGTGTCGTTCATCGTCGCTCCTTCACGGTGCCCGTCCGCGGGCGCGGCGGCAGGTTGGCAGCCATCGTGCCATGGGGCGGTCGACCGGTGACCGGCCGCGGTATGGGCTGCACACCTTCAATTGTCCGCCGGATACGGGGCAGACTGACCGCATGGCTGATCAGTACGCGCAATCCGGCGAGGACGGCCGGCCGACCGAGATACCCGCGATTCGCTGGGACGAACCCCCCGAGGGCCCTGTGCTGGTCCTGCTCGACCAGACAAGGCTGCCGGCCGAGGAGGTCGAGCTGGTGTGCACGGACGCCTCCGCGCTGGTGGACGCGATCCGCTCGCTGGTGGTGCGCGGAGCGCCGCTGCTCGGCATCGCGGGGGCGTACGGCGTCGCGCTCGCCGCCGCGCGGGGCTTCGACGTGGACGAGGCCGCGGTGGCGCTGGCGGGCGCCCGGCCGACCGCGGTGAACCTCTCCGTCGGCGTGCGCAGGGCGCAGGCGGCGCACCGTGACGCGGTGGCCAAGGGGGGTGATCCCGAGCAGGCGGCCGCGGCCGCGCTGGCGGCGGCGCGGCGGTTGCACCGGGAGGACGCCGAGGCCAGCGCACGGATGGCCGCACACGGGCTGGCCCTGCTTGATGAGCTGTTGCCCGGTGGTGGGCACCGGATTCTGACGCACTGCAACACCGGAGCGCTGGTGTCGGGCGGTGAGGGCACGGCCTTCGCGGTGGCGCTCGCGGCGCACCGGGACGGGCGGCTACGGCGGCTCTGGGTGGACGAAACGCGTCCGTTGCTGCAAGGTGCTCGCCTGACGGCTTATGAGGCGGCACGCAACGGAATGGCGTACACCTTGCTCACGGACAACGCGGCGGGCTCCTTGTTCGCGGCCGGGGAGGTGGATGCGGTGCTGATCGGGGCGGACCGGATCGCCGCCGACGGTTCGGTGGCGAACAAGGTGGGGAGCTATCCGCTCGCCGTGCTCGCCCGCTACCACCATGTGCCGTTCATCGTGGTGGCGCCGGTGACGACGGTGGATCCGGACACGCCGGACGGGGCGTCCATCGAGGTGGAGCAACGCCCCGGGTTCGAAGTGACGGAGATCACGTCACCTCAAGTGGCGGTGTCGGGAGCGGGAGGCGGGATTCCGGTGGCACCCCTGGGGACCCAGGCGTACAACCCGGCGTTCGACGTGACGCCTCCCGAGCTGGTGACGGCGATCGTCACCGAAGAAGGCGCTGTTTCGCCAGTGACGGCGGAGGCGCTGGCAGAGCTGTGTGACAGGTCACGACAGGTAACGATTTAGTTAATGGGATGATGTCGTTTATGAAGGGACGAGTCCTTGTCGTCGATGACGACACCGCACTGGCCGAGATGCTCGGCATTGTGTTGCGTGGTGAAGGTTTTGAGCCGTCTTTCGTAGCCGACGGCGACAAGGCGCTGGCCGCTTTCCGTGAGAGCAAGCCCGACTTGGTGCTCCTGGACCTGATGCTGCCCGGACGGGACGGCATCGAGGTGTGCCGCCTGATCAGGGCGGAGTCCGGGGTACCGATCGTGATGCTCACGGCGAAGAGCGACACCGTCGATGTCGTGGTGGGCCTGGAGTCGGGCGCCGACGACTACATCGTGAAGCCGTTCAAGCCGAAGGAGCTGGTCGCCCGGATCCGGGCGCGGCTGCGGAGGTCCGAGGAGCCGGCGCCCGAGCAGCTCGCCATAGGCGATCTGGTCATCGACGTGGCCGGTCACTCCGTGAAGCGGGACGGGCAGTCGATCGCGCTGACCCCGCTGGAGTTCGACCTGCTGGTCGCGCTGGCTCGTAAACCGTGGCAGGTGTTCACGCGTGAGGTGCTCCTGGAGCAGGTCTGGGGCTACCGGCACGCGGCGGACACCCGTCTGGTCAACGTCCATGTCCAGCGGCTGCGTTCCAAGGTCGAGAAGGACCCGGAGCGGCCGGAGATCGTGGTGACCGTCCGTGGCGTCGGTTACAAGGCGGGACCGAGCTGACATGTCCAGGGACAGTGCCGCTTCGGCACCCGGGGGGACCGGGGCCCGCGCGGAGCGGCCTGTCGGCCGGACGGCGGCGGGCTCCCGCTGGGCACGCCTGTTGGAGGGCGGCCTGCTGCAGGGCGGAGTCCAGGGCAGCCCGGTCCTCCGCCTGTTCATGCGCTGGGTGCGCCGGCCGCTGCTGCCAGTCATGCGGCTGTGGCGGCGCAACATCCAGCTCAAGGTCGTCGTCACCACCCTGCTGATGTCGCTGGGCGTCGTCCTGCTGCTCGGCTTCGTCGTCATCGGCCAGGTGCGCAACGGCCTGCTGGACGCCAAGGTGAAGGCCTCGCAGAGCCAGGCCACGGGTGGCTTCGCCGTGGCCAAGCAGCGGGCCGACGAGGCGGCCAGCGGGACCGCCGACGACGGATCCGCGACCGACGGGAACTCCACCCAGAACGTCATCTCCTGGATGAGCGACCTCGTGTCGTCGTTGTCCAGCGGCGGTCAGGGAGCCTTCGACGTGGTGACGCTCCCGGCCGGCACGGACAGCGGCGGCGGTCGCAGCCCGCGCGGTTCCGGGTACGTCGACCCGTCCGCCAGCGTGCCCGAGGACCTGCGCGCCCGCGTCAACGACAACACGTCGGCGGCCCAGAGCTACACCCGGATCATCTACAGCAACGGCAAGGAGTCCCAGCCGGCGCTGGTCGTAGGCAAGCAGGTCAACGACCCGAACAACAACCCGTACCAGCTGTACTACCTCTTCCCGCTCACCCAGGAGGAGAAGTCGCTCAGTCTGGTCAAGGGGACACTGGCGACGGCCGGGCTCTTCGTCGTCGTACTCCTCGGGGCCATCGCCTGGCTCGTGGTGCGGCAGGTCGTCACGCCGGTGCGGATGGCCGCCGGAATCGCCGAGCGGCTGTCCGCCGGGCGTCTCCAGGAGCGGATGAAGGTCACCGGTGAGGACGACATCGCCCGGCTCGGCGAGGCCTTCAACAAGATGGCGCAGAACCTCCAGCTGAAGATCCAGCAGCTGGAGGACCTGTCGCGGATGCAGCGCCGGTTCGTCTCCGACGTCTCACACGAGCTGCGGACGCCGCTGACGACCGTACGCATGGCGGCCGATGTCATCCATGACGCGCGCGTGGACTTCGATCCGATGACCGCGCGGTCGGCCGAACTCCTGGCCGACCAGCTGGACCGGTTCGAGACGCTGCTCGCCGACCTGCTGGAGATCAGCCGCTTCGACGCGGGAGCGGCGGCCCTGGAAGCCGAGCCGATAGACCTCAGGGAGGTCGTACGGCGGGTCATCAGCGGGGCCGAGCCGCTCGCCGAGCGCAAGGGCACACAGATACGCGTGGTCGGCGACCAGCAGCCCGTGGTCGCCGAGGCCGATGCCCGGCGGGTGGAGCGGGTGCTGCGCAATCTCGTCGTCAACGCCGTGGAGCACGGCGAGGGCAAGGACGTCATAGTCAAGCTCGCCACCGCGGGCGGGGCGGTCGCCATCGCGGTGCGCGACTACGGGGTGGGGCTCAAGCCCGGCGAGGCGACCCGGGTATTCAGCCGCTTCTGGCGGGCGGACCCGGCACGCGCGCGTACCACCGGTGGGACGGGTCTGGGGCTGTCCATCGCCCTGGAGGACGCGCGGCTGCACGGCGGCTGGCTGCAGGCGTGGGGTGAGCCGGGCGGCGGTTCGCAGTTCCGGCTGACACTGCCGCGGACCGCGGACGAACCGCTGCGGGGCTCGCCGATACCCCTGGAGCCCAAGGACTCACGCCGTAATCGTGGACTTAATGACGCCGGTCTGCCGAGCGGGGGCGGCGACAAGCGCGCGACGGTCCCGATGCAGCCGATGGGTGATCAGGGGCCGTCGATACCCGCGCGGACCCCGATCGCCCCGAGGCTGACCGCCACGACCGCGACAGCCGACCCGACGGCGCTGCCCGGCAACGGCGCGCGCGTGGTGCCCCGGCCGACCGGCGGCACACGGCGCCAGGAGGACCGGACCGCGGACGCGCCTCGCAGTGACACCACGCGCGGTACGGACCCGGGCGCCGTGCCGGAGGAATCGAACAAGCAGGGGGAGGCATCTCGTGGGCGCTGACCGCGAGGGGGGCGCCCGGCGAAAGCCGGCACGCGCGGCGGCGTACGTCGCGTGTGGCGTCGTAGTGCTGGCGGGATGTGCCTCGATGCCGGACAGCGGGGACCTCCGGGGTGTCGAGTCGACGCCGCGGCAGGACACCCAGGTGCGGGTTTTTGCGATGCCTCCCCAGGAGGACGCGACGCAGGCGGAAATAGTGCAGGGCTTCCTGGAGGCGCTGACCAGCGACGATCCGAACTACAAGACGGCACGCCTGTACCTGACCGCCAAGGCGGCGCGGAACTGGCAGCCGGAGGCGTCAACCACGGTGCTCGCCGACGGGCCGAGCACGGAGGTCGTCCGTCCTCCCGGCGGCCGGGAGGACAGCGACGCCTTCACGTACGCACTGACCGGTGACCGGGTCGCCACGGTGGACTCGCAGCAGGCGTACTCGCCGGCGGACGGGCAGTACAGCCAGCGGGTGCACCTGGCGAAGGACGCGAAGAGCGGACAGTGGCGCATCGACGGGCTGCCCCAGGGCGTCGTCATGGGCAGCTCGGACTTCCAGCGCAACTACATGTCGGTCAACAAGTACTACTTCGCGTCGAACACGACGGTCGGGACACCCTCGCAGCCGATCGCCGTGGCGGACCCCGTGTTCGTACGGCGGCGGGTGGACCCCATGACGCAGATGGTGCGTTCGCTCCTCGACGGGCCCACCAGCTGGCTCGGGCCCGTGGTCAGGTCGAGCTTCCCCACCGGGACGGCCCTGCGCAAGGGGGTCACCTCGCTGACCCCCGACGACCAGAACAAGCTGACCGTCCCGTTGAACCAGAAGGCCTCGCGAGTGGGGCTGACCCGGTGCAACGAGATGGCGACCCAGATTCTCTACACGCTGCAGACCATGACCCCCACGGTGGACAAGGTCGAGCTGCAGGCCGCCAACGGCGCGCAACTGTGCCTGTACTCCGAGGGCAGCGCGGAGTCCCTCGTGGCACGCGGCCCCGTGAGCCGCCCGGTGTACCTGTACTTCCTGGACGACAAGCACCGCCTGGTGCGCATACCCGGCGGCAGCAGGGGCACGCACACCGAGGCGGTGCCGGGTGCGCTGGGCGAGGGCACCAAGCCGCTGGGGTCGGTGGCGGTGTCGCGCGACGAGGAGAGCGGGGCCGGGGTCAGTCTCGACGGGAGGTCGCTCTACGTCGGGTCGATGGTGTCGGGAGCGTCGCTCGGGGACCCCGTGCTGACCAGCCAGGGCAAGACGGTGGCCGACCGGCTGACAGCTCCCAGCTGGGATGTCCAGGGCGACCTCTGGGTGGCCGACCGGGATCCGAAGAACCCCCGGCTGCTCGTGCTGCAGAACGGCGCCGGCCAGCCGATCGCCGTCGACACGGTGGGGCTGGACGGCCGGATCGAGTCGGTTCGGGTGGCGGCCGACGGGGTGCGGATCGCGCTCGTCGTGGAGAAGAACGGCAAGCGGTCCCTGCTGATCGGGCGGATCCAGCGGAGCGGGGCGACCGGGGAGCAGCCGGTGGTCTCGGTCCTCGAACTGCGTTCCGCGACCCCGGACCTGGAGGAGATCACGGCCATGTCGTGGGCCGGGGACAGTCGGCTCGTGGTGGTCGGACGCGCGAAGGGCGGCGTGCAGCAGATGCGGTACGTCCAGGTCGACGGCTCCACACCCGAGGGCCCGGCGCCCACCGCCCTGACCGGCGTGAAGGAGATCGCCGCGTCCGATGACGACAAGCTGCCGCTGGTGGCCTACTCGGAGGACGGGATCGTGCGGCTGCCCACGGGGGCGCAGTGGCAGAAGGTGGTCAAGACGGGGTCGGCGCCGGTTTACCCGGGGTGAGGGTGATCACTGGCCCAACTGGGTTGCGGTGCTTGCCGGTTGATCTGGGGTGAGGAAGTGGGGAACGGCCGTCTTCGGTCGGGCTGAGGCTCGGCAGGAGGCGGCCGTTCGTATGTTCCGGGGTGGGGCGGCACTCGTGTGGGGGGCGGCTGTCGGCGGTTGCGCGGGGTTGTCCACAGGCAGGCGTCCACCGGTTGTCCACAGGGGTGGCCGGTCGGCGAGGGCGTTGGCACAGTGGTGGCCATGCGGGGGTGGTGGCGGGACCTCACGGATCTGGTGCTGCCGGCCGAGTGCGGAGGCTGCGGGACGCCTCGCACGGTGCTCTGTCCGAAGTGCCGTGCCGCCCTGAGCGGGGCCGTACCGAGCCGGGTGCGACCGGTGCCCGAGCCGTCCGGGTTGCCGGCGACGTATGCGGCGGCTCCTTACGCGGACGAGGTGCGCGCGATGCTCCTCGCCCACAAGGAACGAGGCTCACTGGCCCTCGCGGGGCCGCTGGGCGCCGCTCTCGCGGGCGCTGTGCGGGCGGGGCTCCGGGAGTGCCGTGTGCGGGGCCATGGGGCTGTGACGGGGCAGGACGGGGGGTTGGCGGGGCAGTGCGGGAGTCCGGCGGGGTGGGGTGGAGGTTCGGCGGGGCGGGACGGGGACTGGGCGCCCGGATTCGGTGAACTGGGAGAGGAGGGCGACGAGCGCGAGTGGGACGACTGGGCTGAGGGGCCGGCGGGGGCGCGGCAGGCACCCGTGGGCGCACGGCGGGCACCTGCGGGGAGACCCGGGCCGGGCGTGGGCGGCCCGCCGCTCCGGAGCGCTGTCGAGGCGCCGGTGTTGCTTGTTCCCGTGCCCTCCGCGCGTGGGGTGGTGCGGGCGCGTGGGCATGATCCGGCGCGGCGGATCGCCCTCGCGGCGGCGGGGGAGTTGCGGCGGAGCGGGACGTCGGCCCGGGTGGTGGCCGTACTGCGGCAGCGGCGGTGGGTGGCCGACCAGTCGGGGCTCAACTCCCGGCAGCGGCTGGACAATCTGGCCGGTGCCCTGGAGTTGGTCGCGGGTGGTGCCCGGTTGCTGGTGGGCGGTCCGGTCGTGCTCGTCGACGACCTGATGACGACGGGGGCCTCGTTGTGGGAGGCGGCGCGTGCCGTGCGTGAGGGGATCACCCGCGATGGACCAGGAGGAGCAGTTGGAGCAACTACGGCTGTGTACGCGGGTGTGTCCCGGGAAGGCAGAGGGGAACAGATGCAGGCATCAAAGGAGAAGGGGAGTCACATGGCACTCAGTGCACCGGGAATCGTGGGTGTGAACGGCCCCGGTGACCTGATCTGCGCAGCCGTGATCGCTGCGTCGCCAGATTCCTTCGAAATAAACCGGAACTGACTGCAAACTCGCGTCGTTGCAGGTAATGACAGGACCAATTCACCTGAACGGAGGTACGCCGCGGTAGAGGGTGACGACATCCGTCCGGGCGAGATATGTTCGGTTGTGAGAGAAAGGCGCAGGCCGCACCTCTCCTATCCGAATGCCGTGCTGCGGGTTTTCTGCAATCACCCGTGGCCATGGGGTGGAGATCTTGCCCATGGGGGAGGAGGAGGTGGAAGTCACCGAGTCCGAGGTTCCGGGGTGACCGGAGCCTGGTGCAAAAGGGAGACGCTCCGCAGCGAAGCGGAGTGATCCGGGAACGGAGTTCTGCGTGGACATCGTCGTCAAGGGCCGCAAGACCGAGGTGCCCGAGCGGTTCCGCAAGCACGTGGCCGAGAAGCTGAAGCTGGAGAAGATCCAGAAGCTCGACGGCAAGGTGATCAGCCTCGACGTCGAGGTGTCCAAGGAGCCCAACCCCCGACAGGCCGACCGTTGCGACCGAGTGGAGATCACACTCCGCTCCCGCGGTCCGGTGATCCGGGCGGAGGCATCGGCCAACGATCCGTACGCCGCGCTCGACCTCGCGGCGGAGAAGCTGGATGCCCGGCTGCGCAAGCAGCACGACAAGCGTCACACGCGCCGCGGTGCCCGTCGGCTAACGGCTGCCGAGGTCCCGGACCACGTCCCGGGCGCGGCGACGCTCAACGGCAACGGCCACGCCGTCCCCGACGAGCAGCCGGACGGCGTGCCCACCAAGAAGATCGGCTCGCTGGAAGTGAAGGGCGAAGGCCCTCTCATCGTCCGCGAGAAGACCCACGTCGCCTCTCCGATGTCTCTCGACCAGGCCCTCTACGAGATGGAACTGGTCGGCCACGACTTCTACCTGTTCGTCGACTCCGAGACCAAGGAGCCGAGCGTCGTCTACCGACGGCACGCCTACGACTACGGCGTCATCCACCTCAGCACGGACCCGATGGTCACCCAGGCGCAACCGCCCGCGGCGGGCGGCACGTTGGGCGGCTGAACCACCCGGCGACAGCTGAGCCGGTGCCCCTGGAGCGCGTGTGCGCCCCCAGGGGCACCGGTGTGCGACCACTTCGCGCCCCGCTCCGTGACCGCACTGTCGTCCGGGCATGGAATCATGGCCGCACAGGGCCCAACCGGTGGGCCGCTGCCTTGGGTTGGCGATGGCGCAGGACCACAGGCCACAGCCTTCAGGGGGAGGAACGATGGCGGACAGCTTCGGACCGATGCATGTCGAGGATGCCGATGGCGTCGTCGCCATGGGCCCGGAAGCGGGCTCGACACGCAAGGAGCCGATCAGAGTCCTTGTCGTGGACGACCACGCCCTCTTCCGCCGAGGCCTGGAGATCGTGCTGGCGGCCGAGGAGGACATCCAGGTCGTCGGCGAGGCGGGCGACGGCGCCGAGGCGGTGGACAAGGCCGCGGACCTGCTGCCGGACATCGTGCTGATGGACGTACGGATGCCGAAGCGGGGCGGGATCGAGGCGTGCACCTCCATCAAGGAGGTGGCACCCAGCGCGAAGATCATCATGTTGACGATCAGCGACGAAGAGGCCGATCTCTACGACGCGATCAAGGCGGGCGCGACGGGATATCTCCTCAAGGAGATCTCGACCGACGAGGTGGCCACCGCCATTCGCGCCGTGGCCGACGGGCAGTCGCAGATCAGCCCCTCCATGGCGTCGAAGCTGCTCACCGAGTTCAAGTCGATGATCCAGCGCACCGACGAGCGCCGACTGGTGCCCGCGCCGCGGCTCACCGACCGTGAGCTGGAGGTTCTCAAACTCGTCGCCACCGGTATGAACAACCGCGATATCGCCAAGCAGTTGTTCATCTCCGAGAACACCGTGAAGAACCATGTGCGCAACATCCTGGAGAAGCTGCAGCTGCACTCCAGGATGGAGGCCGTCGTCTACGCGATGCGGGAGAAGATCCTCGAAATCCGGTGACCCCTCTCACGCCAGCAGGCGCAGGAGCTCTCCGGCGAGGGGCGCGCGCAGTTCGGGGGCGTCGACCCGCTCCACGCGTACCTCCGTGCAGTCCACCCAGCTCGCGGCCTCGACCAGGGCCTGCGCCACGGACGGGACGGCCTTCGCGCCGTCCAGGGTGACCTGCTTGGCCACCAGGGTGCGGCCCTCCCGAGCCGGATCGACACGGCCGACCAACTGGCCGCCGGCGAGGACCGGCATCGCGAAGTAGCCGTGGATCCGCTTCGGTTTGGGGACGTAGGCCTCCAGGCGGTGGGTGAAGCCGAAGATCCGCTCCGTACGTGCCCGCTCCCAGATCAGGGAGTCGAAGGGGGACAGGAGCGTGGTGCGATGCCGACCGCGCGGGGCGGTCTCCAGGGCCGCCGGGTCGGCCCAGGCCGGCTTGCCCCAGCCCTCCACCGTGACCGGTACCAGACCCGAGTCGGCGATCACCGCGTCGACCTGCTCGCCCTTGAGACGGTGGTAGTCGGCGATGTCCGCGCGCGTGCCGACGCCCAGTGACTGGCCCGCCAGGCCGACCAGACGGCGAAGGCACTCCGTGTCATCCAGCTCGTCGTGCAGCAGCCGATCCGGGATCGCGCGCTCGGCGAGGTCGTACACCCGCTTCCAGCCGCGACGCTCCACGCACACCACCTCGCCGTACATCAGCGCGCGCTCCACGGCGACCTTGGCGCCGGACCAGTCCCACCACTCGCTGGTGCGCTTGGCGCCGCCCAACTCGGTCGAGGTGAGGGGGCCTTCGGCGCGGAGCTGCTTGATGACCTGGTCGTAGGTGCCGTCCGGGAGGTCGTGGTTCCAATGCGGCCGGCCGCGGTAGGCGCGGCGGCGGAAGGCGAAGTGGGGCCACTCCTCGACGGGGAGGATGCAGGCCGCGTGGGACCAGTACTCGAAGGCGTGGGTCTGGGTCCAGTACGAGTCCTCGACCGTCCTGCGGGGGACGGCGCCGAGGCGGGCGTACGGGATGAGTTCGTGGGAGCGGGCGAGGACCGAGATGGTGTCGAGCTGGACCGCGCCGAGATGGCGGAGCACGCCGCGCACGCCCGCGCGGCGGTCGGGGGCGCCGAGGAAACCCTGTGCGCGCAGGGCGATGCGGCGGGCGTCGGCTGCCGACAGGTCGGTCGTGGGGCGCGGGGCACTCGTCATGTCTCCGCACGATAGAGGGTGCCACTGACAGCCCGTGCCGGCCTGCGGATCTACCGCTCTACGGCTGCACGGGCAGGTACGGCGCGGTCGAGGGCAGGCCCAGGTCCGACGGGAGGAGGGAGGCGACCCAGCAGTCCCGCCGTACGCCCTTGTTGTTGATCGCGGAGCGGAGCGTGCCCTCGACGGTGAAACCGGCGTGCTCGGCGACCGCGCGGGAGCCCTTGTTGCCGACCTCCGCGCGCCATTCCACGCGGTCGATCGACAGCCGGGTGAACGCCCAGCGGGAGACGGCGACGGTCGCCTCGGTGATGTAGCCGTTGCCCCGGTACTGCTTCGTTGCCCAGAAGCCGACCTCGCCGACGCCCAGGGAACGCATCGTGATGGCGAGCATGCCCACCAACTCGCCTTCGGGGAGAAAGACACCGAAGGTGAACATCGAACAGTTCGCCCACCCCTCGGGGACCAGCTGCTCGGTGAAACTCCGGGCGTGCTCCGGGAGATAGGGCGAAGGGATCGTCGTCCAGCGCTGGATCTCGGGGTCCTGGGCCGCGGAGTACACGACATCTGTGTCCTGCGGGCCGACGCTGCGCAGGAGGAGACGGTCGGTCGTGAGCGTGACGGGTTCCATCGGCCGATTCTGCTCGGGGGCGCACAAGGACGCCATGATTTTGCGCTGCGTGAGCGAGTGATCACATTTCGCGCAATTCCTCGGAACGGCGCGGCACCATCGGCGACTCCCGGCCGTTGTCCCCTTTGAAGCGTTTTTGAAGTAGTGGACGGTCGGCGTCCCCAGCAGGCTCCCGGCGTGGCGGGGTCCTCGCATACGATGGCCGTTGCTCAGCCATGTCATTGGAAACCGACCGTCCCAGGCCCGACCGGCAAGGAGACCAACCCCCGTGTCCGTCCTCTCGAAGATCATGCGTGCAGGCGAAGGCAAGATCCTGCGCAAGCTGCACCGCATCGCGGACCAGGTCAACTCCATCGAAGAGGACTTCGTCGACCTCTCCGACGCCGAGCTGAAGGCCCTCACCGAGGAGTACAAGCAGCGCTACGCCGATGGTGAGACCCTGGACGACCTGCTGCCCGAGGCGTTTGCCACCGTGCGCGAGGCCGCCAAGCGCGTCCTCGGCCAGCGTCACTACGACGTGCAGATGATGGGTGGCGCCGCGCTGCACCTCGGCTATGTCGCCGAGATGAAGACCGGCGAGGGCAAGACCCTGGTCGGCACCCTGCCCGCGTATCTGAACGCCCTCTCCGGGGACGGCGTCCACCTCATCACGGTCAACGACTACCTGGCCGAGCGCGACTCCGAGATGATGGGGCGCGTCCACAAGTTCCTGGGCCTCGAGGTCGGCTGCATCCTCGCCAACATGACCCCGGCCCAGCGCCGCGAGCAGTACGCGTGCGACATCACCTACGGCACGAACAACGAGTTCGGCTTCGACTACCTGCGCGACAACATGGCGTGGTCGAAGGACGAACTGGTGCAGCGCGGCCACAACTTCGCGATCGTCGACGAGGTCGACTCGATCCTCATCGACGAGGCCCGTACGCCGCTGATCATCTCCGGCCCGGCCGACCAGGCCACCAAGTGGTACGGCGACTTCGCCAAGCTGGTCACCCGCCTGAAGAAGGGCGAGGCAGGCAACCCGCTCAAGGGCCTGGAGGAGACCGGCGACTACGACGTCGACGAGAAGAAGCGCACGGTCGCGATCCACGAGGGCGGCGTCTCCAAGGTCGAGGACTGGCTGGGCATCGACAACCTCTACGAGTCGGTCAACACCCCGCTGGTGGGCTACCTGAACAACGCCATCAAGGCCAAGGAGCTCTTCAAGAAGGACAAGGACTACGTCGTCATCGACGGCGAGGTCATGATCGTCGACGAGCACACCGGCCGTATCCTCGCCGGCCGCCGCTACAACGAGGGCATGCACCAGGCGATCGAGGCGAAGGAAGGGGTGGACATCAAGGACGAGAACCAGACGCTCGCCACGATCACGCTCCAGAACTTCTTCCGCCTCTACGGCAAGCTCTCCGGCATGACCGGTACGGCGATGACCGAGGCCGCCGAGTTCCACCAGATCTACAAGCTCGGCGTCGTCCCGATCCCGACCAACCGGCCGATGGTCCGCAAGGACCAGTCCGACCTGATCTACCGCACCGAGGTCGCGAAGTTCGAGGCGGTCGTCGACGACATCGCCGAGAAGCACGAGAAGGGGCAGCCGATCCTCGTCGGTACGACGTCGGTCGAGAAGTCCGAGTACCTCTCGCAGCAGCTCGCCAAGCGAGGCATTCAGCACGAGGTGCTGAACGCCAAGCAGCACGACCGTGAGGCGCCGATCATCGCCCAGGCCGGCCGCAGGGGCGCCGTGACGGTCGCCACCAACATGGCCGGCCGCGGTACGGACATCAAGCTCGGCGGCAACCCCGACGACCTCGCCGAGGCGGAGCTGCGGCAGCGCGGCCTCGACCCCGAGGAGCACATCGAGGAGTGGGCGCAGGCCCTGCCCGCCGCCCTGGAGAACGCCGAGCAGGCGGTCAAGGACGAGTTCGAAGAGGTCAAGGACCTCGGAGGCCTCTACGTCCTCGGCACCGAGCGGCACGAGTCGCGTCGTATCGACAACCAGCTGCGCGGTCGTTCCGGCCGTCAGGGCGACCCGGGCGAGTCCCGCTTCTACCTCTCCCTCGGCGACGACCTGATGCGCCTGTTCAAGGCCCAGATGGTCGAGCGCGTGATGTCCATGGCGAACGTCCCGGACGACGTGCCGATCGAGAACAAGATGGTCACGCGCGCGATCGCGTCCGCCCAGTCGCAGGTCGAGCAGCAGAACTTCGAGACCCGCAAGAACGTCCTCAAGTACGACGAGGTCCTCAACCGGCAGCGCGAGGTCATCTACGGCGAGCGCCGCCGCGTTCTGGAGGGCGAGGACCTGCAGGACCAGGTCGTGCACTTCATGGACGACACGATCGACGCGTACATCACCGCGGAGACCACCGAGGGCTTCCCGGAGGACTGGGACCTCGACCGGCTGTGGGGCGCGTTCAAGCAGCTCTACCCGGTGAAGGTCACCGTGGAGGAGCTGGAGGAGGCGGCCGGGGACCGGGCCGGTCTGACCGCCGAGTTCATCTCCGAGTCCATCAAGGACGACATCCACGAGCAGTACTCGGGCCGTGAGGAGCAGCTCGGCTCCGAAATCATGCGTGAGCTGGAGCGCCGGGTCGTGCTGTCGGTCCTGGACCGCAAGTGGCGCGAGCACCTCTACGAGATGGACTACCTCCAGGAGGGCATCGGCCTGCGCGCGATGGCCCAGAAGGACCCCCTGGTCGAGTACCAGCGCGAGGGCTTCGACATGTTCACCGCCATGATGGACGGCATCAAGGAGGAGTCCGTCGGCTATCTGTTCAACCTGGAGGTCCAGGTCGAGCAGCAGGTCGAGGAAGTCCCCGTGGAGGACGACAAGCCGTCGCTCGACAAGGAGGACACGGTGCCCGCGCAGGCGGGCGCCCGTCCCGAGATCCGCGCCAAGGGGCTCGACGCCCCGCAGCGGCCGGACCGGCTGCACTTCTCCGCGCCCAGCGTGGACGGCGAGGGCGGCATCGTCGAGGGCGACTTCACCAGCGACGACGAGCCGGTGCGCTCCGAGGCGGACGGCCTCACGCGCGCGGAGCGCCGCAAGCAGGGGCGCCGGGGCAGCCGTCGCAAGAAGTGACGGTCGCTCCGCGAACTCGGTGACGAGCGTCTCCGGGTGCGGGACCGAGTGGTGGTCGGGGCCGCTCCCTGGTGAATGACCGCGGAGGGCTCGAAGGACCTTCAAGGGCCGGGCATCGTGAAGGTGCCCGGCCCTTCGGCGTGCGCGTGTGCGCGGGCTGCGGCGAGCGCGCCCGCCCGTCGACCGCCGTCGGCCGCGCGAGCCCTCGTCAGTCGTCGTCCGGGGAGTGCGGAGCGCGCGGACCGCCCAGTTCCACCGCAGTGCAGCGCCAGCGGAGGTCCACGCCCCGTTCCAGCCGGAAGGCCATGGCCCGTACCTGGTCACCGGCGCTGATCCGGGCGAAGGCCTCCACGGCGCCGGGGCCGGCAACGTAGTAGCCGATGTCGCGGACCACCGGGCGGGTGCCCCGGGTGGCACGCAGGGGGCCGTGTTCGGCGAGCCGGATCAGTTCGTCGTAGGCGCGGCCGGCGGTGTGCCGGAGCATCCAGTGGACGGGTCGCTGGCCGCTCAGTACGGCGAGGAGACGGTCGGCGAAGAGGTCGGTGGGGCGGGGCTGCGGAACGCGGCCGGGCGCGGCCTGGGCGGGCACGGTGCGGGGCGTGGGCCGGCCCGGGGCGGGAGTTGGCGCGGCAGGGGCTGTGCTGCGACCTGGCGCCGGTGCGAGAGCCGTAGGGACCGGGCCCCGGCCGGACGCGACCGCGGGCGTCGCAGGAGCCGCACCCCGGCCGGACGCGGCTGTGGGCGACGTGCGTGCCGCACCCCGGTCGGTTGGGGTCGCCGTCGGCGGACGCTGGCTGCGGCCCGGGGCGGTCGGTGGGCGGCCGTCCCCGGGGGCCGTGCGGGTCGCGCCCCGGCCTGGCATCGCGGCGGGAGAGGTCGCGCGGGCCGCCGGGGTTGCGTTGTCGGCCGCTCCGGTCCCGGGCGTCGTGAGCAGCGAGTCCCCGACGGCGGCCGACACGATCGGTGGGGCCTCGCCGGTCGTCGTACGGGACGCACCACCGCCCTGTCCGCGCGGCGAAGCCGCACCCGGGCGGCGTGGGTCGCGGCGGGTCGGGGGGCGGGTCGGGGTGTGCTGGGCGGTCCTGGTCATGACCTTGTGCATGGGGGTCCCCTGTGATCGGCCCGGGATGTACCGGGAAGTAACTTGCTGGTTGGGGATCTTGTACGGGGCCGTGGACGGGGGTGGCAAGGACAGGGAGGGGCGGGTCGGAGGGGCCGGACTGTTCACTTATCCGAGTGATTGATGGACCTCCGGGCCCATCGGCGCGGGGGTGCCCCGGGTGAATTTCCGGCGTGGGGTGGACGCCTCCAGTGGTGCGGGTGGGGACTCGATGGGGGACGCGCGCACGTATCCTGGAGGCCCTCACGGAGGTATGGCACCGTCCTTCGCGAGGCACTCTCCGACTACGAAAGCGGCCAGCCATGCGCGTCTACGTCCCCCTGACCCTCCCCGGTCTCGCCGAGGCGTACAAGACGGGTGAGCTGGGGACGGGACCCTTCGTCGCGTACGCCGTCACACCCGCGCTGCGCGAGTGGTATCTCTCCGACGACATCGAGGAGTTGGAGTACGCGGCGCTGAACCGGGCCGCGCTGGCCTCGCTGCGGCTGCTGGCGGCCGACGCCGAAGCGCCGCGGCGGCGGGTCGTGGTCGCCGTCGACGTACCCGACGGCGCGGCGCACGCCGACCCCGACCGCGGACTCGACCCGGCGGCGCTCGGCGAAGTGCGGGTGAGCGGAACCGTGACGCTGGCCAAGGCGGCGGCCGTACACGTGGATCTGGGCGACGCGGAGAACGACGTGAGTGCCGCCGCCGACGCGCTCACGGCGGCGGACCGCGGGGACGACGACGCGCAGTTCGTCGTGGACGGGGCCGAGGACCACGAGCTGCTCTGGTACGCGACGCAGGAGATCCCGAACCTCGTCGGGCTGGCCGACTGAGCCCGTCCGGCGGCGGTCAGCCGACCGGAAATGGCCGTTGACCTGCGGTTGTCTTGATTGTCAGTGGCGGCGGGTACGTTTTTGGCATGGGGATGCAAGCAAACGCGCACATCGTCTGGGACTGGAACGGCACGCTGTTCCACGACAATGACGCGATCATCGGGGCGACGAACGCGGCGTTCGCCGAGCTGGGGCTCAGGGCGATCACCATGGAGGAGTACCGGACGCTGTACTGCGTGCCGGTGCCGAAGTTCTACGAGCGGCTGCTGGGGCGGCTGCCCACCGACGCCGAGTGGGAGGTCATGGACGACACCTTCCACCGGTACTACACCGAGCACCGGGTCGTCTGCGGGCTGACCGAGGGCGCGGCGGACCTGCTCGCCGGCTGGCGGACGACGGGGCGCAGCCAGTCGATCCTCAGCATGTACGTCCATGACGAACTCGTCCCGCTGGTGCGGGAGTTCGGGATAGAGCCGCACTTCATACGGGTCGACGGGCGCACCGGACCCTCCGGCGGCAGCAAGGCGGAGCACATGGTGCGGCACCTCGAAGCACTGACCGACGTGGACCCCGCGCGCACGGTGGTGATAGGCGACGCGGCCGACGACGCCGTGGCCGCCCTGCACGTAGGGGCGCGGGCCGTGCTGTACACCGGCGGTTCGCACAGCCGGGCCAGCCTCGAAGTGGTCGGCGTGCCCGTGGTGGACTCGCTGGCGGAGGCCGTCTCGGAGGCGGAGCGCCTGGCGGCGTAACGGCGACCCGTGGTGCGGGGGTGACGGGGCACGGCGTCTCAAGAGACCCGGCGCTCCAACAGGCCCGGCGCCTCAAGGGTCACCGTGCCTCAGGAGACGCCGCGCCCCAGGGGGCACCGCGCCCCGCGGATCACGTCACCGGTGCCTTCGCCCGCAGCACCGTGAGGAACTCCCGCATCCAGCTGGAGTGGTCCGGCCACGCGCGGGCGGAGACCAGCGTGCCGTCGACGACCGTCTCGGCGTCCTGGAAGGTCGCGCCGGCGGACTGCATGTCGAGTTCGAGGGCGGGATAGGCCGTGACGCGCCGGCCGCGCAGGCCGTCGATCGCGGCGGTGAGCAGGGGGCCGTGGCAGATCTGGGCCACGGGCTTGTCCGTGTCGAAGAAGGACTTGAGGATCTTGCGGAGTTCGGGATCGTTGCGGAGGTACTCGGGGGCCCGGCCGCCGGGGATGACGAGGGCGGCGTACTGGCCGGGATCGACCTCGGAGAAGGCGAGATCGGCGGGCCAGGTGTAGCCGGGCTTCTCGGTGTAGGTGTCGAAGCCGGGTTCGAAGTCATGGACGACGAAGCGGAGCTGCTTGCGCTCGGGGGCCGCGATGTGGACGTCGTAGCCCTCCTCGCGCAGACGCTGGTAGGGGTAGAGGACCTCCAGCGACTCCGCTGCGTCGCCGGTGACGATGAGGATCTTCGCTGTCATGTCGGTGCGCTCCTCCGTGGCCGTGGCGTACGTCTCCGTCAGGTGTCGTGAGTCCAAAGAGCCCGACGGCTCATGAGCAACGTGCCGCGCGCCGGAGTGCTTGCCAAGGGCTCGCGCCGCGCGGACGCCGCCACCGTCCCGACTGCCCGTGAATACGACGATTTCACTCTCTACGCCCCTGTGCATAACGTCAAAGTTCCACCCTCTGTTTTGTACACAACCGGCTCATGACGAGCCCCCGGTGAGGAGCGATAGCCTTGTGGCGTGATCAGCGCGATATTTCGCGGGGGCATCGTCGCCCCTGCTCTGCGCCCGGCGACCACGGACGACATCCGTGACCGGGCGGCGGTCGCTGGTCCCAGGGCCTGTCCCACAGGTCCGCGCGGGCGGGACGGAGCTCCAAGGGCTCCCAGGACGCCGTGCACACTCCGGGTACCGGCGCGGCAGAGAGCAGCGTCACACCCTTCGGGCGTGCCGAAAATGGCTGATAACCCACCGCTCATCTCACCTTGCGGCATAGCGTCTGAGCAGACCGGACACCCCGGGCCGTGGCGTCGAGCCGCAGGGGAAGACATCGAACTTCCTTCTACGTCACGCAACGGCGCGCGACAGGAGCCAGAGGACAATGCAGACCAAGCTGGACGAAGCCAAGGCCGAGCTGCTCGAACGGGCTGCCCGGGTAGCTGAGAACAGCCCGGTCGGGGGGCACCTACCGACCGGGAAGACGGACGGGAGCACCCCGGACCGGGACACCGTGCTCGCGTTCCTCCAGCGCTACTACCTGCACACCGCCCCGGAGGACCTCGCCGACCGCGACCCGGTCGACGTCTTCGGCGCCGCCTACTCCCACTACCGGCTGGCCGAGACCCGACCCCAGGGCACGGCGAACGTGCGGGTGCACACCCCGACGGTCGAGGAGAACGGCTGGACGTGCAGCCACAGCGTCGTCGAGGTCGTCACCGACGACATGCCCTTCCTCGTCGACTCCGTTACCAACGAACTGACCCGCCAGGGCAGGGGCATCCACGTCGTCATCCACCCGCAGGTCGTCGTCCGCCGCGACCTCACCGGCAAGCTCATCGAGGTGCTCACCACCCCGCCCACCGGCGAGCCGGCGCACGACGCGCACACCGAGTCCTGGATCCACGTCCAGATCGACCGCGAGACCGACCGCGCCGACCTGAAGCAGATCACCGCCGACCTGCTGCGCGTCCTGTCCGACGTCCGCGAGGCCGTCGAGGACTGGGAGAAGATGCGCGACCTGGCGCTGCGGATGGCCGACGAGCTGCCCGCCGAGCCGACCGCCTCCGACCTGCCCTCCAGCGAGGTCGGCGAGGCCCGCGAGCTGCTGCGCTGGCTGGCCGCCGACCACTTCACCTTCCTCGGCTACCGCGAGTATCAGCTCCGCCAGGACGACTCGCTGGCCGCGGTCCCCGGCACCGGTCTCGGCATCCTGCGCTCCGACCCGCTCCACGCCGGCGAGGACCACCACCCGGTGAGCCCGTCCTTCGAGCGGCTCCCGGCCGACGCCCGCGCCAAGGCCCGCGAGCACAAGCTCCTCGTCCTGACGAAGGCCAACAGCCGCTCCACGGTGCACCGGCCGTCGTACCTCGACTACGTGGGTGTGAAGAAGTTCGACGAGAACGGCGAGGTCGTCGGCGAGCGCCGCTTCCTGGGCCTGTTCTCCTCCGCCGCCTACACCGAGTCCGTCCGCCGGGTTCCCGTGATCCGGCGCACGGTCGACGAGGTGCTGGACGGCGCCGGCTTCTCGCCCAACAGCCACGACGGGCGCGACCTGCTGCAGATCCTGGAGACGTACCCGCGCGACGAGTTGTTCCAGACCCCGGTCGACGAACTGCGCTCGATCGTCACGTCCGTGCTCTACCTGCAAGAGCGCCGGCGCCTGCGTCTGTATCTCCGCCAGGACGAGTACGGCCGCTACTACTCGGCCCTCGTCTACCTGCCGCGCGACCGCTACACCACCGGCGTGCGCCTCAGGATCATCGACATCCTGAAGGAGGAGCTCGACGGCACCAGCGTCGACTTCACCGCCTGGAACACCGAGTCGATCCTCTCCCGGCTGCATTTCGTGGTCCGCGTCCCGCAGGGCACCGAACTGCCCGAGCTGTCCGACGCCGACAAGGACCGCATCGAGGCCCGCCTGGTCGAGGCCGCCCGCTCCTGGGCCGACGGTTTCGGCGAGGCGCTGAACGCCGAGTGCGGCGAGGAGCGCGCGGCCGAACTGCTGCGCCGCTACAGCAACGCCTTCCCCGAGGGCTACAAGGCCGACCACAACCCGCGCGCCGCCGTCGCCGACCTGGTCCACCTGGAACAGCTCACCGAGGAGCAGGCCTTCGCGCTGAGCCTCTACGAGCCGGTGGGCGCCGCCCCCGACGAACGCCGCTTCAAGATCTACCGCAAGGGCGAGTCGGTCTCCCTCTCCGCCGTCCTGCCGGTCCTCAGCCGCCTCGGCGTCGAGGTCGTCGACGAGCGGCCGTACGAACTGCGCTGCTCGGACCGTACGACGGCGTGGATCTACGACTTCGGGCTGCGGATGCCCAAGTCGCAGAACGGCAACGGGGACTATCTCGGCGACGACGGCCGCGAGCGGTTCCAGGAGGCGTTCGCCGCGACCTGGACCGGGCAGGCGGAGAACGACGGCTTCAACGCGTTGGTGCTGAGTGCCGGCATCGACTGGCGGCAGGCGATGGTGCTGCGCGCGTACGCCAAGTACCTGCGGCAGGCCGGGTCCACCTTCAGCCAGGACTACATGGAGGACACCCTCCGCAACAATGTCCACACCACGCGGCTGCTCGTCTCCCTGTTCGAGGCGCGGATGTCGCCGGACCGGCAGCGCGCCGGGCGCGAGATCGTGGACGCCCTTCTCGAAGAGGTCGACGCGGCGCTCGACCAGGTGGCGAGCCTCGACGAGGACCGCATCCTGCGATCCTTCCTGACCGTCATCAAGGCGACCCTGCGCACCAACTTCTTCCAGGAGGCACGCGGCGGGCACGCGCACGCGTACGTCTCGATGAAGTTCGACCCGCAGGCCATCCCGGACCTGCCCGCGCCGCGTCCGGCGTACGAGATCTGGGTGTACTCGCCGCGCGTCGAGGGCGTGCACCTGCGCTTCGGCAAGGTCGCGCGCGGCGGCCTGCGCTGGTCGGACCGGCGCGAGGACTTCCGGACGGAGATCCTCGGTCTGGTCAAGGCGCAGATGGTGAAGAACACCGTCATCGTGCCGGTCGGCGCCAAGGGCGGCTTCGTCGCCAAGCAGCTGCCGGACCCGAGCGTGGACCGGGACGCGTGGCTGGCCGAGGGCATCGCGAGCTACAAGATGTTCATCTCGGCGCTGCTCGACATCACCGACAACCTGGTGGCCGGCGAGGTCGTCCCCCCGGCGGACGTCGTCCGGCACGACGAGGACGACACCTACCTGGTGGTCGCCGCCGACAAGGGCACCGCGACCTTCTCGGACATCGCCAACGGGGTCGCCGAGAGCTACAACTTCTGGCTGGGTGACGCCTTCGCCTCCGGCGGCAGCGCGGGCTACGACCACAAGAAGATGGGCATCACCGCGCGCGGTGCCTGGGAGTCCGTCAAGCGGCACTTCCGGGAGCTGGGCGTCGACACCCAGAGCGAGGACTTCACGGTCGTCGGTGTCGGTGACATGTCCGGTGACGTGTTCGGCAACGGCATGCTGCTCAGCGAGCACATCCGCCTGGTCGCCGCCTTCGACCACCGGCACATCTTCCTCGACCCGACCCCGGACGCGGCCGTCTCGTACGCCGAGCGGCGCCGCATGTTCGAGCTGCCGCGCTCCAGTTGGGCCGACTACAACACCGACCTGCTGTCGGCCGGCGGGGGCGTCTTCCCGCGTACCGCGAAGGCGATCCCGGTCAACGCCCACGTCCGCGAGGCCCTCGGCATCGAGGGCAAGGTCACCAAGATGACGCCGGCCGACCTCATGAAGGCGATCCTCAAGTCGCAGGTCGACCTGTTGTGGAACGGCGGCATCGGCACCTACGTCAAGGCCGGCACCGAGTCCCACGCGGACGTCGGTGACAAGGCCAACGACGCGATCCGGGTCGACGGCGCCGATCTGCGCGTCAAGGTCGTCGGCGAGGGCGGCAACCTGGGCCTGACCCAGCTCGGCCGGATCGAGTTCGCCCAGCAGGGCGGCAAGATCAACACGGACGCGATCGACAACAGCGCGGGCGTGGACACCTCCGACCACGAGGTGAACATCAAGATCCTGCTCAACGGCCTGGTCACCGACGGCGACATGACCGTCAAGCAGCGCAACAAGATCCTCGCCGAGATGACCGACGAGGTCGGCGCGCTCGTCCTGCGCAACAACTACGCGCAGAACACCGCGATCGCCAACGCGCTCGCCCAGTCCAAGGACATGCTCCACGCCCAGCAGCGCTTCATGCGCACCCTGGTCCGCGAGGGCCACCTCGACCGGGCCCTGGAGTTCCTGCCCACCGACCGCCAGATCCGCGAACGCCTCGCCCAGGGGCAGGGGTTGACCGGTCCCGAGACGGCAGTCCTGCTGGCGTACACGAAGATCACGGTCTCGGACGAGCTGCTGCACACCACGCTGCCCGACGACCCCTACCTGCGCACCCTGCTGCACGCCTACTTCCCGTCCGCGCTGCGCGAGAAGTTCGCCGAGCAGATCGACACCCACGCGCTGCACCGCGAGATCGTCACCACGGTCCTCGTCAACGACACGGTCAACACCGGCGGTACGAGCTTCCTGCACCGCCTCCGCGAGGAGACCGGGGCCTCCCTGGAGGAGATCGTCCGGGCGCAGACCGCGGCCCGCGCGATCTTCCACGCCGCCGAGGTGTGGGACGGTGTCGAGGCACTCGACAACACCGTCGAGGCACCCGTCCAGACCCGCATCCGGCTGCACTCGCGCCGTCTGTGCGAGCGTGGCACCCGCTGGCTGCTCAACAACCGGCCGCAGCCGCTCCAGCTCGCCGAGACCGTCGACTTCTTCGGCGAGCGCGTCGAGCAGGTCTGGTCCCAGCTGCCCAAGCTGCTGCGCGGCGCGGACCTGGAGTGGTACCAGCAGATCTACGACGAGCTGACCGGCGCCGGCGTCCCCGCCGAACTCGCCACCCGCGTGGCCGGCTTCTCCTCCGCCTTCCCGGCGCTCGACATCGTCTCGGTGGCCGACCGCACGGGCAAGGACCCGATGGACGTCGCCGAGGTCTACTACGACCTCGCCGACCGCCTCCACATCGCCCAGCTCATGGACCGCATCATCGAGCTGCCCCGCGCGGACCGCTGGCAGTCCATGGCCCGCGCCTCCATCCGCGAGGACCTGTACGCGGCCCACGCGGCCCTGACCGCCGACATCCTCACGGCGGGCAACGGCACCTCGACCCCCGAGCAGCGCTTCACCGCGTGGGAGAAGAAGAACGCCGCGATCCTCGGCCGCGCCCGCACCACCCTGGACGAGATCCAGGGCTCGGAGATGTTCGACCTCGCCAACCTGTCGGTGGCGATGCGGACGATGCGCACCCTGCTGCGGACGCATTCGTAGTCCCTACGACCGTCGCGTCGTAGTCACCACGATCGCTACGACGACACAGGCGCCCCGGGCCGCAATGGCTCGGGGCGCCTTTCATGGGGTGCCTTAGGGGTAATCAGGGCGAGCGCTTACCCAGCCCCGCTAAGCCTGGTGATGTGACTCTGAACCTCACCGAGGAACGCGCGACCGCCGCCCCCGTCCGGCCGGTGCGGAAGGTCGTCCTGGAAGTCGTGAAATTCGGGATCGTCGGCGGCAGCGGCGTCCTGGTCAACTTCGCGGTCTTCAACGCCCTGCTGCACGGCCTGCGCTGGCCCGCGATGCTCGCGACCGTCCTGGCCAGCTGCGTCGCGATGGGCGCCAACTACCTCGGCTTCCGCTACTACACCTACCGCGACCGCGACGCCCCCGGCGCCCGCCGCGTCGCGCTGTTCTTCGCCTTCAGCGGCATCGGCGTCCTCATGGAGAGCTGGCTCTTCTACGTCGGCTACCACGGACTGGGCCTCCACGGTCCGCTCGGGGCGAATGCCGTGAAGGCCCTGTCGATCGTGCTCGCGTCGGCGTTCCGCTTCCTGGTCTACCGCACCTGGGTGTTCCAGGACGAGGACGCCCGGAAGGACTTCTAGGCGGCCTTCTCCTTGGGCTTGTCGGCCCCGCCCGTGAAGTTCTCGTAGGCCTCCAGGACCTCCTCCGTCGGCCCGTCCATCCGCAGCTCGCCGCGCTCCAGCCACAGCACGCGGTCGCAGGTGTCGCGGATCGACTTGTTGTTGTGGCTGACCAGGAAGACCGTGCCCGCGTGCTGCCGCAGCTCGCGGATCCGCTCCTCCGAACGCCGCTGGAACGACCGGTCGCCGGTGGCCAGCGCCTCGTCGATCAGAAGGACGTCGTGGTCCTTGGCGGCGGCGATGGAGAACCGCAGCCGGGCGCCCATGCCGGAGGAGTACGTCCGCATGGGGAGCGTGATGAAGTCGCCCTTCTCGTTGATCCCGGAGAAGTCGACGATGCCCTGGTAGCGCTCCTTGACCTGCTCCCGGGACATGCCCATGGCCAGGCCGCCGAGATAGACGTTGCGCTCGCCGGTCAGGTCGCCCATCAGTGCCGCGTTGACGCCGAGGAGTGAGGGCTGGCCGTGGGTGTAGATACGGCCGTTCTCGACCGGGAGCAGGCCGGCGACCGCCTTGAGCAGGGTCGACTTGCCGGAGCCGTTCGTGCCGATGAGCCCGATCGCCTCGCCCTTGTAGGCGACGAAGGACACCTTCTTGACCGCGTGCACCGTGCGCACGCCCGCCGCCTTCTCGGCCTTCTCGCGGCGCAGCATGCGGTTGAGGGCGGCGGTCGCGGAGCCGCGTCCGGCGCCGGTTCCGTTGACCCGGTAGATGATGTCGACGCCGTCGCAGACGACGGTCGGGATGGTGCTGTCGGCGGCCACGGGGGTCCGCTCGGTGTGGTACTCGATGGTCTGCTCAGCCACGGCCGTACGTCTCCTCAGCCTTCCAGAAGTAGATGAAGCCGCCGACGCCGGCGACCAGTGCCCAGCCCGTCGCCGCAGCCCACACGTGCGGGGGGAGCTGGCTGGAGTGGAAGCTGTCGATCAGGGCGTAGCGCATGAGGTCGATGTAGACCGCCGCCGGGTTGGTCTCCAGGGCGATCGTCACCGCGTGCGGCAGGTTGTCGCCCTTGGTCAGCTTGGAGATGCTCCACATGACGCCGGAGAGGTACATCCAGGTGCGCAGGATGAACGGCATCAGCTGGGCGATGTCCGGTGTCTTCGCGCCCATCCGCGCCATGACCATCGAGACACCCGCGTTGAACGTGAACTGCAGGATCAGCGCCGGGATCGCCAGCAGCCAGGAGAAGCTGATCGGCACGCCGAAGCAGATCAGGATGACGACCAGGGCGGCCATCGAGAACAGGAGCTGCTGGAGCTGCTGCAGCGCGAACGAGATCGGCAGCGCGGCCCGCGGGAAGTGCAGCGCCCGGACCAGGCCGAGGTTGCCGGAGATGGCCCGGGTGCCCGCCATGATCGAGCTCTGTGTGAACGTCCAGATGAACACGCCCGTCACCAGGAACGGGATGTAGTCGGGCACGTGCTTCTTGGTGCCCAGCAGCACACCGAAGATGAAGTAGTACACCGCCGCGTTCAACAGCGGTGTCATCACCTGCCAGATCTGACCCAGCTTCGCCTGGCTGTACTGCGCGGTCAGCTTGGCGGTGGCGAACGCGGTGATGAAGTGGCGTCGCTCCCACAGCTGCCGGACGTACTCGGGCAGGGAGGGGCGGGCGCCACTGACCGTGAGGCCGTGGCGGGCGGCGAGCGCCGCGAGGTCGTCTTCGTCGGCCGGGGCCGGCGAATGGGGCGGTGTGTGGAGGACCTGGCTCACATCCGCTGCTTTCGCTCGGGGGGAGGGGGTGCGCGCGTCCGGCTGCCGTGTTCCGTTGCCCGGCGTTTCCTTACGCTTCTCTTTACGTTCCCTTACGTCGGGACGGGACCGTATCGTCGCAACGTGAGCGTAGGCCGATTCGGCGTCGGAACGCAACCGTTTCGTCGTGACGGACGTGATCGGGTCGTCGGGGTCGCCCGTTTCGTCGCGACGCGCCCCACCCGCGTCGGAACGCAACCGTTTCGTCGCAACGCCCCTATGCTTGAGCTATGACGACGAACGCCGACGAGCCCAAGACACGTCAGCGCCGCCGGACCCCCGCCGGGGCGGCCGTACTCCGCGAGGATGTGACCGAAGCCATCCGGGCGGCGGTCTTCGAGGAGTTGGCGGCGGTCGGGTATGCCCGGATGTCGATCGAGGGGATCGCGCGCCGCGCCGGGGTGGGCAAGACGGCGGTGTACCGCCGCTGGCGTTCGAAGCTGCACCTGGTGCTCGACGTCGTGTCGGCGATCGCGGTGATGGGGCTGCCGACACCGGACACCGGTTCGCTGGAGGGTGACCTCCGGATGCTGTACGAGGTGACGTCGCGGGCCCTGCGTCACCCGGTGGCCTCGCAGATCATCCCCGACCTGCAGGCCGAGGCGGCCCGGAACCCGGAGATCGCCGACGCCATGCAGAAGGCGTTGCGCGAGGGTCAGGAGGGCGTGGCCAGCAAGATCCTCGCGGCAGCGGAACACCGCGGTGAGATCCGCTCCGGCATGGACGAGGACCTGGCTCTGGACCTGATCTCCGGCCCCCTGTACTGGCGTGCCGTGGTGATCCGCAGCCCGAAGCTGCCGAAGGGATACCTGGGGTCGCTGGCCCGGGCCACGACGGCGGGACTGAAGGCGCTGTAGAGCTCGACCGACCCGGCGAGTCAGCCTTCCGGTCGGTCCAACCGCCGCGCCAGTTCGCCGAGTTCGGCCGCCCGCAGCACCCGCCCGCCGAACCCCGGCAACGGTACGTGCAGGGCCTCGCTCCAGTGCTCAGGGATCGCCGCGCTCCCGTACACCGCCCCGGCGAGCCCGCCCGTCACGGCGGCGACGGTGTCCGTGTCGCCGCCGAGGTCGATCGCGGCGCGCAGCGCCTCCTCGTACGAGGACGTGGTGCGTACGGCCCAGAGGGCGGAGCCGAGACAGGGCCAGACGGCACCGTTGAACTCCGTTGCCAGGCCGGGGTGCCAGCCGGGCGCGAGGACGACGGCATACCGCTCCCGGTGGTCGGGGTGCACGTGCCCGAGGGTCTCCTCGACGGCGTCGAGCGGGTCGCGGTCCTCCAGCGCGACGCGTATCAACTCGTGGAGGGCGGCGGTGCCTTCCCAGGCCGCGCGGTCTCCGTGGGTGAGGGCGGAGATGCGGCGGGCGGCGTCCATCGTGGCGTCGCGTCCCGCGCGGGAGAAGCGGACGGCCGACGGGGCTGCGCGCATCAACGCGCCGTTCCCGGCGCCCCGTTGGCTGGTCTGGAAGTGCAGGGCGGCGGCCAGGTCCCAGGGGTCGCCGCTGCCCAGCACGGCCTCGGTCTGCAGGCCGATGTCCTTCGGGTCGGCCGCCGCCCATCGCCGGAACCGCCCGAACATGTCCGGGAGCCGGAGCCCGTCGCACTCCAGCAGCGACTCCGCGACCAGTACGGCCATCTGTGTGTCGTCGGTGGCCTCGCCCGGGTCCCAGCCCCCGCCCCCGCACATCTCGCCGCCGTGACCGGGTGCCGGAAAGCGGGCGGAGAAGACGCCCTCGGGCCCGAACTCGAAGGGCGCGCCCAGCGCGTCGCCCACGGCGGAGCTGAGGACGGCGCCCACGGCGCGCTCCGCCCTGGAGGAACTGCCCATCAGGCCCGCGCGGCCCCCGGATGCAGCCGTACCCACCCCTCCCACGCCGACGTGATCATGTCCTGGACGTCGTGCTTGGCCTTCCAGCCCAGTTCGGTGGTGATGCGGTCGGCCGAGGCGACGACGCGGGCCGGGTCGCCGGGACGGCGGGGGTGGACGGTCGGGGGTCGGTCGTAGCCGGTGATCGCGTTGATGCGGTCGATCATCTCGCGGACCGAAACGCCTTCCCCGCGGCCGATGTTGAGGGTGAGGGCGCGGCCGGGGGAGGCCTGGAGGGCGCGGGCCGCGGCGACGTGGGCCTCGGCCAGGTCGACGACGTGGATGTAGTCACGGACGCAGGTGCCGTCCGGGGTGGCGTAGTCGTCGCCGAAGATGCGCGGGGGCGCGTCCTCGGTCAGTTTCTCGAAGACCATGGGGACGAGGTTGAAGACGCCCGTGTCCGCGAGTTCGGGGCTCGCGGCTCCGGCCACGTTGAAGTAGCGCAGTGAGGCCGTGGACAGACCGGTCGCCCGGCCCGTCGAGCGGACCAGCCACTCACCCGCCAGCTTCGTCTCGCCGTACGGCGACATGGGCACGCACGGCGTCTCCTCGGTGACCACCTCCACGTCCGGCATGCCGTAGACGGCCGCCGAGGACGAGAACACGAAGGACGGGACACCGGCCGTGGTCACCGCCTCCAGGAGGACGCGCAGGCCCTCGACGTTCTCCCGGTAGTAGCGCAGCGGCTGGTCGACCGACTCGCCGATCTGCTTCTTCGCCGCCAGATGGACGACTCCGGTGACGTCCTGGTCGGCGAGGGTGCGGGCCACGAGTTCCGCGTCCAGGACCGAACCCTGCACCAGGGGCACGCCGTCGGGCACGCGCGCGGCGATGCCGGTGGACAGGTCGTCGTAGACGACGGTCTGTTCGCCCGCCTCGGTCATCGCCCTCACGACGTGCGCCCCGATGTAGCCGGCTCCGCCGGTGATCAGCCAGGTCATGTGCGGCCGTCCCCTCCGTCACTCGATCAGTGGAGGCGCGTCCCTCACGCTCCCCGGGCCTCAGTCAATCAGGCGCCGGAGTGTGCCGCGGTCAACTGCTGGGACTCCCCGTGCGGGCCGGAGGGCCGCACGCGCGCGTGCGGCGTCGCCGGAACCGCCCTCGACGACCGCCACAGACGGACGAAGGAGAGAACGGCCGCGGCGGCCAGCAGACCGTTGCGTACGACCATCAGGGCGCAGCCCGTCCACGTGCTGTGAATGACGTCGCCGTACAGGGCGGGGAACTCGACGGAGCTGATCGCGGTCGCCGCGACGATCAGCGCGGCCACCGGGCGCTGCACGGTGTGCCGGGAGGTCAGGCAGACGGCGGCCAGGCCGAGCAGCCAGATCATGTACTGGGGGCTGATCACCCGGCTGGTCACGGTGAACAGCAGGACGGCGCTCAGCGCGGCGTCGTAGGGGGTCGCGTCGGTCCAGCGGCGGGCCCGGATCCGCCACAGCAGCAGGAATCCGAAGGCGACCGCCGTGAGGGCGAGGGAGGCGTCGGCGACGGCGGCGACGTGCGGTCCCGTGAACTCCATCGCGCCGTACTGGTAGCGCGCCCGCCCCGGCCAGCCGACGTGGGTCGCCAGGCCGAGAAGCGTGCCGCCCAGTGACTCGATCTGTACGCCTCTGCCGCCCTGTTGGCGCAAGAAGGCGAAGGGATTGTTGAACAAGGCTACGAGCATCATGAGCGACAAGACCCCCGTCCCCACCGCCCACGACCACACCGACCGTGTTGCCCGCCCCCTCGGCACCCCCAGCAGCACCAGCGCCGGCCACACCTTCACCAGTGCGCCCAGTGCCGCGAACGCGCCGCACGCGCGCGTGGAGCGCGACAACGTCAACAGGGAGATGACGGCGAACGCCGTGACCTGCACGTCGTAGCGGACGAGCGGCATGTGCAGGAGGAGGGGAAGGCAGACGATCCAGTAGGCGGCGCCGCGCAGGCTGTGGCCGGGGCGGGTGCCCGCGCGGGCCAGGACCGCGGTGATCACCGCGTCGGTGGCGAGGGTGAAGGCGACGAACGCCTGGAAGTACGTCAGACCCGGCAGCAGCGACGGGGCCAACAGGATCGGTCCTGCCCCCGGCGGGTACTGCCACAGGTGGTCGTTGGCCGGGAACGCGCCCTGGGACAGGACCCCGTACCAGTGGTAGTAGAGGCGCCACACCTCCCGGGCGACGGCGCCCCGGCCGAGCAGGGGCAGGCCGTTGTGCGCGAGGAGGAGCAGCATTCCCGCGCGGGTGGCGAGCCAGGCGAGCGTGAGGGCGGGGAGGCGGTGTCTGCGGACGGCGTTCATCACAGCGGATCGTAAGCCGGGTGAATGCCGCAGGAATGCTAATACACCGTCAATCGTCGGTAAGAGCTTGCTAACGGTACAAAATCAGCCAGGTGGACAGCCAAGCTGAGGGTGAGTACGGGCACGGGCGCGGGCGACGGACACGTGCGGAGGTCGTGGCCGTCGCCGTGCCGGTGGCCGTCATGCTCGCGCTGGGGCTGTGGGGGCTCGACCGCGGCGGTATGTGGGGTGACGAGGGTGTCACATTCCTGGTGGCGCGGCGCACGGTGCCGCAGATCTGGCGGCTGCTGCACGGCGTCGACGCGGTGCACGGCCTCTACTACCTGCTCATGCACGCCGTCCTCGCCGTCCGCCCCGGCGAGGTCGCCCTCCGCCTGCCGTCGGTGTGCGGCGCGGCGGCGACGGCGGGCCTGGTCGCGGCCCTCGGCGTACGGCTGGCCCGCCCCCGGGTCGGCCTCTGGGCCGGCCTGCTCTACGCGATCACCCCGCTGATCGGCCACTACGCGCAGGAGGGCCGGTCGTACGCCATCGTCGCGGCCGGGGTCGCCGGGGCGACGCTGCTCCTCGTACGGGCGTTGGAAGGGCGGTCCTGGTGGCCCTACGGCACTGTCCTCGCCGTGACCTTCCTGCTGCACGAGTTCGCCGTACTGGTGCTCTGCGCGCACGCGTTGACCCTGGGGGCGGCGCGGGTGCCCAGGGCGGTGTGGGCCGGCTGGGGGCGTGCGGCTGGTGCGGCGGTGGGCATCCTGCTGCCCTTGGTGTGGGTGTCCCAGCGGCAGTCGGGGCAGGTGGCGTGGCTGCGGGTGCCGGACCGGGACACGACCGAGCGGCTGGCCCGGGGTTTCCTCGCCGTCGCCCCGACCGGAGTCGTCTTCTGGACCTCGGTCCTGCTGATCCTGCTGGGACTCGGCGCGGGACGGCTCGCGTCGGTCGCGCTGCCGTTGCTGGTGGTGCCGCCGGTGATCCTGCTGACGGTCTCGCAGTTCCGGCCGCTGTTCCATGAGCGGTATGTGCTGTACGCGCTGGCCGGGGCGCCGTTGCTGGTGGCGGCGGGGGCGGACTGGCTGGTGGGGGTGGTGGGGCGGCTGTGGCTGGGCAGTCTCCTGCGTCCGGAAGTCGCCCACGGGGCGGGCCGGGTGGCCGTGGCCGAACGCCGCCCCCAGTTGGTCGGCGCCCTGGCCCCGGGCGGTCACCACCCCGGAGCCGCAACTCACCCACCGCTGACCGGAATCGACCGCACGACGGGAGCCGCGAGCCCCCCACAGAGTCCCACACCGCGCCCCCCGAAACGGCCTGCCCGTACCCGTCTCATCGCCCTCGCCGGCGTGCTGGCCGTATCCGTGCCCTTCCTCCACGGCCTCCCCGCCTACCGCAACGACCGCCTGGCGGCCCACCGCCCAGAGAACCTCGCCGAGGTCTCCGCTCTGGCCGGTCACGAACTGAGCCCCGGCGACCCGGTTCTCTTCCTGCCGTCGTTCTGGCGGGTGACGGCGCTGGCGTATCCGGGGCCGTTCGCCGGGGTGCGGGATCTGGCGCTGGCGGAGTCGGGGGCGAGGTCCGGGACGCTGAGCGGGCGTGAGGTGGCGCCGGGGGAGCTGGAGGCCAGGCTCGCCGGTGTGGACCGGGTGTGGATCGTCGCGCAGTCGAATCTGCTGCCGTCCCGCTGGGTGCCGGGCGACCCGGTCGACCGGGTCAAACTCGACGTCGTGGACGGGGAGTTCGCGCGCCGGCGGCAGTACGTGAGCGGCCGCGTGAAGCTGGCCCTCTACATCCGCCGAACGCCCCCGCAGGACATGGTCACGCCTGCTCCAGCGCCGCCGAGTCCAGCGCGTCGGTGAGTTCGTCGAGGCGGGCGCGCAGTGCGCGGATCTCGTCGACGTCGAAGCCGGTCGCGCCGAGGATGCGGCGCGGCACGTCGAGGGCGCGTTCGCGCAGGGCGACACCCTCGTCCGTGAGCCGTACCTCCACCGAGCGCTCGTCGCGGGCGCTGCGCTCACGCCGTACCAGGCCGGCCGTCTCCAGCCGCTTGAGCAGCGGGGACAGGGTGCCGGAGTCGAGTCGCAGGTGTTCGCCGAGCTTCTTGACGGGCAGCTCGCCGTGCTCCCACAGCACCAGCATCACCAGGTACTGCGGGTAGGTGAGCCCGAGATCCTTGAGGAGCACGCGGTAGACGCCGCCGAAGGCGCGTGACGCGGCGTTCAGGGAGAAGCAGATCTGCTGGTCCAGGCGGAGCCAGTCGCTGGTGGGCGTGTCGGCGGGAGTGGTGGTCATGCTTCCAGGATAGCGCTAGCGAGCCATTTAGTTGTGTGCAATTGAATTGTGTGCTCTACTTGCCGTCGTGAGGGGGCCCGGACACCTGGGCCGAACGCCTCGTAAAGATTTCCGAGAGGGATGGTTTTCCATGGACGCGATCTACACCGCCGTAGCCACCGCCACCCACGGCCGTGACGGCCGCGCGGTCAGCAACGACGGCAAGATCGACCTTCAGCTCGGCATTCCGGTCGAAATGGGCGGCAATGGCCAGGGCACCAACCCTGAGCAGCTGTTCGCCGCCGGTTACGCCGCCTGTTTCGGCAGCGCCCTCGGCCTCGTCGGCCGGCAGTCGAAGGTCGACGTCACCGACGCCGCCGTGACCGCCGAGGTCGGCATAGGCAAGCAGGGCGAGGGCTTCGGCCTCAAGGTGACGCTGCGCGTCGAGCTCCCCGACACGGTGGACGAGGCGACCGGCCGCAAGCTGGTCGAGACCGCCCACCAGGTCTGCCCCTACTCGAACGCCACCCGCGGCAACATCGAGGTCGACCTCGTCATCGAGTAGTCATATCGAGTACGACGCTTCTACGACCCCGGCGACGAGCGCTGATCACCTCGTCGCCGGGGTCGACCGCGTCACCGGACCGGCTGAGCCTGCTGCCCGTGCGCCTGCACCGGCACCGCGACGACCGCCGTGCCCCGCACCACGCTCTCCAGCAACAACGGCACCCCCACCACCGGCAGCAGCCACACCAGCACGATCAGCCGTCCGCCCCACACACTGATGTCCGGGTGCGCGGCCTGCGTGAGGATCCCGGTGAACGCGGCTCCGATCAGGAACGCCCCGAACACCGGCCGCCGCGCGGCACCCCACACACCGGCGCCGAGCGCCGCCGCGAGCACCGGCTGCCACAGCTGCTGCCGCGTCCACTCCAGCCAGAAGTTCGCTTCCAGGTGCAGGAATTCGGGGTACAGCCGGGTGCGGTCGGGCAGCGCGTAGTGATCGGTCAGCAGATCCTGGAGGCTGTCGGTCTGCGAGGGGTAGTGCAGGAGTCCCGCCAGCAGCAGGGTTCCTACTGCCGCCGCCGCGCCGAGTGCCGCGACCACCACCCACGCCCGCTGCCGCTGCCGTACGGCGATCAGCGCGCCCGCACCGGCCAGGCACAGTCCGAGGAACAGGGCCTGCGAGTGCTTGACCGTGAAGAGCAGGAGCAAGGAGCCGCCGACCAGGGCGAGTCCGGCGCGCGTACGGCGTCCCGTCGACACCAGCGCGCAGCCCCACACCGCTGCCAGAGTCAGGGCCGTCATCAGGCCCTCGGTCATGGGGCGCATCGCGGTCGTCCCGCACGGCAGGACGTAGTAGAGGGCCTGCCCGGTCAGCGCGAGCGGGACCGACACGGACAGCGTGCGCAGGATCAGGAACACGAGGATCCCGCCCGCGATCGTGAGGACGACGCTCGACGTCCACAGCCCCCACACCGGCCCGAGCAGCGTGACGAACGGGACCAGGAACACCGGGTACCCGGGCCGTACTTCGAAGATCCGCATGAATCGCTCGGGCATGAACGGCGTGATGAACCCGCCGCTGTTCCCGGCCCGCAACTGCGCGTCGACCACCCGCCATTGGGCGGCCCGGCACTTCTTCGCGACCCGCGCGGCCGGGTCCTTGCCGTGGAAGTTCAGCACGTTCACGCTCTGGTCGCGCCGCGCGGTGTCCCCCCTGCTCGCGCAGTAGTAGTCGATGGCGACGGTCGCCGCCTCGTGCTTGCTCGCACCGCTCAGACTCAGCGCGTACGACAGGTAGTTCTTGGTGTCGGGGGTGTCCCGGCCGGTGACATTGGCGAGTTGGAGCACCGCGAACACGGCGGCCAGCACCAGCACCCACGTGCGGGGCCTCATGAGGACGCCAACTGGTCGTGACCGGCGGCGGGGGAGGGCACGCGCGTGACGGATCCGGCCGGCGGCCGCCAGTCGTCCTCACCCAGCAGCAGTGTCCGTACGACCCTCTCGGCGGCGTTCCCGTCGTCGAACTCGCAGTAGCGCGACCGGAATTCGGCCCGCAGCCGCGTCGAGTCCTCGTCCCGCCAGGCACCTGAGGCGAACAGCCACGCCAACTCCCGGTAGGAACCGGACACATGGCCGGGTGGTGCGGCGGTGACGTCGAAGTAGGTGCCCCGGCTCGCCGCGTACGCCTCCCGGTCGTCGGCGTGGATGACGATCGGGCGGTCGAGGTTGGCGTAGTCGAACATCAGGGCCGAGTAGTCGGTGACCAGTGCGTCGGACGCCACCATGACGTCTTCCACGGAGGGTTCGTCGGTCGCGTCGACCAGCACACCCCGCCGGTGCAGATCCGCGAGACCCATGCCCCGCGCGGGACCGGTCGACAACGACGGATGCAGACGTACGACGAGGGTGTGTTCCGGGCCGAGATCCTCCGCGAACCGGGCCAGGTCGAGCCGGTCGACGTGGCCGCTCCGGACGTACTCGCGGCGGGTCGGCGCGTACAGCACGACGGTGTGGCCGGCGGGAATACCGAGCCGCTCCCGAACTGCCGCCCCCGCTAACGGTGTTGCGCCGACGAGGACGTCGTTGCGCGGGCTGCCCGTCCGCGCCGACGCGAAGTGGCACGGGTACGCCCGCTCCCACACCAGCTCCGAGTGCCGGTTGGCGACCAGGCTGTGGTCCCAGCGGTCGGCGCGGCGCAGCATCTGCGGGACGTCGACGCCGTAGCGGGCACCGGGCTTGTCCAGCAGGTCGGCCGCCATGTACTTGAGCGGGGTGCCCTGGTGGGTGTGGATGTGGACGCTGCCGGGGCGCTTTGTGAGGGTGCCGGGCCAGTTGACGTTGTTCACGAAGTACTTGGCCCGTGCGGTGACTTGGTGAAAGCGCGGGGTGTTCAGCAGGACGTGCTCGACGTCCGGCGGGAGCAGCGCGGCCTGCTCCGCGTCCTGTACGACCCACACGCCCCGGAGCTGCGGTGCGATCTCCTTCGCCTTGTAGTAGACGGCGGCCGGATCGCCGAGGACCCCGCGGTGCGAGAAGGCCGAGTACACGACGAGGTTGGGGTCGAGGGACCGGCGGGCGTGCAGCGCCGCAAGGCCGCCCTTGACCCGTCCGGCCGCCGACTTGCGTGCCTGCATCGCCCGCCGTTCGAGCTGCCGGGCGGCCCGCCCCGTCTGCCGCTTGACCTGGTACAGCGCGTAACTGCCCTCCAGGACACGGACTTCGGGGTCCACCGTCCCGCCCGCCGGCCTGTGCTTGGCGAACAGCTCGGCCGTACGGCGGAAGAACTCGGCCTTGTCGGACGGGGGCAGGCGGTCCGGCTTGCCGAGGATGTCGAGACAGTGCTCGCCCATCTTGCGGTGCAGCCAGGGGCGCCAACTCGCCAGCTCCGGGCGGGAGTCGACGAACGCGAAGACCCGCTCGTACTGGTCGTGGATGTCGAAGTGCTTGCGGCTGGTGGTGGAGAGGATGTTGCCCTGCCGCCGCTGCCGGTAGTTGAGGCAGATCCGGTCGAGGGTGGCGATCCGCTCGGCGCTGAGCAGCACCGGGAACGTCCAGGGCGTGTCCTCGTAGTAGCCCGGCGGGAACTCGAAGGCGTGCTTGTGCACGAACTCCCGGCGGTACACCTTGTTCCACACGACCATCAACAGGTCGAGGATCTCCGGGTGTTCGGCGACCGTGAAGGTGTCGTCGACCTCGGTCAGGACGTGCGCGAGGACGTTGCGCCGGGTGCCGCCCCACCAGTAGGTGCGCGCGTAGTCGAAGACCAGGACGTCCGGGTCGCCGCTCGCGTCGAGCCGGTCGGCCATCGCGCGCAGGGCGCCCGGGGTGAGGGTGTCGTCGCTGTCGAGGAAGAACAGGAAGTCGCCGGTGGCCAGGGGCATTCCGGCGTTGCGGGCGCGGCCGAGGCCGACGTTCTGAGGCAGGTGCAGCACCTGTACGCGTGGGTCGCGGGCCGCGTACTCGTCGAGGATCGCGCCGCAGCCGTCCGGCGAGCAGTCGTTCACGGCGATCACCTCGATGTCCCGGTAGGACTGCTCCAGGACCGAGTCGAGGCACTCGCGCAGAAAGCCCTGCACCTTGAAGACGGGGACGATGACGCTGAAGCGGGGCACTTCGGGTTCAGCTCCTTACGAGGGTGGCGGCGGGGGCCGGGACGCGCTCCGCGAGCGGGATCACGGGCGGGACCGCCTCCGGCGGCTCACCGAGGAACACCCGGCGTACGACCCGCTCGGCGGCCAGTCCGTCGTCGAACTCGCAGAAACGGGACCGGAATTCGGCCCGCAGGGCGGTGGACGCCCTGTTCGCGTACGAGCGCTCGCGGAACACCTGGGCCAGTTCCTCGGGCGTGCGGGTCACCGGGCCCGGCGGGGCCTCCATGAGGTCGAAGTAGACGCCCCGCGTCTCCCGGTAGACCTCCCAGTCGTCGGCGTACACGACGATCGGCCGGTCGAGGTTGGCGTAGTCGAACATGATCGACGAGTAGTCCGTGACCAGCGCGTCGGCGGCCAGGCACACGTCCTCGGAGGAGCGGTGCCCGGTCACGTCGATGATCCGGCCGCTGCTCCTGGCGCGTCCCTGGTCGTAGAAGTAGTGGGCGCGCAGCAGCACGACCACGTCCTCACCGGCCGCCGCGCAGAAGGCCTCCAGGTCGAGCCCGGTGTCGAAGCCGGCCCGGTAGTCGCGGTGGGTGGGCGCGTACAGGACGGCCGTCTTGCCCTCCGGGACACCCAACTCCCTCCGGATGCGGGCCACATCGTCGGCGGTCGCCGTGTAGTAGACGTCGTTGCGCGGATAGCCGTACTCCAGCGCCTCGTAGGAGCCCGGGAAGGCGCGCTCCCACATCTGCGTGGAGTGCCGGTTGGAGGAGATGTTGTAGTCCCAACGGTCCACCCGGCCCAGCAACTTGGCGAAGCTGCCGGTCGCCGCGGCCACCACCGGGTACGTCGACTGGTCGACGCCCATCTTCTTCAGCGGGGTCCCGTGCTGCGTCTGCACATGCACGCTGCCGCGCCGCTTGACGACGCCCTCCGCGAAGTTGGCGTTGTTCACCAGGTACTTGGCCCGCGCCAGCACCTCCCAGTACTTCCGGCTGCCGATGACGGCGTGCTCGACACCCTTCGGTACGGCGTTCACCGCGTCCGGCTCGACGAGGAACACCGAGCGGATGTGCGGGGCGAGTTCAGCGGCCTTGGCGTGGATCGCGGCCGGGCTGCACGCGTAGCCCCGGCCCCAATAGGCGCAGTAGACGGCCAGGTTGGGGTCGAGCGGGCGGCGCAGGTCGCGCGCGTAGCGCAGGCGGGTGCGGAGCATCCGGGGGCGCGGGACCCGCTCGGCCGCCTCCGAGGCCGACCGGTTGACGCCGCGCAGCGCCCGGAACGCCGAGTACGCGCCCGACGCCAGCAGCCGGTGCTGAACTCCCACACTCCCGCCGGGCGCGTGGAAACCGGCGGGCCGGTGCGAGCGGTACAGCCGCCCGGCCCGCCGGAAGAAGGCGCGGTGTCCGGAAGGGAGGCGTTCGGGCCGGGAGGCCGTCTTCAGCACCACCGCGAAGAGCTGCTCGAACAGGGCGCCGGACAGCTCGCTCCCGGCGGCACGCGTCAGCACCATGTCGACCTGGTCGAGGAGTTGGTGGTGGTGCGCGCCCGGCAGGTTGAGCCGGCTGCCCTGTCGCCGCAGCAGATGCCGTACGACCACCGAGCGCAGCACCGCCACCCGCTCGGCGGCGAGGGTGACCAGCCCGCCCCAGCCGAGATCGGTGAACGGGCCCTCGGGGAACGTGAGCTGGTGGTCGGTGAGGAAGGCGCGGCGGTAGGCGGCGCTCCAGGCCGGGAGCTGAACGCCCGTCAACTGCGGTGGCTGGGACGGGGGGAAGGCGCCGGCCGGGGTCTTCGCCAGAAGCGGGGCTGCCGGGTTGGTGGGCTCGCCCTCCCACCACGGGGTGCGCTCGTGCTCGAAGTACAGGACGTCGACGTCACCGGTCTCCGTGAGGCGGGCGTCCAGCGCGGCCAGCGCGCCCGGGGCGAGGGTGTCGTCGCCGTCCAGGAACAGGACGTGGGCGCCGGTCGCCGCCCGCAGGCCGGTGTTGCGTGCCCCGCTCAGGCCCGCCGAGGGTGGTGAGTGCACCGAGGCCACCCGGGAGTCCCGTCCGGCGTGGGTGTCGGCGACGTCGGCGGCCGGGGAGCCGGGGGCGTCGCAGACCGGGATCAGCTCGAAGTCGCCGTAGGACTGCGCAAGGACCGAGTCCAGGGCCTGGGAGAGCCGGCCGGCGACCCCGTGGGACGGGACGATGATGCTGAAGCGGGGCATTCTGTTCTTTCTCCAGTGGGCCGGAGGGGAGGTTCCGGGTCAGTGCGCGCGGCCGGGGCGCCCGGTCGGACGCCAGGTGGACGGCCGCGTCGGTGTGGGGCGCGAGGGACTTGACGGCATGCGAACTCCCTGTGTGGGAACGGCGTTCAGAGGCGGTCGGTGACGGGCTGGGAGGCCGTGGGCTGCGGCACGGTGGCGAGTGGGGAGCGTGTGAGGCTCGCGGCGGCCGACGGGACCGGGTGGCGGTCGGCGAGCGGGACGACCGGCGGGAGGTCTCTCTCGCCCAACACCACGTGGCGTACGACCCGTTCGGCGGCGCGGCCGTCGTCGTAGGGGCAGAAGCGCTCGCGGAACGCGGTGCGCAGCTGGGTCGAGCGGGAGCCGCGCCAGTGGTCGGTCGCGAAGATGTCGATCAGCTCGTCCTCGCTGCGCGCGACCGCGCCCGGCGGGAAGGCGCGCAGGTCGAAGTAGGTGCCGCGGGCCGCCTCGTAGGCCTCCCAGTCGTCGGCGTGGATGACGATCGGGCGGTCGAGGTTGGCGTAGTCGAACATCAGGGACGAGTAGTCGGTGACCAGCGCGTCCGAGGCCAGGCAGAGCGATTCGACGCTGGGGTGGTCGGTGACGTCGATGATCCGGCCGGACGCGGGGGCGAGGGGGCCCTCGTGCCAGTAGTGGGCGCGGGCCAGCACGACGAAGCGCGGGCCGAGGCGGCGCAGTACGCGGTCGAGGTCGAGGTGGGCGCGCTGGACGCGGCGGTAGTCGCGGTGGGTCGGCGCGTAGAGGAGCGCGATCGCGTCCTGCGGGATGCCGAGCGACTCGCGCAGGCGGTGCACGTCGGCCGAAGTCGCCTGCTGGAACACGTCGTTGCGGGGATAGCCGTAGGCGAGCGTGGTGTAGCTGCCGGGGTAGACCCGCTCCCAGGTCAGGGTGGTGTGGCGGTTGGGGGACAGGACGTGGTCCCACTTGTCGACGCCCTTGAGGAGTTCGCCGAAGTCCATGTCCCGTGCGGCGGCCGGGCGTTCCTGGAGGTCGAGGCCCATGTGCTTGAGCGGGGTGCCGTGCTGGGTCTGGATCAGCACCTGGCCGGGGCGCTTGACCAGCCGGCGGTCGAAGTTGACGTTGTTCACCAGGTACTTGGAGCGGGCGAGCGCGGTCCAGTAGGCGACCGTGTTCGGGCGCAGCCTGCGGGTGGCGGCCGGGATCGTGTGGTGGTGCTCGGGGCGGGCGATCCACGCGGTGCGGATGTGCGGGGCGTGGGTGCGGAACGCGGTCTCCAGCGCGCCCGGGTTGCAGCTGTGGCCGCGCCCCCAGTAGGCGGCGAACACCGCGCGATCCCGTAGCGGGAGCCGGAGTTGGACGTGGTAGTGGAGCTGGAGCACCGCCGCTTTGAGGTTGCGCATCAGCTTGGCGGTGAGTTTCACCGCCCGCCGCCGCCAGCTCATCGCCTTCTGCACGGCCCGGAACGTGCGGTGCACGCCGAAGTGCACGAACGTGTGCCGCATCCGGGTACGCAGCGGGACCGAGGTGCCCGGGATGCGGTAACGGCGGTAGTGGGCACGGGCTTTGCGCAGGAACTCGGCGCGGGTGCCGCGCGGCAGCCGGTCCGGCTTGGTGAACACCGTCGCCAGATGGTCGACCATGCGGCGGAACAACACCGGCCGCCACTGGGCGAGTTCGGGGCGCGCGTCGACGAACGCGAAGACCCGGTCGTACTGGTCGAAGACGTCGAAGTGCTTACGGCTGGTGGTGCCGAGGATGTTGCCCTGGCGGCGCTGGCGGTAGTGGACGCAGACCCGGTCGAGGGTCGCGATCGTCTCCGCCGCCATCAGCACCGGGTAGGTCCACGGGGTGTCCTCGTAGTAGCCGGGCGGGAAGGCGAAGCCCTCGCGCTCGACGAACTCCCGGCGGTACGCCTTGTTCCAGGCGACCATGATGACGCGAAGCAGGCCGGGGCGGTCCTCCAGCCGGAAGGGGGCCGGGCCCTGTTCGGTCAACTGGGCGGCGACCTTGTTGCGTTGGGCCTCCCCGGACCAGTAGGTGCGGGCGTAGTCGAAGACGAGGACGTCGGGTTCGCCGGTCTCCTTGACGCGGTCGGCGATCGACCGCAGCGCGTCGGGCGTGAGCGTGTCGTCGCTGTCGAGGAAGACCAGATAGTCGCCGGTCGCCTGTTCCAGGCCCGCGTTGCGGGCGCGGCCGAGGCCCTGGTTCTCGGGGAGGTGGAGGGCGCGTACGCGGGCGTCTCGGGCCGCGAACTCGTCGATGATCGCGCCGCAGGCGTCCGGCGAGCAGTCGTCGACCGCGATCAGCTCCAGATCGGGATACGACTGGGAGAGCACCGATTCCAGGCATTCGTGCAGGTACGCCTGGACCTTGTACGCGGGGACAATGACACTGAACCTGGGCAAGGGACATCCATGGGTCGGTCGGCGCGGGCGTTCTGCCCGGGAACGGCCGATGGAGTGACTTGGTTACGCCGTGTACGGCATACGGGGGACGCGCGGTGAACGCGAAGGGGCGGGCCGGTGACGGCCCACCCCTTGAACTATGTGCGGTTTATAGCTATTTGACCGCGCCCGCCATGACGCCGGACACGAACTGCCGCTGGAACGCGAAGAACACGGCCAGCGGGATCACCATGGAGATGAACGCGCCGGGTGCCAGCACGTCGATGTTGTTGCCGAACTGGCGTACCTGGGTCTGCAGTGCGACCGTGATCGGCTGGGTGCTGGACTTGGTGAAAACCAGCGCGACCAGCATGTCGTTCCACACCCACAGGAACTGGAAGATGCCCAGGCTCGCGATCGCGGGCCCGCCGAGCGGCATCACGACCCGGGCGAACAGGCGTAGTTCACCGGCTCCGTCCAGCCGGGCCGCCTCCAGCAACTCGCGCGGGATCTCCGCGAAGAAGTTCCGCAGCAGGAACACCGCGAACGGCAGACCGTAGCCCACATGGAACAGGATCACCCCGAAGATGGTCCCGAACAGGCCGATCTTTCCGAAGAGTTCGGCGATCGGGATCAGCGCCACCTGCACCGGCACGACCAACAGGCTGACCACGCCCAGGAACCACCAGTCGCGGCCCGGGAACTCCATCCACGCGAACGCATAGCCCGCGAGCGCGCCGATCACCACGACCAGGATCGTCGCCGGGACGGTGATCAGGACGGTGTTCCACAGCGAGCTGGTGATGTCGCTGTTCTCCAGGAGCGTCTTGTAGCTGTGGAAGGTGAGTTGGGAGGGCTGGCTGAATACCTTCCACCAGCCGCTCGCGTTCATGTCCTCCGGGCTGCGCAGCGAGGACAGCAACAGCCCGATCGTCGGCACCAGCCAGAACAGGCCGACGAGGATCAGGAACACCCGGACCAGCCCGCCGCTCGCCGCCGCCGCGAGCCGCCCACCGAGCGACTCCCGCGCCTTGACGACCTCAACAGGCCCTGTCTTTCCCAGAGTTCCGGCATCTGTCGTCATCGCCGCACCTCCCGCCTGAGCCGGCGAACGTTGAACAGCATCACCGGAATCACCAGCAGGAGCAGGAACACCGAAATCGCGCTGGCGATCCCCGGCTGGCCCTCCGAGAAGCCCTTTCGGTACAGCTCAAGGGCGAGCACGTTGGCGTCGTCCTGCGAGGAGCCCGGGGCGATGATGAAGACCAGGTCGAAGATCTTCAGCACATTGATCATCAACGTGACGACGACGACCGCGAGCACCGGTGCGAGGAGCGGCACCGTGACCCGCCGGAACACCTGCCACTCATTGGCGCCGTCGACCCGCGCCGCCTCCAGCAACTCCCTTGGCACACCCGCGAGTCCGGCCGCGATCAGCACCATCGCGAACCCGGCCCACATCCACACGTACGACCCGATGATGGCCGGCGTGACCAGCGACGGGCCCAGCCACTCGACGCCGTTGTACGGCTGCTTGAAGTTGCTTGCCGGGAGCCGGAGTTGGGACCCGTCGGCGCTCGCGGGCAGTGTGAAGGTGCCGTCGCCCGCGGCCTTCGTCGAGGCGACCACCTTGCCGTCCTTGACGGCCTCGATGCGCATCCCGCCGTAGCCGAGCTCGGACGGGTCGACCGCGCCGAGCTTGCCGACGCCCTTGCCGCGGGTGAAGTCCTGCCAGGTCGTGCCGGTGATCTTCCCCGGCTCGGGCCCGGCCGCCACGGCCTTCTTCGCGCTGTCGGGCATCTGGTCGGGGGCGACGCCGACCAGCGGGAGCGTGACGGTCCGGCCGGTGTGGACCGTCGTACTGGTGATGAAGCCACCGTGGTCCGCCTTCAGCGGGGACTGGCGGCCCGGGTGGGCGTTGGGGAACGCCGACGACGAGACGAACGTGTCGTGGATGCCGACCCACACCGCGTTGGCGACGCCCTTGTGCGGGTCCTGGTCGTAGACGAGCCGGAAGATGATGCCGGCGGCGAGCATCGAGATCGCCATCGGCATGAAGACGACCAGCTTGAACGCCGTTCCCCAGCGCACCCGTTCGGTCAGCACCGCGAAGATCAGACCGAGGGCGGTGGCGACAGTCGGCGCGAAGATCACCCAGATGATGTTGTTCTTCAGGGCGGTGCGGATGCCGTCGTCGGTGAACAGGGCCTTGTAGTTGTCGAATCCGGCGAAACCGTCGCCGGCCTGGTTGCCGAAGCTGCGGACCAGCGAGTACCCGATCGGGTAGACCACGAGCGCGCCCAGCAGCACCAGGGCGGGCAGCAGGAACAGCACTGCCACGGTCCTGCGGGTGCCGGTCACGCTCTTGCGGTTGCGGGGAGGGACGGAGGCCTGGGGGGCCTCCGCCGCTGCCGATGCCATCTCGGGCTCAGCTCCCGCTCGCGTACGCCGCCGCCGCGTCCTTCTCCAACTGCGCCTGCGTGCCAGCGATGTTCGTCGGGTTCTTCAGGAAGTCCTGGAGGTCCTTCCACTCGCCCTTGCCCGGGGTACCGCCGAAGGACTGCGGGGCCTGGTCGGACATGTCGAAGCGGAAGTCGTCACCGGCCGCGATCAGCGACTTGGCGATCGTCCGCTGCACCGCGTTCGGGTACGCCGAGTCCGGCACGTTCTTGTTCGGGGAGAGATAGCCGCCCAGCTTCGCCTGGATCGTCGCCGCGTCCGGCGAGGCCAGGAACGTGGCCAGCGCCTGGGCCGCCTTGGAGTCCTTCAGGATGACGGCCGCGTCGCCGCCGGAGACCACCGGCGCGGTGGAGCCCACCGACGGGAACGGGAACACCTTGGCGTCGGTGCCCACCTTCGCCTTCGTCTCACCGATGTTGACCTGTACGAAGTCGCCCTCGTAGACCATCGCGGACTTCGGCTGGTCGCCGCCGGTGAAGGTCTGGGTGACCGAGGCGGGGAACTCGGTCTGCAGCGCGCCGTTCTGACCGCCCGCGATGTACGCCTTCTTGCCCCAGATCTGGGCCAGCGTGGTCAGCGCCTCCTTCACGGAGGGGTCCGTCCACTTGATCTTGTGCTGGGCGAGCTGGTCGTACTTCTCCGGGCCCGCCTGCGACAGATACACGTTCTCGAACCAGTCGGTGAGCGGCCAGCCGTCCGCGCCCGCGATCGAGAAGGGGGTGACCCCGGAGTCGTAGACCGTCTGCGCGGTGGTCAGCAACTCCTGCCAGGTCTTGGGTTCCTTGGCGCCCGCGTTCGCGAAGACCTTGGCGTTGTACCAGATCAGCGACTTGTTGGCGGCCTTGTAGTAGACGCCGTACTGCTTGCCGCCGACCTTGCCGATGTCCTGCCAGCCCTGCGAGTAGTTCTTCTGCAACTCCGCGAGCGCCTCGGGTCCGAGGGGCTTGGCCCACTTCTTGTCGACGGCCTGTTTGATGGCGCCGGGCTGCGGGAGCATCGCGACGTCCGGCGGCTGGCCGCCCGCGATCTTCGAGCCGAGGAAGTTGATGATCGGGTCCTGGGCGGGCACGAAGGTGACCTTGGCACCCGTGCGCTTCTCGAACTCCGCGAGGACCGTCTTGAAGTTCTTCTGCTCGGCACCCGTCCACACGGCGGCCACTTCGAGGCTCTGGCCGTTCAGTTTGGGGAGGGTCACCGTGCCGGTGCTCTCCGAAGGGGTGCTGGACTTGCCGCTGTCGCTCTTGTTGTCGCTGCCTCCACAGGCGGTCAGCGAGAGCGCCAGTGCCCCCGCGGCGACAACTGCCGCTGTACGTACGGTGGTACGTGTCCGGATTGTGCTGCTCGTGCTGCGCATCACTGCCCCGTTCTTCGTTCCTCGTCGAACGCTCGAACGCTTCCGTGCGCACTGGTCTACGCCCGGTGCTTGAACGCGGCAAGATGGCGTCCGCTGTCAAGGCCGGGATCGTGACTGGGTCGTGACGTGGGGTTGTGTGGGCAATCTGTGAACGATCAGAGGAGTGACGGGACCTCCGCCGCCGACACCGAACGTGTCGCCCGCTCCAGCGCGCTGGCCAGGAGCGCCAAGTCCGTGGGCCCGTTGCCCAGTTCGCGGACCGGGCGGCGGGCCGGGGGGTCGCCCATCCGCTGCCACTCCAGCGGCACGACCGTGGGGCGGAGCGTCGCCGTGCGCGGGATACGGCCCGTCACGCGACCGCCCTGGAAAGGCGTGCTCCGGCCGTCCGGGAGGGTCAGGCGACCGCGGCCGGGCGCCGGTTCCTCCGGACCCTGGGTCGTCGGGTCGAGGGTGACCCGGAGCGTGGCGTGCCGGGCGGGTTCCGTCTCGGCGGTACGGGCGTCCAGCGCGGCGGCCGCCACCAGGTGCACGCCGAGCCGCTCGCCCTCGCGGGCCACCGCCTCCAGCGCGCGTATGACCGAACCGGCTGCGGGGCGGCCCGGAGAGCCCAACGGCGGCTTCACCAGGGCGTCCAGGTCGTCGACGACCACCACCAGCCGGGGCAACGGCGGTGCCGCCTCCGTCTGTTGCCGGGCCGCCGCCGGGCGCAGCCGGATCGTCGAACTCGTGGGACTCTCCAGATCCCCGGCACCGGACGTGCCCCGCTGGGCGACGATCCGGCCCGACACCTCGTGCCGGGAGTGCCACTCGGCGAAGCCGATCCGGCCCAGCAGCTCGGCCCGCCGCTTCAGCTCCGCGCTCAGGGACTGCGCGAACTCCCGCATCCGCACCGGGTCGTTGGCCGTGAGATGGGTGGTGACATGCGGTACGTCCGTGCAGACCCGCAGGCCCTCGCCGTGACCGCTGCTCGCGCCGACACTGTCCCGGCCGTCGATCAGCACGATGCCCAGCCGGTCGGGACGCTCGGCCGCCGCGAGCGAGGCGACCACCGCCCGCAGCGACTCCGTACGCCCGCTGCCCGGCGGGCCCTCGATCAGCAGATGCGGTCCCTCGGCGGCGAGGTCCGCGCTGACCGGCCCGCGCGGTCCGGCCCCGAACACCGCCCAGGCCCGGCCGCCGAGCGCGTCCTTGTCGTCACCCGCGTCCGCCCAACGCGCCAGCAGGGACGCCGGGGTGGCCCGGGCCAGCCCCAACTCGTCCAGCAGCCGCGCCGATTGGGGCAACGGCGCAGACACACGCGCGTGCCGCTCGCCGACGGGACCGTCCGCCCTGAGCGGCGCCAACGCCCGCGCGAACCGCTCGGCCCACGCGAGCGAGACCGCGTCCACGGCGGCTACGGTGCCTTCGCCGACGGGGCCCACGGGAGTGGAGTCCGCCGAACGGGAATCGGACACGTGCGAGGCGGGCGCACCAGGGCGTCCCTCCGCCGTACCGGGCTGCTGCGCCTTGTCGTGCGCGACCCGCAGCAGCCGCAGCGCCGTCGCCACGTCACCGCTGAGCAGCGCGACCGCGCCGCACTCCCGGAACGTCGGCGCCGCCGCGCAGGCCGCCTCGTAGGTCTCCGTCACCGGTGACGTGGGCGAGGCCGCCTCCGTCTCGGCGAGGCACACGACGTGGATGCCCGCCCGGGGCCCGTCGTGGGCCAGCCGCGCAACCGCCTCGCGCACATCGGCCCCACCGGGGTCACCGTCCACCACCAGCACGGTGTACGGCCCCGTGAACCCGTCCGCCGAACCGTCCCCGTCGTCGGTGCGGGCCCAGGAGGGGCGGTGTACGGCCCCGCGCACGGCGTCGGCGGCCTCGGACGAACGGGGCCGGGTGGCGCCGGAGCCCGGGTCGTCGAAAGCGTGCGGGCCGGGTGCGCCGGAGCGGTCGTGATGGGCGTCGTCGGTGGTTGAGTACGCGGTGGAGGCGCTCACGGCCGGCCGGTGACGGTCCTCCGGATGCCGTGCGGCGCCGGACCGTCCCTCCGCGGGACCGCGCTGCGCGCCGATCCCCGGCGTACGCCGGCCGGCGTCGAGGGAGCTCCCGTAGGTGGCCCTCGGCCGGCCCCCGACGTGCGTGTCCGTGGCGTGGTCCTCCAGGCGCCGCAGGAGTTCGTCGGTGCGGGCCGTGGCCTGTTCGCGGTCGTAGGCCAGCAGCAGGCGGCAGTCCTGGCCGTGCCCGGGGCGCAGATGCGGCAGCCAGCCGAGCCAGGACCACTCGGCGGTCCGCTCGGCCGCCGAACGCGCCCGGTCCGTGCTGATCAGCACGATCTCCAGGGCGTCGGGCGAGTGCAGCGCGGCGAGCTGCGCCACCACCGCGCGGGCCAGCCCGGAGAGCCGCGCGCGCGGACCGGCCAGGCCCAGCGCGCCGACCTCGCGGAGCCCGGAGGTCACCGGCACCGCGGGCAGCAGCGCCGAGCCGTCCGGTGTCGCCCGGTCGGCGGTGCCCAGCCGGACGGTGAGCGCCTCGGGATGACCGGGGCCGCGCTCCCACAGCCGGGGTCCCGGACCCAGGGCGGTGAGCAGCAGGGCGGCCGGATCGGGCCAGGTGTCCGGCTGCTGGGCGGGCACGGGCGGGGTCGGCGCGTTCTTGCCGGCGCCCTCCCCGTCGGAGGAGTCGTGGGAATCGCCGTACGGGATGTCGTACGAGGAATCGGGGTCCTCGGCGGGTGACTCACCGCGTGCGCCCGTGAGGCGGCGGGCCCACTTGCCGATGCCGCCGCGCCTGCGCACACCCTGCGGCACCTCGGTGCCCCTGAGGGGGGTGCCCTTGCGTCCGTCGTCGCCGGGTTCGTCGCGCGCGCGGATGCGGGAGGTCGTCGTCCGCGCGGAGAACGATTCCTCGGCGCGCTCGTCCCCGGGGCCCTCGCCGAGTGCCCCGAAGCGGCCTGCGTGGGTGTCCCCGCCGTCGGGGACCACGCGGTGCTCGATGCTCGGGGCGGCACCCTGGCCGGGCACCACGGGCGGCTGCGCGCGGAGGACCGCGGGGGTGCCGGGGGACACGCGCACGTGGCCCTCGCCGTCGGGGGTTGTCTCGGCGCGCGCTCCCGGGCCGCCGGACGGGGTCAGCCGCAGGGCCGACTCGCCGATCCGCAGCAGCGCGCCCGGGGCGAAGCGCACCGGGCGGGTGCCCACGCGCGTGCCCGCCAGTGTGGTGCCGTTCGTCGAGCCCAGGTCGGCGACCGAGACCCGGCCGCCGGGGTCGACCGTGACCGCGCAGTGCAGCCGGGAGACGTCCGGGTCGTCCAGCGGGACGTCGGCGTCGGCGGAGCGGCCGATGTGGATCTGGCCGCCGTGCAGGAGATGCACCCCGCCCGCGTCCGGGCCCGCGACCACATGGAGCTGGGTCGGGGCGTCGTCCAGCTCCGGGTGTGCCTCGGGCTCGGCGGGGGCGCCCAGGGAGAGCACAGCGCCGTCCGTCAGCGGGGGTTCGCCGAGCGTGCAGCGCTGGGTGTCCAGGCGCTCCACGCCCGCGTAGAGCACGATCGGGGCTCCGGACTCACGGCTCCGCTCGGGCGCGGACGGGTCGGCGGAGACCGCCGAGGCCAGCGCCGACGCCACTGCGGCCAGGGCCGTGCCGGCGGGCGCGGTGACCAGCACGTCGCAGCTCGCGGAGCGGCCCCGCGGCTGCGCGGGCGGCCCCAGCGGGTCTACGACGGTCAGCCGGATCTGCATCGCCGTCAGCGGTCCCTTCTGCCTGCCCGGGCGCGGATTTCCCCCCACCCCAACACGAGCACATCGGCCAGTTCTGCAGGCATCCTCGCACCTGCCACTGACAACGCGCCCGGGGCCCGGCAGCAAGTGATCTTGATTGGTCAGCTCTGTCCCCAAAAGTGCCTGACCAGTGCCGCACCGGTGATCGAGTGAGACCGGTCATGTCCGGCTTCGGTGACCATTGGGGCAACCGGGAGACCGGGGTGAGCGTCTTTCCTTCGAACATGTACGGCGATGCTTACGTAGGTAGCCCCAAGAGGGGCGGCACTACAGTGGACCGGAACACAGGCAAGCAGCAGGGAGCGCAGACGTGCGGCCGGTAGGCAGCAAGTACCTCCTGGAGGAGCCGCTCGGACGCGGCGCCACGGGCACCGTCTGGCGGGCCCGCCAGCGTGAGACCGCGGGCGCCGAGGCGGCCGTCCAGGGTCAGCCCGGTGAGACCGTCGCGATCAAGGTCCTCAAGGAAGAACTCGCGAGCGATCCCGACATCGTGATGCGGTTCCTCCGCGAGCGGTCGGTGCTGCTGCGCCTGACCCACCCGAACATCGTCCGGGTCCGCGACCTGGTCGTCGAGGGCGATCTCCTGGCGCTCGTCATGGACATCGTCGAGGGCCCCGACCTCCACCGGTACCTGCGCGAGAACGGCCCCTTCAGCCCGGTCGGCGCCGCGCTGCTCACCGCGCAGATCGCCGACGCGCTCGCCGCCAGCCACGCCGACGGCGTCGTCCACCGCGACCTGAAGCCGGCGAACGTCCTGCTCAAGCAGGACGGCGGCCAGATGCACCCGATGCTCACCGACTTCGGCATCGCCCGCCTCGCCGACTCCCCGGGCCTGACCCGCACCCACGAGTTCGTCGGCACACCCGCGTACATCGCGCCGGAGTCCGCCGAGGGCCGCCCGCAGACCTCCGCCGTGGACATCTACGGCGCCGGCATCCTGATGTACGAGCTGGTCACCGGCCACCCGCCGTTCTCCGGCGGCTCCGCCCTCGAAGTCCTGCACCAGCACCTCAGCGCCGAACCGCGCCGTCCCTCGACCGTCCCCGACCCGCTGTGGACGGTCATCGAGCGCTGCCTGCGCAAGAACCCGGACGAACGGCCCAGCGCCGAGAACCTCGCCCGCGGCCTGCGTACCGTCGCCGAGGGCATCGGCGTGCACGCGAACTCCGCGCAGATCGCCGCCGCCGAGAACGTCGGCAGGCTGCTGGCGCCCGACCCGGCCCCCGCGGCCGTACCGGGCGTACCCGGCGCCGCCGACCCGACGCAGGTCCTCTCGCACGGCGCGGGCGGCTTCGACCCGAACGCGGCGACCAGCGTCCTCCCGCACACCGGCGGCCCGCTGGGTGCCGCCGACCCGACCACCGTGCTGCCGAACCGGGGCGCGGCCGACCCCACCACGGTCATGCCGCAGAACCCGTACGGCCAGCAGGGACAACAGGGCCAGCAGAACCAGTCCGGCCCCGGCCCCGAGCAGCCGCACCCCTGGCAGAACCAACTGCGCGCCGCCCGCGACCGCAACGAACAGACGCAGTTCCAGCCCTACCTCGACCCGGGCGAGGACCCGCTGCGCCGCCGCCCCCAGCGCCAGGTCTCCCGCCCGCAGCAGCAGCCGCAGCAGCCCCGACGGGCCGCCCAGCAGCGCCCGCAGCAGCGGCCCTCACAGCGCCAGCAACCGCAGCAGGGCTACGGCTATCCGCAGCAGCAACAGCCGCAGCAGTACGCCCCGCCGAGGCAGCCCCAGCAGCAGCGGCCCCAGGAACCGGCGCGCGAGCCCCGGCAGCCGCGGCAGCGCAGCGCCAACCCGATGAAGATCCCCGGGCTCGGCTGCCTGAAGGGCTGCCTTTTCACGATCATTCTGCTGTTCGTCGCGGGCTGGCTGGTCTGGGAGCTGACCCCGCTGCAGGACTGGATCGGCACCGGCAGGAGCTACTGGCGGGAGATCAGCCACGTCGTCGGCCAGGTGAGCGGCTGGGTCAAGGATCTGAGTTCCGCCGGGGGCAACTGACCGCTGGCCGACGGCCGTAAAGCCCCAAGTCCGGCGTTGTGTTGGTGATTTGTCGACACCCAGTGGGTGATTTCCGCCTCCGCGGTGAAGGTTGGCTCATCCGACGCGTAGTTTTAACGACAACACGCGTCTGGATGGAGCAGTCTTGGCACGGAAGATCGGCAGCCGGTACACCGCCAACCAGATCCTGGGGCGGGGCAGCGCCGGCACGGTGTGGCTGGGCGAGGGTCCCGAGGGGCCCGTCGCCGTCAAGCTGCTGCGCGAGGACCTCGCGTCCGACCAGGAGCTCGTCGGCCGCTTCGTGCAGGAGCGCACCGCCCTGCTCGGCCTGGAGCACCCGAACATCGTGTCCGTACGGGACCTGGTCGTCGACGGCAACGACCTCGCCCTCGTCATGGACCTGGTCCGCGGCACCGACCTGCGCACCCGCCTCGACCGGGAACGCCGGCTCGCCCCCGAGGCGGCGGTCGCGATCGTCGCCGACATCGCGGACGGACTCGCGGCGGCCCACGCGGCCGGCGTCGTGCACCGGGACGTCAAGCCGGAGAACGTGCTCCTCGATATGCAGGGCCCGCTCGGCCCCGGCGGCGCGCACCCCGCGCTGCTGACGGACTTCGGGGTCGCCAAACTCATCGACTCCCCGCGCCGCACCCGTGCCACGAAGATCATCGGCACCCCCGACTACCTCGCCCCCGAGATCGTCGAGGGCCTGCCCCCGCGCGCGGCCGTCGACATCTACGCCCTGGCGACCGTCCTGTACGAACTCCTCGCCGGATTCACCCCGTTCGGCGGCGGTCACCCCGGCGCGGTCCTGCGACGCCATGTCACCGAGACCGTCGTACCGCTGCCCGGGATCCCCGAGGAGCTGTGGGCGCTGCTCGTCCAGTGCCTGGCGAAGGCCCCGGCGTCCCGGCTGCGCGCCTCCGAGCTCGCGGCCCGGTTGCGCGAACAGCTGCCGCTGCTGGCCGGGATGCCCCCGCTGGACGTCGACGAGCCCGACACCGAGCAGGAGGACGCGGAGCCGGAGGAGGCCCCGGTGGCCACGCCCGCGCGCGGCGAGCGGGTACGGCGCGGTGCCGTACCGCTGGTGCCGGGCGCCAAGCCCGCCGACTCCAACCGGGACACCCACACCTCGATGCGCGTACCCGCGCCGGACGAACTCGCCGGCGGGCCGCGCGGCACGGCACGGGCCCCGCGCCCGGCGGGCGCCCCGCGTCCCGGTTCGGCCCGGCACCGGGCGGCGACCCGGCGCAGGCGGCTGACCCTCGGGGCGGCGGCGGTGGCGCTGATCGCGGCGGTGGGGGTCGGTACGTGGGTGGCCACGTCGGGCGACGACTCCGGAGCGAACTCCCCGGACACGAAGAACTCGGCACCGGCTTCGCCTTGAGGGTTCTCGCCCCCGCCGCCCCCACCCGTCCCGTCTCTGGGGGCTGCGCCCCCAGACCCCCGCTTCGGCCCTGAAGGGGCCTCGTCCTCAGACGCCGGACGGGCTGATTGATGCGCCCCAGGATTTGCGGGACCGAGTCGGAGGGACTGGGGTGATGCACTTCTCGGCCGGCCGAATCGGACGGGCTCGAAGTGGGTCACCTCTTGAGAGACCGAGTCGGGTGGTGGGTGGGCACAGTCCGGGGGCCTGGGGGCGGAGCCCCCAGGGACGCCCGCACCGGGCGCCGGTGAGCCAGAGCCCCGTTCCAGCCACGGCGCACCCCGCCTGGCGGAGCCGTTACGCTGGAGGCGTGGCAGTCGTCGATGTATCCGAAGAGCTCAAGTCCCTCTCCTCGACCATGGAGTCGATCGAGGCCGTCCTGGACCTGGACAAGCTGAGGGCAGATGTCGTCGTCCTTGAGGAGCAGGCGGCAGCGCCCTCCCTGTGGGACGACCCGGAGGCGGCGCAGAAGGTCACCAGCAAGCTGAGTCACCTCCAGGCCGAGATCCGCAAGACCGAGGCCCTGCGCGGCCGGATCGACGACCTCTCGGTCCTCTTCGAGATGGCCGAGGAGGAGGACGACCCGGACACCCTCGCCGAGGCGGAGAACGAGCTGGCCGCCGTCAAGAAGGCGCTGGACGAGATGGAGGTCCGCACCCTTCTCTCCGGCGAGTACGACTCCCGCGAGGCCGTCGTCACCATCCGCGCGGAGGCCGGCGGCGTCGACGCCTCCGACTTCGCCGAGAAGCTGCAGCGCATGTACCTGCGCTGGGCCGAGCGCCACGGCTACAAGACGGAGCTCTACGAGACGTCGTACGCGGAAGAGGCCGGCATCAAGTCGACCACCTTCGCCGTGCACGTCCCGTACGCCTACGGCACGCTCTCGGTCGAGCAGGGCACCCACCGCCTGGTGCGGATCTCGCCCTTCGACAACCAGGGGCGCCGTCAGACCTCCTTCGCGGGTGTCGAGATCCTGCCGGTCGTCGAGCAGACCGACCACATCGAGATCGACGAGTCCGAACTGCGCGTCGACGTCTACCGGTCCTCCGGCCCCGGCGGCCAGGGCGTCAACACCACCGACTCCGCGGTCCGACTCACCCACCTCCCCACCGGCATCGTCGTCTCCTGCCAGAACGAGCGCTCGCAGATCCAGAACAAGGCCAGCGCGATGAACGTGCTCCAGGCCAAGCTGCTGGAACGCCGCCGCCAGGAGGAGCAGGCCCGGATGGACGCCCTCAAGGGCGACGGCGGCAACTCCTGGGGCAACCAGATGCGTTCGTACGTCCTGCACCCGTACCAGATGGTCAAGGACCTGCGCACGGAGTACGAAGTGGGTAACCCCGAGGCCGTGTTCAACGGCGAGATCGACGGCTTCCTGGAGGCCGGAATTCGCTGGCGCAAGCAGCAGGAGAAGTAATTCCGCGAGTTGCTTTCGAGTGACTTTGTCGACAAGGCAACTGCCGCCCGCCGGGCGGCAGTTGCCTTTCGCGCATCCGGATGTCCGGGTTTTACATCACACTCACAGGTTCCATCCCCCAGCAAAGAACCCGTAGTTGGACATTGCGCTCGCAACGGCCTTGACGTTGCTGTGAAAAATGGGAAGGGTGAAGCGTGGCATGCGTGTCTCCGGGGCGCATGTGAACCGGGGGAGTCGAGCTTTCGCCAGCCGCTACCCCTGTCGATCACGGCCCCGGACGCCGACGCACCACTGACGACGAGCTACATGGGGGTAGCAACCTAATGACGAAGAAGACGCGGATCCGTGTCGCGCGCATAGCGGCAGGCGCGATCATCGCCGCCGGCGCCTCGCTGACCGCCGCGGGTGCCGCATCGGCGCTCGACCTCACCGCGAGTGTGGACAACAGCGGGATCGCGGTGAACGTCAACGCCGGTCCCGACGACCCGACGAGCGGCCCGGCCTCGACGCCGCCCGCGACCCCGACCGACACGGGCGTCCCGACAGCCCCGGACAGCACGCCGCCGGCCACCCCGCCGTCCACGCCGGTCTCGACGCCTCCCACCGACGAGCCGACCGAGCCCACGGACAACCCCACCGAGCCGACGGACGAGCCCACGACCGACAGCCCGTCGGACGGCAGCACCAGCGGCTCCGGCACCGGCTCCACCGGTGGCAACAACACCGACCCCGACGGCGGCTCCTCCGCCCAGGAGGCCGGCACCTCCGCCCTCACCGACACCGGTTCCGACACCTCGGCCCAGGGCAGCGGTGGCGAGCTGGCCGAGACCGGTGCGGGTCAGACCGCGTTCCTGCTGATCGGCGCCGCGACGATGATCGCCGGCGGCATCGGCTTCCGCGTGCTCCCCCGTCTCGCGAGCGGTCGCGGCGGTACGGCTGCCTGACGGTAGCCGTCCTCCTACGGACCGTACGCACGTCGTACGACGAAGGGCCCGGAGCTTGTCGCTCCGGGCCCTTCTGCGTGTTCTCGTCCAGGCCGCCTACGCGGTCTGGTGCGCCACCAGCGCCAGCGCCGCGATCAGCACCGCGAGCAGGGCGATCAACGCCATGGGGTTGAGATTGCCCCACGGGTTCTCCTGCTGCAGCCGCTCGCGGTTCGCGCGGCAGACGGGACAGCGGCCCTCGTTCACGGGCGCCGCGCAGTTCGCGCACACCAACCGGTCGTACGTCATGCGCTCGCCCTCCTTGCACCGGCTTTCACAGACACAACGCCTCGGGAAACCAGAACGTTCCCCCTCCACTGTGCCAGGTTCCGCGGGATTCGGCGCGGCTCGCCTTATCCTGCCCCGACCCTGTGCGTTCCAGCCCTTCAAATCCGCGACAAAACGTGCAAGCCTCGCACAACCCTGGAGGGCGACTGCGCGGGCACACCCAGGTCGCGTATGGTCACGCTCACCTACCCCCGGCTACCCGTGGTGCTCCCGTGATCCGATTCGACAGTGTCTCCAAGGTCTACCCCAAGCAGACCCGCCCCGCTCTCAGGGACGTCTCCCTGGAAGTGGAGAAGGGCGAGTTCGTGTTCCTCGTGGGGTCCTCCGGCTCCGGAAAGTCCACCTTCCTGAGGCTGGTCCTCCGCGAGGAGCGGTGCAGCCAGGGCCAGGTGCACGTGCTGGGCAAGGACCTCGCCCGCATCTCCAACTGGAAGGTGCCGCAGATGCGCCGCCAGCTGGGGACCGTCTTCCAGGACTTCCGCCTGCTGCCCAACAAGACGGTCGCCGAGAACGTGGCCTTCGCGCAGGAGGTCATCGGCAAGTCCAAGGGCGAGATCCGCAAGTCCGTGCCCCAGGTGCTCGACCTCGTCGGCCTCGGCGGCAAGGAGGACCGGCGGCCCGGCGAACTCTCCGGTGGTGAGCAGCAGCGCGTGGCCATCGCGAGAGCCTTCGTGAACCGGCCCAAGCTCCTCATCGCGGACGAGCCCACCGGCAACCTCGACCCGCAGACCTCCGTCGGCATCATGAAGCTGCTCGACCGGATCAACCGGACGGGCACCACCGTGGTGATGGCGACGCACGACCAGAACATCGTGGACCAGATGCGCAAGCGCGTCATCGAGCTGGAGGGCGGCCGCCTCGTCCGTGACCAGGCGCGTGGCGTCTACGGCTACCAGCACTGACCGCCGTTCGACCGCCGTCTGATGTCCGTCCACGGAAAGGCCTGAAGAAGCCGCCATGCGCGCCCAGTTCGTACTGTCCGAGATCGGTGTCGGTCTCCGCCGCAACCTGACGATGACCTTCGCGGTCGTCGTCTCCGTAGCCCTGTCCCTGGCCCTCTTCGGCGGCTCGCTGCTGATGAGCGACCAGGTCACCACCATGAAGGGCTACTGGTACGACAAGGTCAACGTCTCGATCTTCCTCTGCAACAAGAGCGACGCCGAGTCCGACCCCAACTGCGCCAAGGGCGCGGTGACCGACGACCAGAAGGCGCAGATCAAGTCCGACCTCGACAAGATGTCGGTCGTCCAGAAGGTCACGTACGAGTCGCAGGACGAGGCGTACAAGCACTACAAGCAGCAGTTCGGCGACTCCCCGCTGGCCAGTTCGCTGACGCCGGACCAGATGCAGGAGTCGTACCGCATCAAGCTCAAGGACCCGCAGAAGTACCAGGTCATCGCGACCGCCTTCGACGGCCGTGACGGCGTCCAGTCGGTGCAGGACCAGAAGGGCATCCTGGACAACCTCTTCGGCCTCCTGAACGGCATGAACTGGGCCGCCCGCGCGGTCATGGCCCTCATGCTCGTCGTCGCCCTGATGCTGATCGTCAACACGGTGCGCGTCTCGGCGTTCAGCCGTCGCCGTGAGACCGGCATCATGCGGCTGGTCGGCGCGTCCGGCTTCTACATCCAGGCCCCGTTCATCATGGAGGCCGCCGTCGCCGGGCTGATCGGCGGCACGGTCGCCTGCGGATTCCTGGTGATCGGCCGGTACTTCATCATCGACCACGGCCTGGACCTGTCCCACAAACTCAATCTGATCAACTTCATCGGCTGGGACGCCGTCCTCACCAAGCTCCCGCTCATCCTCGCGACGAGCCTCCTGATGCCCGCGCTGGCAGCGTTCTTCGCGCTGCGCAAGTACCTCAAGGTGTGACGCATGCCAAGAGGGCCGTACGGGCAACCGCCCGTGCGGCCCTTCCCGTTGTCCTAGACTCACCGCCATGTCAGGCCGCGACCTGTTCTGTCAGCCCCGCCGCATCCGCCGCGGGGCGGCCCTGACATTGGTGTTCGCGAGTGTGCTGGTCGCCGGTGCGGCGACCGGGTCGTTCGAGGAACCCGGCCGGCCGGACCGTAGATCGGCGTCCGGTACGGCCCGTTCGGCGCCCGTCGCGCGGCACGAGGACGTCGCGAAGGCCGCCGCCGAGGCGAAGGCCGACGGCAAGTCGCCCATGGAGGCCGCCGAGCGTGCCGTCAGCCGCAGCGGGGACCGGTGGGGTGCCGTGTACTCCCAGGGGGAGTACGAGGAGTTCGAGGAGGCCCTCGACGGCCAGTACACCGGCGTCGGGCTCTGGGCCCGCCGGGAGCGGGACGGCCGGATCGAGGTGACCCGGGTGCAGTCCGGGTCGCCCGCGGCCACCGCCGGGGTCCGCAAGGGCGACCGGCTGCGCACGATCGACGGCGAGAACGTCGACGGACAACCCGTCACCGAGGTCGTGGCCTTACTGCGCGGCGACGCCCAGGACGCCGCCGCCGGCACCACCGTCACCCTCGGACTGGAGCGCGGCACGCACGCGTGGAGCGAGACCGTACGGCGCGCCCGCCTCTCCACCGACTCCGTGACCGTCACCAGGCCGGACGACGAGGTCACCGTCATCAGGATCGCCGCGTTCACCAAGGGCGTCGGCGACATAGTCCGCGCCGCCGTACGCCAGGCTCCCGCCGACTCCGGGTTCATCCTCGACCTGCGCGGCAACTCCGGCGGGCTGGTCGCCGAGGCCACCGCCACCGCCTCCGCCTTCCTCGACGGCGGCCTCGTCGCGACGTACGACGTCGACGGCGAGCAGCAGGTCCTGCACGCGGCGACCGACGGCGACACCACCAGACCCCTGGTCGTGCTCGTCGACGGCGGCACGATGAGCGCGGCCGAGATGCTGACCGGCGCCCTCCAGGACCGCGGCCGTGCGGTCGTCCTGGGCTCCAGGACCTTCGGCAAGGGCTCGGTCCAGATGCCGAGCCAACTCCCGGACGGTGTCGTCGCCGAACTCACCGTCGGCCACTACCGCACCCCCTCCGGTCACACCGTCGACGGCCGGGGCATCACCCCCGACCTCGATGTCACCGTGCAGGGGCAGGCCGCCGTAGAACGCGCCGAGACCGTACTGAGCGGGCTCGGGGACGCGTCGTAAGCGTTTCTGGGAGCCGTCCGTAATCGCCTTTCCCTCGTACCCCCTCGTAGTGCGAAAATGGTCAGCACTATGAGCAAGGGAATGTACGTACCCAAGGAGTCCCAGCCCAAGCAGGGCGGCGGGGCCGCGAAGGCCAAGGACGGCAAGCGCAAGATCGTCGCGCAGAACAAGAAGGCCCGGCACGACTACGCGATCGTCGACACCTACGAGGCCGGGCTCGTCCTGACCGGCACCGAGGTCAAGTCGCTGCGCCAGGGGCGCGCCTCGCTGACGGACGGCTTCGTCCAGATCGACGGGGGTGAGGCGTGGCTGCACAACGCCCACATCCCCGAGTACAGCCAGGGCACCTGGACGAACCACACGGTCCGCCGCAAGCGCAAGCTGCTGCTGCACCGCGAGGAGATCGACAAGCTGGCGTCGAAGTCGGAGGAGACGGGTCACACGATCGTGCCCCTCGCCCTGTACTTCAAGGACGGCCGGGCGAAGGCCGAGATCGCGCTCGCGCGAGGCAAGAAGGAGTACGACAAGCGGCAGACCCTGCGCGAGAAGCAGGACCGCCGGGAGTCGGACCGCGCGATCGCCGCCGCGAAGCGGAAGCAGCGGGGCCAGTAGCCACGGGGAATACGGTGGCATCGGCGTGCGTTGGTCACGTAGGATGGCATCAGCACCGGGCGACCGGTGTGCTCATTGAAAAAACAACATGGGGATGATCGGTTTCGACAGCGGCTGTCGAAGCAGGTGAAGCGTGTCGAGGAAGCGGCAATGATCTCGTTAACCATATGTCGCAACCAATAATCGCCAATTCCAAGAGCGATTCCCAGTCCTTCGCCCTCGCTGCCTAATAACAGCGACTGAAGGACCCTAAAAGGGTGTCAGACCGGGGATGTTCCCGACCCGGACCCTGGCATAATCTAGGGAACTAAACCATCGGGCCCGGTCACGGGGTCCGGTGGGAAATCAAACAGTGGCTGGGCCCGTCGGCGACTTGTTCGCGTGATTGCCGGGGCCGAGAAAAGCACAGCGAACTGCACACGGAGAAGCCCTGATTCTGCACCGGTGGACGCGGGTTCGATTCCCGCCATCTCCACTCATCCCATGTGGGTAAAGCCCCCCGCTGCTTCGGCAGCAGGGGGCTTTTTCCTTTCACTTGAGCGAGAACGTCGACAGTCGCAGACCGTCACTCAGGACCAGATACACGTCAGTACGGCCTTTCGCCGCGCTCGAAAGGTCGGCGGTCACCGTCTTGTAGTCGTACGGCGATGCCGTCCCGTCCGTCTGCGCCGTACCGAGGAGCTTGCCGGTCGGCGAACCCAGCCGGACCTCGATCGTGCCGGTTGCCGTTCCCGCCACCCGGGCCGTGAACCTCGTTGCGCCCGCGCCCAGTCGGGTGTCCGCGAACTTCAGCCACGCGCCGTCCGCCGCCGAGCGCACCGCGGTCCCGCTCGCCTTGGACTCGTCGACGAGGTGGACGGCGGAGTAGTCGTCGAAGTTCTCGGCGCGGGTCGTTCGGGACAGGTTCCGGGGCGGGACGGTCTCTCCGTGGACCTGCCAGGTCGTACGGGTGCGGATGTCGGCGGAAGAGGCTCCGGCCATGACGTCGTAGGTGCCGGATTCCACCACCCATTTCGAGCGCGTGACGTCCCAGTGGGCCAGGTCCTGCTGCCGGAGATTCAGGCGGACCGTTTTCGTTTCGCCGGGTTTGAGAGATACCCGCTGAAAGGCTTTCAGTTGCTTCAGGGGTTCCTTGTCGCGGGACGTGCGCTGGTGCGTGTAGAGCTGTACGACTTCGTCGCCCGCGCGTGTGCCGGTGTTCGTGACCGGGACCTCGTAGCCGCCGGCGACGGGTTTCAGGGTGCCGTAGCGGAAGGTCGTGTACGAGAGGCCGTAGCCGAAGGGGTAGAGTGGTGTGCCCTGGAAGTACTGGTAGGTGCGGTCGGACTTGATGATGTCGTAGTCGAGGATCGACGGGAGGTCGGCCTCCGACCGGTACCAGGTCTGGGTGAGGCGGCCCGACGGGTTGACGTCGCCGTAGAGGACGTCGGCGAGGGCGTTGCCCGTCTCCTGGCCGGCGTGGGAGGTCCAGAGGAGCGCCGGGACCTCCTTCTGCACAGCACCCAGCGTGGTGGGATAGCTGTTCTCGACGATCACGACCGTCTTCGGGTTGGCCTGGTGGACGGCCTTGACCAGGGCCTCCTGCGAGGGGGCCAGGGACATGTCCGTGCGGTCGTGGGCCTCGCGGCCGTTGATCGACGGCATCGAGCCGATGACGACGACCGCCGTGTCCTTGCCCTTCACCGCGGCCACGGCGTCGGCGACTCCGCTGCGGACCACGTCCTTCGCGTAGTGCGCCGCCTGGTCCTTCGTTACGAGGCCGAGGGTGCCGTTGGCGTCGGTCGGGCCGAGGTAAACGGGGCTCGACCACCAGGACTCGGCCGTCTCGTAGCCCGCGTATCTCAGCAAGTACGTTCCGTCGTCCTGCTGTTCCAGTTTGAACTGCTGCTGGACGTACCAACCGTTGGGCTGGGTCTGGTCGTTGACGAAGTTGGACCAGTTGTAGCCGACGTACTTGCCGTTGGCGGCCGATCGCAGGGTGACGATGCCCGAGCCCCAGTCGAAGGCGTCGAACTGGGCTGTGGTCGTCGGGGTGTTGGTGGTCTCCTGCAAGGGGGCGCCCGTGTCGCCGGTGCCGGCCGTGACGTACTTGCCGGTCGCCGTGTCGCGCAGGGCGATGCGGTCGACTCCCTCGCTGGTGGCTACGCCCGTTCCCAGCTTCGAGGCGATGCCCTGTGCGGGGGTGACGGCGTAGGGGAGGGTGCCCGAGTACCAGTCGGTGTAGAGCGTGTCGGCGAGGGGGCCGACCACTGCCACGTTTCTCTGTGTCGCTTTCAGTGGCAGTGACTCACTTTTCTTGAGCAGTACCGTCCCCTCGGCCGCCGCCTTGCGTGCCAGCTGCCGGTGCGCCGGGCTGTCGATGACCGATGCGTCGATCGAGCCGTACGTGCCGCCGCCAGGGTCGAACTCGCCGAGCCGGACGCGGACGGAGAGGATGTCCGAAGCTGCTCTGTCGATGTCCGAGACTTTCAACAGGCCTTGTTGCAGCGCCGAGTTGATCGCAGTCGTGGTCGGGCCGGGGTCGGCGCTGTTGTCCGTGAAGCTGTCGACACCCGCCTTGAGCGCCGCCGCGTCGCCCTCCGCGATCGTGGGGTAGTACTGCTGGGGAGTGACGAGGTTGCCGGGGGCGAAGGCGTCGGTGACGTTCAGCAGGTCCTGGCCCGTCCAGGTCCTCACCACGTCGTCCAGGTCCGGATTCACCGTGGCGGGGCGGCCGTTGACCAGGTTGTACGACGTCATCACGCCCGTCGCCGCGTCCGCCGCTATCGCCGGTTTGAAGGCGGCCTCGTCGTACTCCTTCTCCACCCGTGGACGCAGGTCGGAGGAGGTGGTCGCGCGGTCGACCTCGTTGTTGTAGCCGAGGTAGTGCTTGAGGGTGGGGGCCGTCTTGAGATGGTTCGGGTCGCCGCCGGTCAGGCCCTCGCCGTAGGCGGTGGACAGGGCGCCGGTCAGTTCGGGGTCCTCGCTGTAGCCCTCCTCGTTGCGGCCCCACCGTGGGTCCCGCAACAAATTCACCACCGGGGCCCAGAGGTTCAACCCCCAGCCGTCCGGGCGCTGTTGCTGGAAGCCGCGGGCCTCGTCGCCGACCGCCGAGCCGACCTGCTCCATCAGGGCCGGGTCCCAGGTGGAGGCGAGTCCGATCGCCTGCGGGAAGACGGTGGCCTTGCCGAGCCAGGCGACGCCGTGCAGCGCCTCGGTGCCGGTGCGGAAGGACTGGATGCCGAGGCGGGGGATCGCGGGCTCGTACTGGTGGAGGAGGGAGATCTTCTCGTCCAGGGTCAGCCTGCCGAGCAGGTCGTCAACGCGCTTGCTGACGGGGAGAGTCGGGTCGCGGAAGGGGTAGGGGGTGTCGGCCGTCGCCGGGACCGTCGCTCCCAGGCCGACGATCAGTGCGAACGCCACGGCGAGCGTGGTTCTGTGGCCTGTTCTGTGACTTCTTCTCTTGCCTTCCATGTCGCGGCTCCTTCGGGTAGGGCCTTGCTCCAACGGTGGTGAGATCAGGGCGCGTTGCGCGGTGCCGTGCTCGCGCGCTCCGTCAGCCGGGGTGTGAGCAGCGTCGCGTCGGGCACGGTCTTGCCGCCCAGCTTCTTCATCAGCAACTCGACCGCCCTGGAGCCGAGTTCGGCGGCGGGCAGCGCGACCGAGGTGACCGGGACCCGTACGGACTCGGCGAGTTCGTCGGGGCAGATCGCGGTGACCGACAGATCGCCGGGGACGCGCAGACCGAGCTGCTCGAAGGCGTCGACGAGGGGTTCCAGGAGCGGTTCGTTGTGGACGACGACTCCGGTCAACGCGGGCTGTTCACGCAGCAGTTGCTCCGCTACGGCGGCTGCCGCGGCGGGCGCCGGCTCGCAGGGATGGACGCAGGACGTGAGCCCGTTGCGGTCGGCGGCGGCCGTGAAGCCCTGAACGACGCGCTGGGCGAAGGCGGTTCGGCGGACGTACACCTCGGGCGGTGACCCGACGAGGGCGACGACCCGGTGCCCGAGCCCCGCGAGCCGTTCCACGCACAGCTCACCGGCCGCCTTGAAGTCGAGGTCGACACAGGTCAGCCCGTCGGCCTCGGCAGGGAAGCCGATCAGCACGGACGGCCGGTCCAGGGAACGGAGCAACGGCAGCCGGGGGTCGTCGAGTTGGACGTCCATCACGATCATCGCGTCGACCAGTGCCGAGTCCGCGACCCGCCGCAGGCCCTCCTCGCCCTCCTCCTGGGTGAGCAGCAGTACGTCGTGGTCGTGGCGGCGGGCCGTGGTCGCCACCGACATCGCGAACTGCATGACCACGGGGACGTGGATGCCGGTGCGTAAGGGGATGACGAGGGCCAGCACGTTGGAGCGGCTGCTGGCCAGGGCGCGGGCACCGGCGTGCGGCCGGTAGCCCAGCTCGCGGATGGACGACTCGACGCGCTGCCGGGTCTCCTCGGAGATCGGGCGCTTGCCGCTCAGCGCGTACGACACGGTGCTGGGGGAGACCCCGGCGTGCCGGGCCACATCAGTGATCTTCACCATCAGCCCAGCTCCAGGGTCAGGAACCCGCTGCCCGACTTCGACCGTTCCCCTGCGGCCAGCGTCCACGCCACGGACGGGTCACTGCAGGACGCCCGGAGCGTGTCCCCCTCCCGTACGACGGTGAAGGTCACGTCGCCGACCGGCACCGTCACCTGCGCGCCCCGCTCCAGGCCGTACGCCCGCAGGGTCACCCCGTCGGCGAAGTCGTAGTCGGGCCGGTCGGTCACCGCGCCGACCGGGATCACCGCGCCGGGGCGGACGAGGAGCGGCACGCTGTCGAAGCCGTGCTTCTCGCGCACCCAGCGCGGTCCGGTGACCGTGCGGCCGGTGAGGTAGTGGGTCCAGGTGCCCTCGGGGACGTAGTAGGAGACGTCCCCTTCGTCACTGAAGACCGGCGCGACCAGCAGATCGCTGCCGAGCATGTACTGCCTTTCCAGATGCGCGCACCCCGGGTCGTCCGGGAACTCCAGCACCATCGCCCGCATCATCGGCACGCCCTCGGCGGAGGCGGTGCGCGCGGTCTCGTAGAGATACGGCATGAGGCTCAGCTTCAGGCGGGTGAACTGCCGCAGTACGTCCACGGATTCCTCGTCGAAGAGCCACGGGACTCGGTACGACGAGCTGCCGTGCAGGCGGCTGTGGGAGGACAGCAGACCGAAGGCCAGCCAGCGTTTGAAGAGGGCGGGGGTCGGGGTGCCCTCGAAGCCGCCGATGTCGTGGCTCCAGTAGCCGAAGCCGGACAGACCGAGGGAGAGGCCACCGCGCAGCGACTCGGCCATCGACTCGTAGGTCGCCTCGCAGTCGCCGCCCCAGTGAACGGGGTACTTCTGGCTGCCCGTTGTGGCCGAGCGGGCGAAGACGACCGCCTCGCCCTCGCCGCGGTGCTTGCGCAGGACGTCGAAGACCGTGCGGTTGTAGAGGTAGGTGTAGTAGTTGTGCATCCGCTCGGGGTCCGCGCCGTCCGCGTAGGCGACGTCGACCGGCACCCGCTCGCCGAAGTCGGTCTTGAAACAGTCGACGCCCTGCGCGAGCAGTGCCTCCAGCTTGCCGGCGTACCAGTCGCGGGCGGCCGGACTGGTGAAGTCGACCAGGGCCATGCCGGGTTGCCACAGGTCCCACTGCCAGACACTGCCGTCAGGGCGGCGCAGCAGATGCCCGAGCGCCTTGCCCTCGGCGAAGAGCGGCGAGCGCTGCGCGATGTACGGGTTGATCCAGACGCAGATGTGCAGGCCGCGGTCCTTCAGCCGGGCGAGCATGCCCTCCGGGTCGGGGAAGACCCGCGGATCCCACTGGAAGTCGCACCAGTTGAACTCGCGCATCCAGAAACAGTCGAAGTGGAAGACGGACAGCGGGAGTTCACGCTCCCGCATGCCCTCGATGAAGGACGTCACCGTCTCCTCGTCGTAGGAGGTGGTGAACGACGTCGAAAGCCACAGCCCGAACGACCAGGCGGGCGGAAGCGCCGGGCGGCCGGTGAGGGCGCAGTACTTGCGGAGGATGTCCTTGGGGGTCGGGCCGTAGATGACGTAGTACGTCAACTGCTGGCTCTCCACGCTGAACTGGACCCGGGACACCGCCTCCGAGCCGACCTCGAAGGAGACTCGGCCGGGGTGGTCGACGAAGACGCCGTAGCCCGCGTCGGTGAGGTAGAAGGGGGCGTTCTTGTAGGCCTGTTCGGTGGCGGTGCCGCCGTCGGCGTTCCACATGTCGACGACCTGGCCGTTCTTGACGAGCGGGCCGAAGCGTTCGCCGAGTCCGTAGACGGAGGTGCCCACTTGGAGCCCCAGCTGCTCGCGCAGATAGTGGGCGCCGGTCGCGTCCCGCATGATGCCCATGCCCTTGGGGCCGCTGCCGGTGAGGGTGCGGCCGTGGGCGAGGAAGTCGACGTGCCAGGGCCCGGTGCGGGCCACCTGGACCGACAGTGCGCCTGAGGTGAGGGTCGCGCGCTCGTCGTCGTAGGACGTGTGGACGGCGAAGTCCTCGGTCCGCACGTCGAATTGGGGGCCGCGCGGCTGTTCGCCCTCGAAGTGGGTGAAGGTGACGCCGATGACGTCGGGCATCGGGGCGTGGGCGCTGATCGTCACGACCGGTCCCTTCAGCAGGTCGCCGCGGTGGCGGATGGGGACGGTCGGCGCGTGGATCTCCAGCGCGCCGTCGGGGGCGGTGACATCGAGGACTTCGACCGGGTGGGCGGCGGTGACGCCCTCGCGCAGCAGCCAGTAGCCGTCGGTGAACTTCACGTGGGGGTCCCCTTACTACTTGACGGCGCCCACGGCGATGCCGCGCGTGAGGGTCCGCTGGAAGACGAGGAAGAAGACGATGGCGGGCAACACACCGAGCAGGGCAGCCGCGTTGGTCATCGTGGCGTCCATCAGACGCTGGCCCTGGAGGACGCCGAGGGCCACCGACACGGTCTGGTTGTCGTTGGAGATCAGCATGACCAGGGGGAGCAGGAACTCGTTCCAGGTCCAGATGAAGAAGAAGACCAGGAGGACGCCGATCGTGGGGCGGCTGACCGGGACCACGATCCGCCACAGCACCTGCCACTTGTTGGCGCCGTCGATCCGGGCCGCCTCGATGATCTCGCGGGGGAACTGGCCGAGGACGGAGGAGAGGAGATACGTGCCGAACGCCGCCTGAATCACCGTGAAGACGATGATGACGCTCAACCTGGTGTCGTACAGGCCGACTTGCTTGCTCAGGTAGTAGATCGGGTAGACCAGCGCCTCCTGCGGCAGCATGTTGGCGAGGACGAAGAAGGCCAGGACCCAAGTACGGCCCCGGATACGGCCGATGCCGATCGCATACGCGTTGAGGACCGAGAGGACGGCGGCGAGGACGGCCACCGAACCGCTGATCAGAACCGAGTTGAAGAGTTTCTGGCCGTAGTCGACGCGCTGCCAGAAGTCCTTGAGGCCGTCCAGGTAGAGACCCTTGGGGAGGCTGAGCGGGCCGTGTTCGGAGTACTCGGCCGGTGACTTCACGGCGTTGATCAGGACGATCAGGAACGGGACGACCATGAAGAGGGCGGCGATGCACAGGGCGATGAGCACCGGGTAGCGGCGCAGGGCGGTCGTCATGCGCGGTCACCTTCCTCCGCGCGGGTCTGGAGTTTGAGGAAGACCAAGGAGAGCACCAGGATGATCACGGTCAGCACCGTGGAGATCGCGGCGCCGTAGCCGACCTGGGTCTTCTCGAAGAACGTGGTGAAGGAGAAGTAGGAGGGCACGTCGGTCGCGCCGCCCGGGCCGCCCTTCGTGAGGACGTACACCGCGCCGAACACCTTGAGCGCGGCGATCGTGCACCAGGTGAGGACGACGTAGATCTCGGGGCGGATCTGCGGCAGCGTGATGTGCCAGAAGCGGCGCCACCAGCCGGCGCCGTCCAGTTCGGCCGCCTCGTAGAGCTGTGGGTCGACGCGTTGCAGCCCGGCCATGAACACCACGAGCGGGAAGCCGAGTTGGACCCAGACCATGACGGCCATGACGCTGTAGAGCGCGATGTCGGGGTCGCCGAGCCAGTCCTGCTGCCAGGAGCCCAGCCCGACCGCTTTCAGCAGGGTGTTGAGGGAGCCGTTGTCGGGGGCGAGGATCCAGCTCCAGACAATGCCGGCGACCGCGATCGGAAGCACCTGCGGGAGGTAGAAGCAGGCGCGGAGGACCGAGGCGATACGGCTGCCGAAGTGCTTGCCGATGTAGTCGAACAGGGCCGCGGCGAGGACGAGGCCGACGATCGTCGGTACGGCCGCCATCGCCACGACCATGAACAGGCTGTGCCGGAAGGACGCCCAGAACTCCGAATCGTCCAGCAGGTCACGGTAGTTGGCGAGGCCGGTCCACTTGGGGTCGCCGACGCCCTGCCAGCTGGTGAAGCTCACGGCCGTGTTCATCAGGAACGGGACGACGATCACCGCGAGCGCGGCCAGGGCGCCGGGCAGGAGGAACAGGGTGTACGAGTTGCGGGGGCGGGGGCTGCGCGGGCCGGTGGTGTGGTGCCTGGTGCCGGCCCGCGCGCCCTTCTCGGCGGTGACCGTCATGTCGACGGAACGCCCTTGTCGTACGCCTTCTGCAGGTTGCCGAGATAGGCGTCCGGTTTCTCGCTGCTGGTGATCAGCTTCTGGGTCTCGGAGACGAGGACGTCGTAGAAGCCGGGGACCGGCCAGTCCGGGTAGAAGGCCAGGCCGTCGCGGGCCGTGAGGGTGTTGAAGTTGGCGATGAGTTCCTTGGACTTGGGGTCGGTGATCGCGGAGGTGTCGGCCGCGACCGGGATGCCGCCCTTGTTGCCCATCAGGTTCTGGATCTTCTTCGACAGGGTGATGTCGATGAAGTCGTAGGCGAGTTGCTTGTTCTTGGCGCCCTTGGGGACGACCCAGATGTTGCCGCCGGAGCCGAGGGTGAGGTTCGAGCCGGGCCACAGGGTCGTGTCCCAGTCGAACTTGGCCTCCGTCTGGAAGCGGCCGTACCACCAGCTGCCGGAGAACAGGATCGGCGCCTTGCCCTGGATCCAGGAGACCCCGGCGTCCTCGGCCTTGACGGAGCTGGAGGTCTTGGCGATGTAGCCCTTCTTCACCCAGTCGGCGAAGGTGGTCGCCGCGTACGTCCAGGCCGCGTCGTGGAAGTCCGTCTTGCCCTTGTACAGCTCGTACTTGTCGACCCAGGCGCGATCGGCCTTCGACAGCGCGAGCTGGTAGAGGTACTGCTGGGCCGGGTACTCGGCGCCCGCGTTGGCGAGCGGGGTGACGCCCTTCGCCACGAACTGGTCCATGGCGGCGGTGAGTTCGTCGAACGTCTTCGGCTCGGCGATCTTGTACTTCTTGAAGAGGTCCTTGTTGTAGTAGACCATCGTGTACTCGCCGTAGTCGGTCACGCCGTACCACTTGCCGGAGCCCATCACTCCGTTGGTGTCGTACATGTCCGTGGTGCCGACGCTCGCCGGGATCTTCTTGTCCCAGCCGCGCGTCTTGGCCTCGGCGGTGAGGTCGGTGAGCAGGCCCTGTTTGGAGAGCAGGCCGGCGGTCGCGTTGCCCTTGTTGTACTCCATGACATCCGGTGCGTCGGAGGAGTTGAGGACCATCGGGGCCGTCTTCTGGATCTGCTCGAAGCCCTTCTCCTCGAACTTCACCTTCACGCCCGGATGCTGGGCCTTGAACTCCTTGATGGCCTCGTTCCAGGCCACGCCCATCGCGCTGTCGGGGCCCTCGTAGTGCCAGAGCTTCAGGGTCTTGCCGTCCGAGCCACCGCTGTCCGAGCTGCCGCCGCAGGCGGACAGGAGCAGGGATCCGCTCAGGATCATCACCGTGGCAGCCGTCGCACGCCTTCGTGCCGTCAACATCCAGTGCCTCCAAGGGAGTCGGATGGGGTGTCGAATCGATTCGACGGTCGGCGTCGAAGCGCTTCGACGGAGGAAGGTATGTATGCGCTGTGGGTGCGTCAATGGGTGCGGCAGGAATTGACGCAAGCGGTTCGATCGCGCTTGCCTGGTTGTCGGCCCTCGGTGGCGCGGCGCGGGGGGACCGGTGTGGCGCTACTGCGTGAACCGGCCGAAGGTCCGCTCGGTCCTCCACCGCTGCGTCACTGGCTGGAGCCCCTGTCCAGTGGATTCCGCTTGGGGCGGGACGCGTTTTCGGCCTTGAGGGTTGCGCGGTTCCCGGTCTCAGGGGCGACAAAAACGAGGCAGGGTTGTATGGTTCCGATGGTCGTCATACGCGGGGGAGAGCCGTCCACGTCTACGCACGTCCTTGAAGAAGAGGGGGCGAAGTCCCTGATGCAGACTCGGTCGCGCCGCACCCGGCGAGCGCTTGTCCATGCCATGGCTGAACTGATCGCGGACGGTCAGCCTTCGGATGCCGGTCTCGTCAATGTCTGTCAGAGGGCCGGCGTCAGCAGGGGGGCTCTGTACCACCACTTCTCCTCCACCGCGATGTTGGCCGCCGCCGTGTACGAACAGGCACACCAGCAGGTCCTCGAGCTGGTGGACAAGGCGTTCGAGGGTCCGTCGGCGGACGCCCCGCAGCGATTCCTCATGGGCCTGGGGGCGATGCTGCGTACGAACGAGGTCGTTCGGGCCGGAATGCGGTTGGCCGCGGACGGGTCGTTCGGGCTGCCCCGGCTGCGTGACCAGTTGTTGGCCGCGGTTCGCGAGCGCATCACCGAGGTGCAGCACGGGGCGGTGTTCCCGGCCGAGGATCTCGCCGATCTCGTGGTGGTGATGACGGCGGGGCTGGAGGAACTGGGGCATGTGAACCCGGAGTGGTGGGGCGACCGGAGTGCGGAGCGGCTCTGGGCGATGCTGCGTCCGCTCTTCTCCTCCCCGGACGCGGCGGCCGACCGGCGCTCGTACGACACGGTCAGCGGGATCGGCACCGCGCGGATTCCCACCTGACCGTGAAGCCTGACCGTGAAGCCTGACCGTCAAGTCGGCGTCCTCGGCGTCTACTTGGTGTCCGAGCCGTGGCCGGATGGGTCTGACGGGCGGATTCGGGCCATGACCATCAGGCGGCGGACGGCGGGGTCGTGCGCAGCCGCCCGACGAGGCCCGGGGTGGCCAGGCCCGGCAGGAGGAACTGCCACAGGGAGCTGACCCGGCTGAGCAGGTCCGCGCGGTTGCTGTACGCCTGGGCCATGGTCTGGATGCCGGTGTAGGCGCCGACGATGAATGAGGCCGCCTCGTTCATGTCGATGCCGGGCAGCGTCTCGCCCTGTGTCTCGGCCTGGCGCAGCAGTCCCAGGATGACCTCCATGGACTGCTCGTAGCCGACGCGGGGTGAGGAGAAGGACGACTGTTCCACGGACAGCCGCACGCTGGCGCGCAGCACCGGGTCGCGCTGGAGGCGCTGGGCGAAACGGAGGGTCAGGTCGATCACGGACTGGAGCTTGACCGGCTGGTCCTCCACCTGCAGGGCCTCGACATGGGCGTCCAGCAGAGCGAGGGCGATCGCTTCCTTGGAGGGGAAGTGGTGGTACAGCGCACCGCGCGTGAGACCGGCTCGCGCCAGTATGTCGGTGGTGCTCGCCGAGTCGTAGCCGCGCTCGTCGAACAGCTCGGCCGCAGCCATCAGGATGCAGTGGCGTGTGCGCTGTCCCCGTTCCTGCCTGGCCATGCTGTTGCCTCGCTCGGTTCATTCCTGACAGACCTGTTTGTACTGTATCCCTGTCCGGCGGATCAAGCCGCGGAGACGGGGCGGCCGACGAGGCGCCGCTCCCCTCCCGCGACCCGATCCGCCGGACACGGCTAGACGTGGCCCAGCCGGAATCCGATCCCTCTGACGGTGAGGATCCAGTCGCTCGAACCGAGCTTGCCGCGCAGAGTGCCCACATGGGTGTCCACGGTGCGACCGCGAGGGGACCACGCGTCACCCCAGACCTGGGCCATGATCTGGCGCCTGGCGATCACAGTGCCCGGTTGTGAGGCCAGGAGGAACAGCAGGTCGAACTCCTTGCGGGTCAGATCCAGGGGTTCTCCTTCGAGAGTCGCCGCCCGTGCGTCGGCGTCGATGCAGAGCCCTCTGTGGGTGACGATCCGTGAGGGAGGCGCCTGTCTGCGGACGCGCCGCATTATGGCCTCGATCCGTGCCAGCAACTCCCGGAATCCGTACGGCTTCACCAGGTAGTCGTCGGCGCCGGCCTGGAGGCCGAGCACTCGGTCGAGCTCGGAGTTGCGCGCCGTGAGGGTGATGATCGGGGTCTCGCTGACGGCCCGGATGCCTCGGCACACTTCGAGACCGTCGAGATCGGGGAGGTCGAGGTCGAGCAGGACGAGGTCGACCTCGCCGTGCTCGCGGAGCGCTTGGGCGCCGTTGGCCACGCTCTGGGTCGAGTAACCCTGCCTGGCCAGGCTTTGGAGGAGGGTGTCGGCGGCTCGGGCATCGGCCTCGACGACCAGGACGCGCAGCCCCTCTCTCGGTTGGGCGACCGGTTGGGCGACCGGTTGGGCGACTGGTGGGGTGGCCGGAGTCCGGGGCTGGACAGGTGGTGTGCGGTGCGTGCGATTGCGCTCTGACTTCTGGGTGAGTAGATCGACGGCCTGCCGGTTCATCTGCTCCTCCTGGGCACAGTCGCAACAGCAGGGGACTGCTGAAGCTCTGACGTGTGGGAGATTAGCAAACAGACTTGTCTGATTGTCAACGTATCTCTTGGTGTGTTGCGTCAAGAGTCCGGAAGAGTGAATCCGCTCCAGGTTGCGTGGGGGGAATCTTCAATTCCGCAGGAAATGACGTGTCAGTGCAGGCAGTGGCTGATTAATCGGTCCTGAAAACACACGTACCTGTCTGTATCTTGTACCTCGTCGTCGGCCACGGGGGGCGGTCGACAACCTGCGGCGTGGTGTGCCCCCAGTCAGTGACCGACGGGAGCGTTGTACATGTCGCACTTCGCCCAGGAACTGCCCAAGACGCACTCCCCGGCAGCGGAGAATCCCCCGCATGCCCCGGACCGCAGGCTGACCACGACGGTCCCGCGCGAGTACGTCCACCGCGCAGCCGTGTCGGAGGTCTTCCTGACCGGGTGGGAGGCCGTGGCAGCGGCCGGCTCCGCAAGCTCCGCCGAGTTCGTGGTCAGAGCACAGTGGCCGCGCAGCCACTCACTGTTCGCCCGCGAGGACGACCACCAGGACCCGATGCTCATGATCGAGTCGGCGCGTCAGGTCGGCTCGCTGCTCGCCCACACCGAGTTCGGAGTTCCCTTCGGGCACCACTTCCTGATGGCGAACATATCCATCGCCGTCGAGCCCGAACTGCTCGTCATGGACACCGCCCCGACCGAGATCGAACTCCTCACGGAATGCCGGGACATCGTCCGCCGCGACGGCGCCCTGACCCGCATGCGCTACGGCATCACAGTGCTGCGCCGCGGCATGGCGCTGGGCACCGCGGAGGCGGCCTTCAGATGCATCGGCCCGGACGTGTACCAGCGGTTGCGGGGGAACCGTCCCACCAGCAGCGACCGTCCCAAGCCGCCGGCCGTCGAGGCGGCCCTGGTGGGTCGCACCGGCCCCCGGCACGTCGTGCTCGGCGAACTCGCGTCGGGCACCGCGGGCCGCTGGGAACTGCGGGTCGACACGGCGCACCCGACGTACTTCGACCATCCGGTCGACCACATTCCGGGCATGGTCCTGCTGGAGGCCGCCCGGCAGGCGGCCCATGCCGTCGTCGGTCTGCCCGACGCACTGGTACTGGGGGTGACCAGCGCCTTCTCCCGCTACGCCGAGTTCGACGCGCCGTGCTGGATCGAAGCCCGTGTCGAGTCCGGTGACGTGGAAAGCGGCGTACGGGTGCGGGTGGAGGGCGTGCAGCGGGACGCGACGGTCTTCGTCGCCGAAGTCCTGCTGCGGCCCCGAACCCACTGACGCCACCGACCTCTTGGAGTGCGCTGATGCCCACTGTCCTGCTCACCGGCGCTTCGGGATTCGTGGGCCGCGGTGTCGCCCGGGAGGCGGCGGGCCGGCCTGTCGATCTTCGACTCATGTCGCACCGCCGTCCCGTGCCCGATGCGGGCCCGCGTACGGTGTCCGCCGATCTGGCCGACCCCGCGTCGCTGCGCGGGGTGTGCGACGGCGTCGATGTCCTGATCCACTGCGCCGCCCGGATCGGCGGCAGCGAGGAGGCCAACGAGGCCGTCAACGCCCGTGGCACGCTGGCCCTCGTCGCGGAGGCACGCCGCGCGGGGGTCTCGCGTCTCGTTCACCTGAGCACGGCCTCCGTCTACGGTCGCGGAACCTTCCGCGGCAGTGGACCGGAGGGCCTCGTCCGGAACCCGGGATCGGCCACCTCGCGCACCCGGGCCGTCGCCGAGGACGCCGTTCTCTCGGCCGGTGGCATCGTGCTGCGGCCGCACCTGGTCATCGGGGAGGGCGACACCTGGGTGGGGCCGGGGCTGGCGACCGTCCTGAGGGTTCTGCCGGGCAGGGTCGCGGGCTGGACGTCGCGTATGTCGTTGATCTCGGTGCGGGTCCTGGCCGAGCTGTTGGTGGCCACGGCGCTCGCGCCGGACTCGACGCTGACCGCGTCCGTCTACCACGCCGCCCACCCGGAGCCGGTCACGGCCGACGCCCTCCTGCGCGCCGTCGCGGAGTGCGCCGGGATCTCCTGGCCCGAGAAGGAGATCACCGTGCGGGAGGCCCGGGCGATATTCGCCCGGCAGGGCCGGTCGACCACCCCGCTGGACATGCTGACAACCGATCACTTCTTCGACAGCGCGCCGCTCTGGAGCGACCTCCGCCGTTTTCCGGACGGTGATTTCCGCACCGAGTTCCAGCATGCGGCGCACTGGTACCGGCAGACCATCAGGACGGCCTGACGCAATGGGCGCCGTATTTCCGGTGCACACCATTCCGGATTCCCCGGGTGAGTTCCGTACCGAGCCTTGACAGAACTCTGACGTCCACTTTTCCCCGCGCTCAACTACTGCGCCGTGCTTGCAGATTCAGACACAGTCCTGGACCGGACAGTGTTGAAGCGGGGTACGCCACGGAACAGGCTGGTGACCACGGGCAACCATCGACAAGCCGTCAAGGTCCGCACCCTTCAGGAGAGTCATGTCCCGACGCCTGTTCACCTCGGAGTCCGTCACCGAAGGACATCCTGACAAGATCGCCGACCAGATCAGCGACACGGTCCTCGACGCGTTGCTGAGCGACGACCCCGCCGCCCGGGTCGCGGTCGAGACCCTGGTCACGACCGGGCAGGTGCACATCGCGGGCGAAGTGACGACCTCGGCATACGTCGACATCGCGCGGCTCGTACGCGACAAGATCCTGGAGATCGGCTACGACTCCTCGCAGAAGGGTTTCGACGGTGCCTCCTGCGGTGTGTCGGTGTCCATCGGCGCGCAGTCCCCGGACATCGCGCAGGGTGTCGACTCGGCGTACGAGAAGCGGGTCGAGGGTGCCGCCGCAGGTGAAGGAGGGGACGAGCTCGACAGGCAGGGCGCCGGCGACCAGGGCCTGATGTTCGGCTACGCGACGGACGAGACGCCGACGCTGATGCCGCTCCCGATCTTCCTGGCGCACCGCCTCG
>NZ_JBFAJD010000045.1:0-79222 GCF_040655035.1 Streptomyces sp. NPDC050549
ACCGGGCACCCAGCGCAAGATCACGGTCTTCCTGGACTTCCTCGCCCAGTGGTTCGCGGAGAACCCGATCCCCACGATCGGGAGTTGACGTCGGCGGGCACTTGCGCGGTACGAAATCTTAGGGTTCGCCGAGGGAACCCATACTTTGTACCGACTGATGGACAGCCGTACTCGATGTGGCCACTGTGGCAACGCGAATCGAGCCGCGAAGGAGCTGTCTCTTCATGTGTGGACCCCTGAGTGAACCCACGTCCCGCAGGACGATGCTGGGCGCGATGGCGGCATCAGCCGCTGCCGCTGTCGCCGTACCACTGCTCGGCGCCGAACCGGCCGCGGCGGCGGGGAGCACCGGATCCCTGCCCTCCGGAACGGGCCTGTCCGTGACACTGCTCGGCACCAACGGCGGGCCGCCGCCCCTGGCGAACCGCTACGGCATCTCGTCGGCGCTGACGGTGAACGGCAGAACGTATGTGATCGACTGCGGACGGGGAGCGGTGACGCAGTACCTGCGCGCCGGCCTGTCGATGCCCTCGCTGGCCGGGATCTTCCTGACCCACCTGCACGCCGACCACATCGTCGACTACTACTCCTTCCCGCTGCTGTCGGCGGGCGCCTCGGGCGCCCAGGGCTTCCAGAACCCGATCGAGGTCCACGGCCCCGGCCCCGCCGGGATTGCCTCATCCGTCGCCGGGGCTCCGGGGCCCGTGCCGGGCACCGTCGAGCTGACGAAGCTGGCGGGCAGGGCGTACGCGGCCTCGCCGACCTTCTTCATGGCCGAGCACGCGGGCATCGACCCGGCGACCCTGCTCGACGTCCACGACGTACTGCCGCCCTCCGGAGCCGGCGCCTCGGCGACGGACTCCGCCCCGGCCATGACCCCGTTCACCGTCATGGAGAACGACGACGTGAAGGTCACCGCCGTCCTGGTCCCGCACGGTGCGGTGTTTCCCGCCTACGCGTACCGCTTCGACACGGACCACGGCAGTGTCGTCTTCTCCGGCGACACGGCACCGACCCCGAACATCATCACGCTCGCGGCGCACGCGGACGTCCTGGTCCACGAGGCCCTGTACCCGGCCGGCCTGGCGAGTCTCGGCCTGCCTCAGGCGCTGATCGACCACATCACCTCGACCCACACGGACGTGGCGCAACTGGGCCGGATCGCCGCCGAGTCGGACGCGGGCGCGCTGGTGGCGACCCACCTCGGCCCGGGACAGCAGTCAGTGGTCTCCGATGCGACCTGGCGCCGCCTGCTCCGAGACAGCGCACGCAGGGCCGACTTCGGCGGATCGATGGTCCTGGGCACGGACCTGCTGCAGCTGCCGGTACGGCGGCGCGGGTCGCGGCGGTCCTGACCGGCCCGCCACCTCGCAGAGGTTCCGCATTGCTTGCGCCGCGCGACCGATCAACGGCGCGTCATGACTCTCGCCTCGCCCCGAACCTCCTGTTAGCGTCCTGCTTAATCGATCTAGCACCATGGTGGCGCTCCGGACGGCACCCTGGACGACGGCCACTCGACGGAGAGTGAAATGGACCTTGTCTCACAACATCGCAGCACCTACGAAGCGGTCCTCCGGCTGAACGACGCACCGTTCATCATCGAACGTCCGGCGATGTTCAGCCCGGCCGCCGCGGCCCAGGACGAGGGCAACACGCGGGGCACCTACGGCCGTTTCGCACAGCTCCTGCTCCCCGAGGAGTACACGGACTGGGTCGAGGAGAGCGCCGCCCATGTCGGCTCGTGCTACGTCGGCGACTGGACCTCCCTGCACAAGGTGAAGGTGCACGGTCCGCAGGCGCTCGCTTTCCTGAGCAGGTTGGGGATGCGGGACCTGTCCCGTTTCGAGACCGGACAGATCAAGCACCATGTGCAGCTCGACGAGAACGGCTGGATCGCCTCCGAGGGCGTGCTGTGCCGACTGGGGACCGAGGAGTTCGTCTACACCGCGGGCAGCTGCGACTGGCTGTTGTGGCAGCTGAGCCTGGGCAGTTGGGACGCCGCCGCCACCGACCTCAGCCCCGACGTGTTCATCTTCGGTGTCCAGGGCCCGGCGTCCCTGGCCGTGCTGGAGAAGCTGACGGGGGACGATCTCCGCGACATCGGCTTCAGCCGCAGCCGTATGTCGACGGTCGACGGGGTCCCGGTACGGGTCCTGCGCACCGGGATCTCCGGCGAACTCGGCTACGAGCTGCACGGGCCCACCGAACACGCCAATGAGATCTGGGCGGCGGTCGTGGCGGGCGGGCAGGACGTCGGAATACGTCAACTCGGCTTCCGGTCGCAGCCTGTTCAGCACATCGAGGCCGGGATCGCGACCAACGGGCTGGACTATCTGCCGGCGTCGATCCTGACGCCGGGCGCGCCGAGGCAGTTCCGCAGGGGCGCGCCGACCGGCAGTTTCGTCCCCACGTCCGGGGTGACCGACTACTTCCGCAAGCCGGGCGAGCTCGGCTGGGGATTCCGCAAGGGAGTCCCCGACCGCGACTTCACCGGTCGGGACGCACTCGTCAGGGACGCCGAAAACGGCGTACCCGCCCGCCAGTTGGTAGGTCTGCGATGGAACGAACAGGACGTCGCCGGCGTCCTCGGCTCGCTCCTGAGCGAGGCCGAACTGCCCGACCAGATGGAGATACCGCGCGGGCGAGGTCCCCACTTCGACCAGGTCCTGGTGTCGGGCGATCCGGTGGGCGTGGCCACGGGCCGGACGGTGAGCCCGACCCTGCGGGCGATGATCTCCCTCTGCGTGCTCGACCCCGCGCACGCGACCCCGGGCACGGAGGTCGTCGTTCTGTGGGGCCGCCCGGGCACCCCGCAGCGGGAGATCAGGGCGACGGTCGCGGCGCTGCCCTTCAAGCCGGACAACCGACGCACCGACGTCACCAAGCGGTGACGGGCCCCTCGCGACTCCTCGCCGACCGGTCGGGCAGCCTTCAGGCCGGAGGGAGTGCGCGAGTCCTCAGCCGACCGGCAGCGGCGCCGGCGCATGTCGCCTCCACAAGCGGACTGGCGGACGCCGGCACCGATCCCTGGTGAGTCTCCGTCGCGGGAGCGGATCCTCCGTGCGGCGCGGCGGAAAGGCCTGGTCCAGTAGCTTCTCGCCCGGTCGGGAGAGACAGTTGGCCGACCGGACGGGAGGCTGGGAGAACTCGGGGCCGGTGGATGTCGAGATTGCCCTGCCGGCTCCGTCCCTGGGGCAGATGGCGACGACTTCTCTGGAGGACGGCTGTGCGAGCGAGTGAGATCACCGAGATCCTGGACCGGCCGATCAGCCGGGAGCTGCTGGCACGTGACGTGGTCCGGCTGGCGTACGTGGCAAAGGACGGCACGCCCCGGAACGTCCCGATCGCGTTCACCTGGAACGGTTCGGAGATCGTCATGTGTACGACGAAGAACGCCCCCAAGCTCCCCGCTCTGCGGGAGAACCCGGTGGTCGCGCTGACGATCGACACCGAGGTGCATCCGCCCAAGATCCTGCTGATCCGTGGTCGGGCCGAGCTGGATGTCGTGGACGGCATCCCGGAGGAGTACCTCCAGATGAACGGCTCGTACGAGATGACACCCGAGCAGCGGGTCGAGTGGGAGGCCGAGGTCCGCTCGCTCTACGACGGCATGGTCCGGATCGTGGTGACACCGACATGGGTGAAGCTGATCGACTTCGAGACGACCCTGCCGAGCGCGGTCGAGGAGTTGGTCAAGCAGCGGGCCGAGCGCGAGCAGGTCTGATCATCGCGGGACTGGATCAGGTGCAGTACGAACAGGACTGCGGCCTCGACAGCCCGGGCGGTCTCGATGCCATCGAGGTCGGTGATCCACTTCTGGTACCGGCCGAGGAGCGAACGGACCGGTCCCACGTCGCGCCACGGCGGTCATCAGCGGGAGCGGGCAACACGTACTGGGCTGCCCCGCGACCCGGGCGCCGCCTACGGCGCCCCCAGTACAGCCGCCCGACTGTGGCCTGCGGCCAAGGTCTTCTCTCCCGTCACCTGTGACGGAGCAGGCGTTCTGCGGGGGCCGGTTCACGGATGAACCGGCCCCCGCGCCGGGCGTGTTCGGGGGCGAGGTTCAGCAGTAGAGGTTGCTGCCGGGGCCGACCCCGAGGATGGAGGTGAAGCGGTTGTAGGCGTCGACGCGGCTCTGCACCTGCGCGGGGTTGCGTCCGTCGCATTCCAGGGAGCCGTTGATGGAACGGATGGTCTGGCCGAAGCCGAAGCCGAAGCCGAAGCCGAAGCCGAAGCCGTCGCCGTTGACCATGGCGCTGTGCGGGGTCATCGTGCCCGGGCCGGACTGGGTGTTCCAGTACCACAGGCCGGTCTTCCAGGCGACGGCCGAGTCGTTCTGGACCAGCCAGGGGTTGTTGAGGAGGTCGATGCCCAACGCGTCGCCCGCGGCCTTGTAGTTGAAGTTCCGGGACAGCTGGATGGGGCCGCGGCCGTAGTAGGCGGCCTGTCCGGCCGGGCAGCCGTACGACTGGCTCCAGTCGCAGTACGTCGGGTAGTTGGCGGTGTTCTGCTCGACGACGTAGACCAGTCCGCCGGTCTCGTGGCTGACGTTGGCGAGGAAGGCGGCGGCCTCCTGCTTCTTGATCGTGTCGGACCCGGTGTTGGCGAAGCCGGGGTAGGCGGACAGGGCGGCGGTCAGGCCCTGGTACGTGTAGAAGCCGTTCCGGCTCGGGAACATCTGGTTGAACTGGGCCTCACTGACGACGAAGCCGGACGGGGTGGTGCCGCCGCTCGCGGGGGCGTTCCATTTCTGGTTGGCCCCGCCCGGCAGGTCCAGATCTTGAGCCGGGTGCCGTTGGCCGAGTTGTCGCCGGTGACGTCCAGGCACTTGTCGGCCTGCGGGTTGACGATGTTGTTGGCGGAGCTGACGGCCCACTTCTGGGCGGCGGTGCCGTTGCAGTCGTGGAGCTGGACCGGTGTGCCGTCGGCGGAGGCGGCTCCGGCGACGTCGAGGCACTTGCCGGCGAGGCCGGTGATCGCCCCGGTTGCCGCGGCCGCCGGTGCCGCGGTGAGGAGGCCGATCAGCAGGGCCAGCAGGGCCAGCAGGGCCAGGACGGGGGAGCTGCGTAAGGCGATGCGGAGGTGGTGCCGATGACGTCGCTGCCCTCGTAGACCCGGTAGCCGACCACGCCGACGTTGTCGGTCGAGGCGTTCCAGCCCAGCGCGACGCTGCCGGGACCGCTGGCCCGGACGGAGAGGCCGGAGGGGGTCGAGGGCGCGACGGTGTCGGCGGGGACGCCCGCGCATGGGCCGTTGTTGATCAGACAGGCGCTCGGCGCGACGACCGAGCCGCTGTAGCCGAAGTCCATGCCGACGACGGGCGCGGAGTCACCCGGGGCGAGCGGGGCTTCCCATGTGGGGGAGGTGATCGTGTACTGCGTCCCGCTGTGGGTGACCGTGCCGTTCCACGAACCGGTGACGGCCTCGGTGGTGGGCAGGGTGAAGGTGATGGTCCATGAGGTGACCGTGTGGGTGGAGTTGTTGGTGACCGTGTAGCCGCCCTCGAAGCCGGTGCCCCAGGTGGAGGTGATGCCGAAGGAGGCGACCAGACCTGTGTTGTCGGCCGCGTGGGCGGCTGGGGTGGTGAATGTGGCCATGCCGCCGACCATCAGGGCGGCGGTCAATGCGGCGCGCAGCGACGCACGTCTCATGCGGATGCTCCTCCGTGGGGCGAGGCCGCGCACGGCGTCGCGCCAGTACGCGGACTGCGGCGCCCTGCGTGCCCGTCGCACGGTGGAGAGGTGCGGGTGGGGAGGAGCCGTGCGACGTGATCAGGGCGGGGTGAGGCAGGGGAAGACCGTCGAACGGAGAGTCGTGAAGTTAATCGGAAACTTTCCTTACATCTGCCTGCGTGACGAAGCGTGGCCGGCCGCGTCGGCCGGCGTCAAGAGATCCGCGAAAGATTCGTCTAGACCAATTTCCGTCCCCGGGGTACGAGTTGGGGCCGGAGACGGTTCGAGGGCAGCGGAACCAAGGACGGCTCCGGCCCCGTCACCGCTCCTTCCGGATCCTGTCCACAGGGCTGCCCCAGGGGTGCCGACGTCGTCGGAGCGCGGGAGGGGGCGTCCGTGCCCCCTCCCGCGAACGTCACCGCAGTCCGCTGTAGGCGGCCATGATGATCTCCATGCCGCGGTTGTCCTCCTGCTGCTCCCGGTCGAGCATCTGGTTCATCACGTAGGCCACCGTCATGCGCGCATCGGGGTCGCTCGCGACCAGCGAGCCGCCCCATCCACCCCAACCGAACATATTGCCGAACTTGCCGAAGCCCGCAGTCCAGGACATCGGAGTCCGCAACACCCGGTCCTCACCGCGGAAGACCTCCTGCCACGCGGGCTCGCAGCCCTCGGGGGACAGCAGCCGGACGCCACCCGCGGAACCCCGGTTCGCCAGTACCGACTGGACGAGGGCGACGGACCGGGCGTTGCCGAAGCCGTTCACCGCGGGGATCTGCGCACGACGCCAGGCCACGGAGTTGGCATCCCTGACCCGGACCTCGACGCCGTCGTACTCCCGGCGTGTGCCGTCCGGTCCGGGCGGTGCGCTGGGAGCGTACGCGTCGGTCAGCGACGGCGGCGGGATGAGCGGGGCGACGCGGCGGTCGTCGGCGGCGGAGAGCCCGATGTGGAAGTCCGCGCCCAGCGGCTTGGCCACTTCCTCGGCGAAGAAGTCGCCGAGGAACTGCCCGGTGATGCGACGGACGATCTCACCGATCAGGAATCCGAAGGTGAGCGCGTGGTATCCGGCGGCGGTTCCCGGTTCCCACTCGGGGGCCTGCGCGGCCAGCCCTGCTGTCACGCTCTCCCAGTCGTAGAGGTCCTCGACCGCCGTCGGCCCGGACAGGTCCGGCAGCCCCGCGGTATGGGAGAGCACGTGGCGTACCAGCAGACGCTCCTTGCCCGCCGCTGCGAACTCGGGCCAGTAGGCGGCGACCGGCGCGGAGAGATCGAGCCGGCCCTGGTCGGCCAGGACGAGCGCGCACAAGGCCGTCATGTTCTTGGTCGTCGAGTTCACGCCCGTGAGGGTGTCGCGATTCCAGCCGACGGTGCGGTCCGCGTCCGCGTACCCGCCCCACATGTCGACCACCGGCTCGCCGTCGAGGTAGACGGCGACCGAGGCGCCCACATCGTCCTTGCCGAGGGAAGCCGCGAGGGCCGTCTCGACTGCGGCGAACCGCGGCTCGCACAGCCCCTTAATATCAGTCATGTGCGCCAGCCTCGGGCAACGCCGAGGCCACCCGCCCGACAATTCCCGTACGGCTTCCGTCGGGCAGGGTGCGGAGAAAACACCTACACCTGAAGACGGCCCGGTCGGCTGTATCGGCAGCCGGTCCCGCGAGCCCGGAACGGCGTGTGCGTCACGACAGCACACCCGACCGCGGGAGCTGTCGCAGCCGAAGAGCGCATTCCCACGGGGGAGACCCGAGGAAGAGGGACGGACACACGTGCTGGAGCGGCTGAATCAGGCACTGGACCACTTGGAGGCCTGCCTCGGCCGGGACGTCGACGTGGGCGAGGCCGCCCGGATCGCCGCGGTGTCGGAGTACCACTTCCGGCGGTTGTTCTCCGCCCTCGCCGGAATGCCGCTCCCGGTCTACGTACGGCGCCGGAGGATGACCCTTGCAGCGGCCGACGTGCTGGCCGGGCAAAGCACGCTGCTCGATGTCGCGGTGCGGTACGGCTACGGCTCGGGCGAGGCGTTCGCCCGGGCGTTCCGGTCGGTGCACGGCATCGGTCCGGGCGAGGCCCGGCGCAAGGGTGCACTGCTCACGGCACAGCCGCGGATGTCCTTCCGCGTCGTCGTCGAAGGCAGTACGACGATGCGGTACCGGATCGTGGAGAAGGAGGCGTTTCGGATCGTCGGCAGGAAGGCGCTGGTCCCTCTGGTGCACGAAGGGATCAACGCGGCCGCCGCAGCGCACCTGAAGACCCTGGACGAGCGGGCGATCGTACGGATGAAGGAGCTGGCCGACCGGGAACCCGAGGGGATCGTGTCGGCCGCGGTGTATCTGACCGACAGCCGGGAGGAAGGGGCCGAGGCGGACTACTGGATCGGCGTGGTCACCGGCCCGGAGTCGGTCGTCGAGGACTTCGACGCCCTCGACGTGCCGGCCGGGACCTGGGCGGTCTTCGACAACGACGGGCCCTATCCGAGCGCGCTCCAGGACCTGTGGCGGGACGTGTTCACGCAGTGGTTCCCCTCGAACCCGTACACGAGTCGGCCCGGTCCGGAACTCCTGCGGACGCAGCCGGTGGAGATCGGCGAGGAGACCCACTCCCAGCTGTGGATCCCGGTCGAGCGGAGCAACGGGAGCTCCGGCGCGTGACCACTGGTCCGCCGACCGGTGAGGATGCTCCGGCTCGTGAGGAGCGCCCTGCCCTTGACCTCGCGGCCGGATCTTGGAATGCGTGCGCGCATGCCGACGTTGTCGCGCCCGTAGACTTTCCCTGCTCTCAGGGGCGCATCGGGCAACGGTGGCCGACGCGACAGACTGCAGAAACAGGGCGAACGGGACGCATCACGGTCCTGCCCACTTCACCCGCATCCGCACGCAGACCGCCGCCCGCGAAAGGTACTCGCGCTCCATGCCACTGGCCCTGCTGGCCCTTGCCCTCGTCGCCTTCGGAATCGGTACGACCGAGTTCGCCACGATGGGACTGCTGCCCCAGATCGCCGACGGAGTCGGCGTGTCCGTGCCGCATGCGGGCAATCTCGTCTCCGCCTACGCGCTCGGTGTCGTCGTCGGGGCGCCCGTCCTGACCGGCATCGGCGCGCGCATCGCCCACAAACGGCTCCTGCTCCTGCTGTGCGCACTGTTCGTGACCGGCAACGTCGCCTCCGCTCTCGCTCCGAACTTCGGTCTGCTGTTCGCCGCACGGTTCCTGGCGGGCCTGCCGCACGGAGCACTGTTCGGCGTGGGCGCCGTGGTGGCCTCGCGGCTGGTCGCCCCCGAACGCGCCGGGCGGGCCGTGTCGAGGATGTTCCTCGGACTCACCGTCGCCAACATCGTCGGCGTTCCGGCCGGCACCGCCCTCGGGCAGCACCTCGGCTGGCGGTACGCCTACTGTGCCGTCGCCGTCATCGGCCTTGTCGCACTGGCCGCGCTGGCCGCCTTCGTCCCCCATCAGCCCCGCGGCAACCAGTCCGGCATCCGGCACGAACTGCGGGCGATGGGCAACCGGCAGGTCGCCCTCGGCCTGGCCACCGCCGTCGTCGGATTCGGCGGCTTCTTCGCCGTGTACAGCTACCTGGTGCCGATCCTGACCCACGTGACCGGCCTCTCCGACTCCTCCACCACCTGGGTCCTCGCGCTCTACGGCATCGGAATGACGCTGGGCACACTGATCGCGGGCCCGCTCACCGACAAGGCCCTGCGCCCGACGCTGTACGGGGGCCTCTTCCTGCTCGGCTCGACGCTCGTGGCGTTCTACTTCGCCGCGCACAGCACCGTCCCCGCCCTGGTGACCCTCGTGTTCATGGGCGCGATGGGCGCTCTGGTCACCACCCCTGTGCAGATGCTGCTCATGGCCAAGGCGAAGAACGCTCCGACGATGGCCGCGGCCTCCAACCACTCCGCCTTCAACCTGGCCAACGCCGGCGGAGCCTGGCTCGGCGGACTGGCCATCTCCGCCGGCTGGGGCTGGGCCTCACCGGCTCTGGTCGGCGCGACGCTCGCCGCAGCCGGCCTCGGCCTCGCCCTCCTCGCAGGCTTCACGGACCGCGAAACCGGCGGCTCCACACTGATCACCGCCTCACCGGCCCAGACCCCGGCAGAGCCTGTGCCGACGACGTCTCGGACGCGGACCAGTGGCGACACCTGAAAGATGTCCCCTTCACAGGCCCGGTTCGTCGAACCGGGCCTGTGGCAAGTGATCGGCGTCGAGGTCTTGGCGGAGATCCACGGGCTTCACAGGCCCGGGCGGAGGCTGGAGGCGGCGGGGCAGGCAGACGGGTGGTGACACCGGTCCTGGCACCGGAGGCTTAGAACACCGTTCCAGCCGGTTGATGGACGCCGTGCGCGGGCCCCTCGTACGGCGTCCATCAACCGCATGCCGGAGCCCCCGGCGGCTGTCGGCCCACCACGCCGACAGCCACGTACCGCCCGTTCTCGTTCGACCTGTCCTGCTAGAAGGGGACTTGAGCCCCGCCACGACATCGCTCACCACATCGCAGCCCGACGGCACATCGGGCCGGGCAACGCCTGAGAGGGCGCCGTGATGGCCCGCGGCGATCACTGCCTTTCGGTGCCCACTGCGGCGTCAGGTCACACGGGTTGGGGCGCGATCAGATCCAGAAGCGCCGCCGTGCCGCCTTCGGCGAGCGCGGCACGCTGCCTTGCGGCTCCCGTGCCCTGATCGAGCAGCCGCTGGACACCGGCGTTCACCCGGTCGACGTCCCCGAGTTCCTTGAGCGCGGGTGTGAGGCGATCGAGCAGGGCGCCCACCACCGCAGCTGCCGGGGAGGAGGTGGCGGTACGGGGGTCGACCAGATCCGCGCTCAGGCCGTGGCGCGCCGCGTGCCATCCGGCGGCCTGCAGGATCTCGGCCGAGGGATCCAGGGCGAGCAGATCGCGACGGCCCTCGCTCAGCGCGGTCACCACCAGCGCGCGGGTGAGCCCGGCGAGGGTGACGGCACTGTCGACGTCCAACTGGACATCGGGTGCGCGTACCTCCAGTGTCGGGTAGTCGTCGGAGAGCCGGGCGTGCCAGTACAGCTGGCCCCGGTCGGGAATGACGCCGGTGGCGAGCAGAGCGGCCACCTGCTCCTCGTAGTGCGCGGCGCCGGTGAAGAACGGCGGCGGGCCGCTGATCGGCCAGCGGCCGAAAACCACGGTGCGCCAGCTCGCGAAACCGGTGTCCCGCCCTTCCCAGAACGGGGAGTTGGCGCCCATGGCCACCAGCACCGGCAGCCAGGGTCTCAGCCGGCCCAGCGCGGCGGCACCGGCCTGACGGTCGGGCACGGCGACATGGACGTGCATGCCGCAGATCAGCTGCTCGTCGACCAGCCGCGCGGCCTCGGCCCGCATGGTCCGGTAGCGCTGCAGCGCGGTGACAGGCACGGTCGACGCACCGGCCAGCGGCGCGCCGCCGGTCGCCGCGAGCCGGCAGTCTGCGCTGCGAGCGGCGCCACCCACCGCGCGCCGGAACCGGGTGAGGTGCGCGGTGACCTCCGCAAGGTCGGAACACACCGGCGTGGCGACCTCCACCTGCGCCTGGAGCAGTTCGGTGTCGATGTCCTCCCGCCGCACCCCGGGCTCGCGTCCCGCCGCGGCACGGACCTCGCCGATGCGCGGCGAAGGCAGCCCCGTCTCGCGATCGAGCAGCAGGAACTCTTCCTCGACGCCGAGCGTCACACCTGTCGTCATAGTGGTGGGGTGCCCCCGATCTGCGCCTTTACGACAGAATAGTGTTTCTGGCGACCCGGGCTTCTTCTACGGCGGTCAGGCGCAGCCCAGGTCTGTCACAGGACGCGGGGTGTGAGTCACGGCGCCGTATCCGTCGGGCGCCGGGACACGTATGTCGATCCAACTCCGCAAGCCGGTGGCAGCGCGGTGCAGAGGAGATCACCGGTCGGCCGCTGTGGCACAGCCTCGTCCGCTTGAGTCCGCCGTCACATGACGACAGACCACGACGGGGCCACCCGGTGCGATCCGGCCGGGGGAGGGGAGGCCGGCGTGCCGGTTCGTCGGCCGAGACGGCGTCCGAGTTGATCGTTCAGGGCCTTGCGGTCGATCTTCACGGCCGGCATGAAGTAGTCGGTGCTTGCCCGGTCCTGAGCCGTGTCGCCGTGCAGCTGGAAGACGACTCCGCAGCGGTCAAGGCCCGGGCCGAACATGTCGCCCGCACGGCCGGCTTCGCGGAGCCTGCCGCTGTCGCCGCATATCGACATTTCCGTAGTAGAGGGCGTCGTACATCGCGCCTTGCCCCTGTGACGTCCGGTGTCGGCCCCGATGCCTCGCTGGATGCCGTCACGGCGGCTTCGCCCTCCAGGCGCGGGGAGTGGCTCGGCGGTGATCATTCGTGAGGCCGGTTGAAAGGCTGGCTAGAGGTCGAGGACCGCGCGGAGTGCGTTGTCGATGAGCTCCTGCTGCTCGGGGCCGATGTTCCCGTGCGGTGTGCCGGTCTCGAATCGGAGTGTCGAGAGCTGGAGGAGATTGACAGCGACGACGGAGGCGTCGACCGGGGTGGTCAGATGCACGCTCATTGCGGTGTCGGGGTGCTGCGCCGGTGCATGCAGGACCAGGACGACGACAGCGCCGTAGGCATCGGCAAGTCCGTCGAGGCTGACGACGAGAACAGTGCGGGTTCCCTTGCCGGTGTCGACGTCCCAGACGTCGCCCTTGCGGATGATCACAGGGTGTCGCCTTCGCCTGCCAGATCGAGGGGGGGCATGGAGGTGAGTTTGCGTGCCGCGTCGAGTGTCATCTGACGTCGCACAGCGCGCACGATGTAGTCGTTCAGGGACGATGCGCCGGCGGCAGCGTCGCGCAGTTGCTTGTCCATGGAGTCGGGAATCCGCAGAGTGATTGCAGTCATGACACCAACAATAGTGTCAAGACTGCCGTCATCACAGGCCGCGCGACGTTTTGGCGTAGGTGACATTGATGCTGTGGCATCCGTTGAACTCGGCTTCTGACGGACTGGATTCGTCCTGCTTGACGCCAGGGGAGAGCTCTCGACGGTGTCGTTTCCCCCGAGGGCCCCGATGTACCCCTACCCCGCCTGATGCCTGCGAGCCCGGGAGTGGCACGGGACATCGGGAATGGTTGCTTCATCATGTCCCGGACCCGGGCGGTGGCCGAGACGGTGGGTGCCGGTGCTGATGCTGACGGCCAAGTACGGCGACTACGACCCGGCCGCAGGACTGGACACGCGAGCGCACCACTACCCGTCAAAAGTGAACGACCAATAGCCATCAGGTGTACAACCCTTCACTCCTTCCTCGCGTCGAACTGGCGTGCAACGGCGTCGCCGTTGCGGGAAGTCCTGTGGGGGGATCCCTTGTCCATGATGGTCCGTTGGTTGTGTGCTGCCCTGCGCGTGCGGGCGAAGGCCGACCTTCTGCTGGTGTTTCTGTTCGCCGCCGGCTTCGCCGCGCTGCCCGTCTTCGCACTGCTGCCGTCCCTGTGGGGCTTCGCCGTCGCGTCCGCCGTGAGCTACCTCGTGGACGAGGCCTTGCATGTCCGGGCACCCCAGTTCGTCCGCCGGCTCGCGGCGCTGCAACTCGACCGCACCCTGCGGTTCGCCTTCAGAACGCTGATGCTGCTCGCCCTGGCCGACCGGATGGAGGCCCCGGACCGAGTGCTGGTTGCCGGGCTCGCCGTCTTCGGCGCCCACTTCGCGCTGGTGATGCTGTACTCGGCGGTGCATCACGCGATCAGCCGTCGGCGCGTGCTGCCGGTGGCCGTGCGCAACCTCGACATGAGCGGGTCCGGCATCGAGAAGCCCCCGCCCGCCTATCTCTACCGGCGTTTTCTGCGCAAGCTGCTGCATCTGGACCTGCCCGCCCACGCGGGGCTGCTGGTGGCGCTCGCGGCCGGGACCTGGTACCCGGCGCTCATCGGCTACGCGGTGACGGCCGTGTCTGCGGTGACGGCCGTATCGGTGCTGCTGATGGCGTACCGCCGGGCCCGCCGGATGCCGGCGAAGGGTGAGGTGATCGCCGAGGTCAACCGGCAACTGGCGGGCTACCGGCCCGAGGTGGCCCTGTACTTCAGCTTCGCGGCGGTGTCCCGGGACTTCATGTACCAGGTCAACATGTGGATCGAGACGCTGGAGCAGCTCGATCGACGACCGCTGATCATCCTGCGGGAGCAGGCCTCGTTCCGATACCTCAGCCGAACCTGGATCCCGGTCCTGTGCGTGCCCAAGGCCGACGACCTGGCCGAGCTGGAACTGCCGGACGTCCGGGTCGTCCTGTACCCGGGCAACGCCGGCAAGAACGTGCACATGCTGCGCGTCGCCGAGGCCAAGCACGTCTTCATCGGCCACGGCGACAGCGACAAGCTCGCCAGCAGCAACCGTGTCAGCAAGGTGTACGACGAGATCTGGGTGGCCGGACGGGCCGGGCGAGACCGTTACCAGCGGGTGCGACACGCCATCAGCGACGAGGCGATCGTCGAGGTGGGGCGCCCGCAACTGTCGTCGATACGACCACACGCCGACCACACGCCGGGCCCACTGCCGGTCGTGCTGTACGCCCCCACCTGGGAAGGCTGGAGTGACGACGACTGCCACACGTCCCTCATCCCGATGGGTGTGCGCCTCGTCGAGAAGCTCCTCGCGCAGGACGTACGGGTCATCTACAAGCCGCACCCGCTCACAGGCCGCCGCTCTCCCGAAGCGGCTGCCGCGGACCGGGCCGTCCGTGCGCTGCTGAGCAACGACAACGAGAGACGCGAATCCACGCAGGCGCAGGCCGCACTCGCCTTCGGACCGAGACTGCGCGAAGTCCGGGCCCGGATCGACGAGCTGGCCGGACGGCACAGTGGCGACTACACGCAGCAGACCCGCGACTCACGGGTCCCCGACCGCGGCGACACGGCCGAGTGGCACGCCCTGCACAGCGAGTGGCACCGGCTCTTCTGGGAGAGCCACGGACCGGTCCGGCATCAGGTGATCCTCGGACAACTGCCCACGCTGTACGAATGCTTCAACCAGGCGGACATGCTCATCAGCGACGTCTCCTCCGTGGTCGCCGACTTCGTCGCCAGCCTCAAGCCCTATGTCCTGACGAACGCGCACGACCTGCCCGACGACGACTTCCGCGCCGCCTACACCACCGCGGGCGGCGCCTACCTCCTCGACCGCGACTGCGCCCGACTGCCGGAGATCCTTCGCTCGGTCCGCGAGCCGCGCCACGATCCGATGGCACCGCACCGCCACGAGTTCAAGGAGTATGTCCTGGGCACAGACCGCCCCAGCTCCATGGAGCGCTTCAACACAGCCGTCAACGCTCTGGCCGAGAGGGCCGCGGCGGAGCGGGGCGAATTCCGGACGGACCGAGATCGTCCCGCCGTCAGGGAGTCTGCGTAGTCGCATGACGTCCGGTCCGTGATGCGGGTGGTGCCGGAACTGTGGGGATCGGCGCCGTCGGGCTGACCGGCTGATTCCACGAGGCGTTTGACCACCGCGTGTTCGTCGGCCGTGCGGTTGGGCTGATGCAGTGTCAGCGTCACGTCGCCGTCCGCGAGTCGAACGATCAGTCCGTGACCGGGTCCACGGGCCCTGGCCCTGACCCCAGAGCGACTCCTGCTGCTGGGGCCAGGGCCCGTTGATCTCAGCGGAGCCTTCGGCGGGTCCGGGGTCTCGGCGTGAAACCGGTGATCGCCCGGCGCGGCACCGAGCACGGTTCCGGCCTGGGGCACCCAACGCTGTTTCCTGGAAGGCGTGTTCGCCCGCCTGTACTGGTTCCGCCGCCTGCGGTTCCGCTGGGAGATACGTGACGACATCCACGAGGCCTAGTTCGTTCTCGGCGGCCATACAGAGCGGTTGTCGCTCCGGGGGGCTGTTCGAGTACGGGACTGCGACGCCTCCGGCGAACCGGGTTTCATTGAGACCTCCGCATAGAGCGGCGTGCAGTCCCCGTGCTCGTGGTGGTGGTCGCGTGGGCGCCGGACGGATTCCTACACGAAGCCTGGCTTGAGAAGCCTTGAGCGAAGGGCGAAGCGCTCGTGCCTGCGTGACCGCCGCCACCCCAGGCCGTGCTTGCTCGTTGACGTTGGTGGTGCGAGCCCGCTGCATGGTGACCTCTCGATATGCCCGAGCTGCGAGCTCCCGTCGAGACCGAGGCTCGCCCGGAGCCATGGCTCACTACCGTCGCCGCCGCGACGAGCATGGGGACTGGCACGCTGCCGCCCAGCGCATCCTCTTGAACCGCATGCTCGGACAGATGTTCTATTGCCTCCGGCGACGCGAACTGTTCGATGAGAACACCGCATTCCCAGCCCAACTCGCCGCCGCGGCTTGACACTTATCCGTGTGAGGGGTCTTCCTCACGCTCGGCTGCGTGCTCATCTGCCGGAGGCGCCTCATCGCCTGTGAGGTCCTCACCCGCAGCTGAGAGCCTCCCGTCCTCAACTATGCCCGAAGGGCCACGCGGCGCGGATCTGGGCGAGTCGCAGACGCTGGGCATCGACCCAGCCGGCGGGCAGGCGCACCAATACGCAAACCGAGGTGAGGGACACCGCCGTGTCCCTCACCACCACCTCGATCGCGTTGAGGACCTCGCCGTGCGAGATGTTCGGCCCCTCCGGCGTGATCCGGATCTCCGGGTTTCGACCGTCATCCATCCAGCGAATCGGCTGGCCCTCGGCGAGCAGTTCGAGCGCCTCTGCCCAATCGTCCAGGTTTTCGGGCAGCAGGCACACCTCTGTGAGGTGGCCCTTCGCGAACTCGCTGGACACCACGATGTCGACGTCAAGGCAGCCGTCTCACGGGAGCACTCCGGTTGTTGGCCCCGCCACCCGGACGATCACGCTGTTCTCTCCGTCAGCAAGGTGGATGAGGTCCACCGGACCGCGCTCGGTCATGTCATATCCCCTGGGCCGTCTGCATGTGCCGACTCATCATGCACACGTCCTCGGCAGAGCGGTCTCAGGGGAGAACGGGCACTGATCATTCTGTTCGGAGTTCTTAGCGCGGGGCTGTCCACGGGCTCGTCCCCTCGATCCATGCAGCGACTATCGCCTGGTGGTAACGCTGTCTGCCACTGTCCTTCCCCCCATGCCGCCCGCCGGCGACCGGTTGGGCCAGCCGCGCATCCGATCGATCACCCCGCCGCTTGATCGACGTCGTGTCCCGATCGTGGTAGTCGTTCGGTCTGCGATCCGGCTGAGGTTGGGCATGCCGCGAGATTGGCGGCGAGAGTCTGCGCGAGGACGAGGTGGTGGTCATACAGCGATGCCCACAGCCGTTTCGCCTCGGTGTCCGGGTCAACCGTCGGTGGACAGCCAGTCGGCCTCCCGGGCGTAGACGCGGATCCCCGCGCGCCGTTCCTTCCAGTGGCCGGTGTCGATCCCGGCCTGGATGACCACGCCCAGGACCCGGGTGTCGCTGAGGAAGTCCGGGGACTGCTGCCAGTGGGCGAGGTCTTCGGCGGCGGCCGGGGCGCGGTCGCCGAGGGGGGCGACGGCGCACAGCGCGCTGTTGCGGACATCACGCCCCTTGTTCAGCAACCATTCATGTCACGACATGCATCATTCAGGCAGACCGACGATCCCACGGGAGGCAGCCATGGTCCCGCGCAGATCAGCGCTGCGCGCGTCGCTCGCCGCCTGTCTGCTGGCCTGTGTCGCCGGGTGCGGCACGCCCTACGGCGGGGCGCGTGTGGAGGGCCCGGCGCCCACCCGCGTTCCCTGGACCGGGCCGGTGTACGTCCTGAACTGGGAGTCCGAGCCCAACGAGCGGCCCGATCTGATGGACCTGACCAAGTACACGATGCTGGACTGGATGCGGTGGCACGGCTGGGGCTCGCCCCGGGCCACCGCGACCGGCTACGTCATGGACTACGCCTGCGTCTCCGGCTGCCCCCACGAGGATCCACCGAGCTACCGGATCCGGATCGTGCTCAGCGGGCTGGTGAAGCGCCAGTACGCGGCCTACTACAGTCACGCGGCCGTCACCCCCGTGCACCGGCCGGCGCCAGACTGGGCGGAGGACGTGAGCAGCGTGCCCCTGCGTGTGCCCAAGCCATGACGACGTTGCCCGACTCACGGGGAGAGTGAGCGTGTACGACATCCTGCTCGTCGAGGACGACGAGATGATCCGTGAGGCCACCCGGCTGACGCTGGAGGAGCACGGTTACCGCGTCCGCACCGCGGCCGACGGGGTGCGCGGGCTGGAGATGTATCGCGCGTCCCGGCCCGACGTGGCGGTCCTCGACATCATGCTGCCTGGGCTCAACGGGGTGAGTCTGGCGGGCCGGATCCGCGAGGAGTCCGGGGTGCCGGTGCTGCTGATCTCGGCGCGCAACGACCCGGTCGACGTGGTGATGGGCCTGGAGGCGGGCGCCGACGACTACGTGACCAAGCCCTTCGAGGGGTCGGTGCTGGTCGCCCGGATCCGCTCGCTGCTGCGCCGGGCGGCACCCGCCGAAGCGCCGACGCGGCCGCAGGAACCGCCGGTCCCGCCCCTGTGCTTCGGCGACCTGGAGTTCTGCCCGGTGTCCCTGGCCGTGCGCCGGGGCGAGAAGCCGCTGAACCTGACCACGACCGAGCTGAAGCTGCTCAAGGAGTTCGCGTCCTCGCCCGGCACGGTGTTCACCCGAGATCTGCTCCTTGAGCGGGTCTGGGACTACGCCTGGTCCGGCGACACCCGGGTGGTGGACGTCCATGTGCAGCGGCTGCGCACCAAGATCGGCCGGGAGCGGATCGAGACGGTCCGCGGTTTCGGCTACAAGCTGCGCACATGAGACGGCCGGTCACCGCGCACATCGGTACGAAGGTCGCCCTCGCGGTGGCCGCCGCGGCCGTGTCGGTGTCGGCCGCGACCGGCGTCCTGGTCCACCGTGTCACCGCCGCCGACCAACTTGCCACGGCCCGTTCCGAGTTGGACCAACGGTTGCTGAGCGCGGCCTACGACTACGCGGCCGCCCGCAAGTCCCTGGCCCGGCTCAACCCGCCGGACCTGCCGGCGCCGGTGGCACGAGCGGTACGGCACGGGGTGCGCGTGACCTGGCTCCGCGACGGCACCCTGTGGGCGGCGACCCAGGTCTCGGACGGCGAGGTGCTCGCGCTGTCGCGGTCCTACGCTCCCGAGACGCGGTCGCTGGCCGCCCTGGACCGGACCCTGGCCGTGGTGGGGGTGGCCGCTACCGTCCTGGTGTCCCTGGCGGGGCTGCTCCTCGGGGTGAGGATGGGCCGCCGGGCCAGGGCCGCCGCCCGCACCGCGGAGCGCATCGCCAACGGCGACCTCGACGCCCGGGTCCGTCCTGGCGGCCGGGACGAGATCGCCCGGCTGTCGGCCGCCGTCGACACCATGGCCGACGCGCTCGGTGCCCGTCTCGAGGCCGAACGCCGGGTGACCGCCGACATCGCGCACGAGCTGCGCACCCCGGTCGCGGGCATGTCGACGGCGGTCGGGCTGCTGCCGCCGGGCCCTGCCACGGACTTGATCGGGCGGTCCGTGAAGAACCTGCGCTCCCTGGTCGAGGACGTCCTGGAGGTGGCCCGCATGGACGCGCAGGTCGCCGTGGCCGAGACCGAGGAGCGGCAGGTGAGCGCCATGGTCCGGCGGGCGGTGGCCGGACTCGATCAGGTGGAGGTGCGGGTGGCGGCCGACATGGTGGTGACGACGGACCCGCGCCGCGTCGAGCGGATCCTCACCAACCTGGCCTCCAACGCGCTGCGGCACGGCGCCGAGCCGGTGCTGGTCGAGGTGGACGGCCCGGTCGTCCGAGTCCGCGACCACGGCGAGGGCTTCCCGCCCGACCTGCTGGCCGTCGTGCACACCTCCGGTCCCCAGCGCTTCCGTACGACCGCCGCCGGCACCGGAACCGGCCTGGGGCTGACGATCGCCGTGGGCCAGGCCCGCCTTCTGGGCGCCCGCCTCACCTTCCGGAACCGTCCGGAAGGCGGGGCGGAGGCGGTACTCACGCTGCCTGATCCGTCCTGAGCGTGAAGTCGGCCTCCTTGGAGACCGTGTCGACGATCGCCAGCAAGGTCGCCAGCTGCTTGGGGTCCTCGTCCACGAGCAGCTGGTCGATGTCCCGGGCGACGACCGTGAGGGGGCTCACGGTGAACAGGCACTCCTCGAAGGCGTCCCAGTTGTGGCCGAAGCAGTCCGGGAAGGCGAGCGCCTCGGCCCACTCGGCGAACAGGTCGAGAGTGGTGCGGCAGTGGCCGCCGCGGACCTCGGGGACCTCGGTCATGTCGTCCTCCTACCAGCGGCCGGAGTAGTGGAAGGAGCCCACGCCGGTCCTGCGGCGCTCCTGGCTGGCCGCCGTGGTGTTCCTGCTGCTGGCCACGGTCGGCGTGGTGCACACGCCCGGCGCACCGACCCTGTTCCTCGCCCTCGCCCCGCTGTTGCCGCTGGCCGGCGTCGCCCTCTCCTACGGGCCCGCGCTCGACCCGACGTACGAGATGGCCGTCGTCGCACCCATGCACGGCTTCCGGCTTCTGATGATCCGCACGCTCGCCGTGCTGGTCGCGGGCCTCGGCCTCAACGGGCTCGCCACCCTCGCCCTGCCCGGCTACGGGCTGCGCGCACTGGCCTGGCTGCTGCCCGCCCTCGCCCTCACCGCGAAGCGGCCTCGCGCTCACCCCCCCGGCTCGGCCCGGTGCTCGCGCCGTCCCTGGTCGGCGGCGCCTGGGTGGCCGTGATGCTGGGCGCGCAGGTGGCGCAGCAGGCCTCCGCCGACCCGCTCGCGCCGTTCACCGCGGCCGGGCAGGGCGAGGCCGGAGCGGTCGCCGCGCTCGCCGCCGGGCTGCTCTTCCTTCTCCGTGACCGCTTCGACCTCTTCAACGGGAGCGCCGAATGACCACCACCACCGTCTCCGCCGCCGGGCCCAGTCTGCGCTACAGCGGCACCCGCGCCCTGGACGACGTGTCGCTGCGGCTGACCCCGGGCGTGACTGGGCTGCCCGGCCCCAACGGCGCCGGAAAGACCACCCTGTTGAGGGTGCTCGCCACCTCCGTGCCCGCCGACCGGGGCGCCCTCACGTCCTCGGCAACGACCCGGGCACCTCGCGCGGCCGCCAGGAGGTCCGCCGCTCGCTCGGCTGTCTGCCGCAGGCACCCGGCCTCCACCCGGACTTCACCGCCTTCGAGTTCGTCGACTACGTGGCGATCCTCAAGGAGCTGACCGACCGCACCGCACGCCACCGCGAGGTGCGCCGCGTCCTGGAGGAAGTCGACCTCGGAGACGTCCGCGGCCGCCGTGTCAAGAAGCTGTCCGGCGGGATGCGGCAGCGGGTCGCGCTGGCCGCCGCCCTCGTCGGCGCCCCCGGCTTCCTCGTCCTGGACGAGCCGACCGTCGGCCTCGACCCCGAACAGCGGATGCGCTTCAGGGAGTTGATCGCGCAGGCCGGAGAGGGTCGCACTGTGCTCCTGTCCACCCACCAGACCGAGGACGTGGCGATGCTCTGCCACCGCGTCCTGGTCATGGCGCGCGGCCGCATCCTCTTCGAGGGCACCCCGCCGACCTCACCGGCCGCGCCGCCGGCCGGGTGTGGAGCAGCACCGAACGCGCCCCGGACGCGAAGGCGGGCTGGCGCACCGGCACCGGCGCCTTCCGTACCGTCGGCGACCCGCCGGCCGGCGCCGACCTCCTCGAACCCACCCTGGAGGACGGCTACCTGCTCGCCCTCGACGACGCGGGCACGGACGCGGAGGTGGCGGCCGCATGAGCCTGGCCATGGAGACGGCGGCCGAGACCGCTGTGCGCCAGGACGGTCCGCGCCGCTCCTGGGCGGCCGTGTTCGCCCTCGCCCGCTTCGAGGCACGCGACCTGCTGCGGTATGTCCCAGTGCTGGACCCTCCTGCTGTACGTCGGCTACACCGCCTGGACGCTGTTCCACGAGAGCGACGGCATGGACGCCTTCCCCGCTCTCCGGAACGCAGACCGGGCCACACAGGAAAGGCCGCTGCTCCTCGGAGTCGCCCTTTTCGTGTTCGTCAACCGGTGCACGCTGCGCTCCCGTCGGCGCGGTACCGACCGGCAGTTCGACGTGCTGGTCATGGAGCCGTGGCGGCGAACGGTCGCGCACGTCCTGTCGGTCGTGCCGTTCGTCGTCCTCACCGCACTCGTCGTGCTCGGCGAGTTCGCCCGGCAGGCGCTCCGGCCGGGCGCGGTGGGCCACGGCTCACCGGCCGAACTGGCCGTCGCACGCCTGTTCGTGCTGCTGTGCGGTGCGTTCGGGGTGCTGCTCGCCCGGCTGGTCCCGACCACGTTCGCGGGGCCGCTCGCCGTAATGGGTCTCTTCGTCCTCAGCGTGTTCGTCTCCGCGGGAACGAACGACGCTGAGTGGTCGCGCTGGCTGGGCCCGATCGTGAGCGAGAACAGCAATACGGCCCTCCCGTCGGACCTCATCGGCCGTCCCGCCGCCTGGCACGCGCTGTATCTGACGGGGCTGATCCTGCTGCTGGCCCTCTGCGCCGTCCTGGCGAGCGGTGGCAGGACCCGGGTTCTGCGGGCCGGGGTGGCGGGCGCGCTGGCGCTGACGCTGGCCGGTGCGGTGGGGCAGTCCGGGGGGAGTGAGCTGACGGCCGCCCGGGAACGGGCCTCGGTCTCCCCGCGGATGGACCAGTCGTGTGTGAAGCGCGGCGCCTCCACGTACTGCGCCTTCCCCGAGTGGACCCGCCGGGCGGGCACCTGGGCGGGGGGCGTGGACCGGGTCCGGACATTGGCCGGGGGTACGGCCGCCCGGCAGCCCCTTCTCGACGGCAGCGGGTCGACGCCCGCTACGGACTGCCCGGCGACGCCTCGCTCGACACGCTCACCATGCCGAACCAGGTGACCGTCGGCACGGGTTGGGGCGGCAACCGGGTACCCGAGTTCGCGGTCACCGTCGCCTATGTGCTGGTGGCCGGTGACGAGTCGAAGGGGAGTGAGCTGTGCGACGGGCGGGTGGTCAACGCGATGTGGCTGGCCCTGGGCCGGGATCCCGACCCGATGGCCGACTTCGCCAACGTCCGGCTCGGCGACAACGTCACCGGTTCGTCGGTCGTCCTCGCCCCCACCAGCGGTCTTTCCATGTCGGCCGGACAGACCGACGTCGTACGGGAGTTTCTGGGCCGCCCGCGCGCGGAGACGACGGCGGCGGTGAAGGAGCACTGGGGTGAACCGACCGCTTCGGGGGTCACCACGGCCCAGGTGGCGAAGGCGCTCGGGGTCGAGGTGCCGAAGGGGGCGAAGGACTGCGAGGACGAGGAGTGACGGGGGCGTTGAGAGGGGTCGGGAGAGCCGGGGCGGGGTGAGGGCGCCGGGGGGTGCGTCGGGTGTCGTGGGGGTCGGGGGCGCGGAGGGTTCCGAGAGAGCCGGGGGGCGTTGAGGGTGTCGGGGGAGTTGGGGCTGTCAGGGGTGCCGGAGGTGCTGAGGGAGTCGCGGGAGTCGGGGCTGCCGGAGGTTCCGGAGGTGCTCGGGGAGCCGGGGGAGCCCGGGGCATGAGCGGGGCGTTGGTCGCGGCCGTGGCGCGGACGGTGCCGTGGCGGGTAGTCGGTGCCGGGGCGGTCGTAGGGCTGCTGGTCGTGGGGGTGCCGCGGCTGTCCACCACCCTCGACGAGTGGCTCGGCCTCAACCTTCTTCGGGCCGCCGCGCTCGTCCTCGCTTCGGACTGACCTTCCTCCTGGACGATCCGGCCCGGGAGATCACCTCCCCTGTCCCGACCCGGCGTGGGGTCCGGACGGGACTGCGGGTGGCGCTGGTCGCCCCGGTCGCCGCGCTGTGGTGGACGGCGGTACTGCTCCTCGTCCCGGCGCAGGCTCGCCCCCCGGTCGGCGCGATCACCCTGGAGGCCACGACCACGGCTGCCCTCGCGCTGACCGCCGCGACGATCGCTCTCCGCTTCACCGACGAACCCGAACCCCGCCCCTCGGTGGCGGCGGCCCTGCTGACCCTGGCGGTGCTTGCCCCCACCCTGCTGCCCGCCCGCTGGGACCTGTTCGTCACGCCGGGCGACCCCGCGTGGGGGCCGGCCCACACGGGCTGGGCCGTGCTCCTCGGGTGCGCGGTGCTGCTGTGGGTCCTGTGTGGACCGGAGCCGCTGCGGCGTCTCGGGTCCGGGCGGGGGGCCGGGGAGGGCCAGAGGGTTCGGGTAGGCCCGGGGGCAGCCCCACGCGATGCGGGACTGTGACGGAACCTACGGACCGTTGACGTATTGGCTTCCTACCTTTCCGGCACAGTCCCCAACGGAAAGGTGAGCCCCATGCGTGCTCCTCTGCGTCAGCGCTTCCTGATGACCGCGGCCGTCCCGGCCCTCGTCGCCGGAGCCGTCCTCGTCTCCGGAGTCTCCGGTGCCTCCGCCTCGCACACTGCCTCCCCGTCCGCCCAGGCGGTCCACCTGGGCTCGGGAGAGCTCGGTCTGGTCGCCGACGACCAGAAGATGCAGCAGATCCACTGGAACGTGGACGGCGGCGCGGCCGCCTACAAGGCCATGCTCCAGGACCTGGCCAACCTCCAGGTCAGCCTCGCCAAGGCCCACAGCGTGAAGGTGCAGGCGACCGCCTCGTCGAGCCGGACCGTCACCTTCACGAACAACACGGCGATCCATACCTTCGCCGACCTCGTGGTCACCTCCCAGGGGCAGAGGGTCCACCTCCTCGTCCGGCTGAGCGACCTCTACGTCACCGGCTTCTACTTCGATGCGAGTGACGGCAGGCACTACGTCCCGATCACGACCGCGAACGCGGCGATCATCAGTGGCGCCGACGTCAACGACCATTGGCGCGGCACGGAGAACTACAACAAGCTCTCCTCGCTCGGCAGCATCAGCCTCGCCGACCTTCAGATCGGCCACCACAGCCTCTTCCAGGCGATCACCGACCTGCGGCACGTCGACACGGCGAGCACCCAGGCCGTGGCGCGGGCCCTGCTGCGGATGATCTTCGCCGTCTCCGAGGGGTCGCGCTTCCCCTGGCTCTCCGGCGGCATCTACAACGCCCTCCTGAACAGCCAGGACTTCCGCGTCAGCAACACGGGTGTGGAGCTGGTGCACGACTGGGCGGGCCTCAGCCACGTCCTCGCCGACCGCCTCAAGAACGGCAACAAGTCCACGGCGAGCGTCCGTACCACGAGCTTCGGTCTCGTCGACAGCGTCGCCAAGGCGGTGAAGCTCCTGCTCACCGCGCTGAGCGACGGTGTGAACCCCAACCCGCACGAGGAACTCTGACCCCCCGGCCCCGCGGGGGGCTCCCCCCTGCACCGCCACCGCAGTTGTCGATCTGGAATCTTCCCGCCCATGCCGTGGAACCGTTGTCGTGCCGAGCGCCTGGTGTGCGCTGAAGTCGTGACAGGCCGAGGCGAACGGGGTGCGCAGCCGGATGGGCGAGGGCGGGAAGCCGTCGACAGGAACGGCGGAACTGCGGGCGCAGATGGACGCGTTCCTGCGCGGTGACGGGGATCCGCGCTCCCTCGTCGAGGCTGTGCGGGATGCGGAACTCCTGCTCCCGCTGCTCGGCGAGGGCCCCGTGTGGACCGCAGATCTGGACAGCATCCGCTGGCTGTTCGCGTTCACCGGCACCCGCGAGATGCACACCTTCCTCCAGCAGAGGTGGGAGGCCGCCGAGCCCGGCGAACTGAACCGTTCCGGATTCGACGAGATCGAGGACCTTACGGCGGAACTCGGATGGATAGCTGCGGGGCGTCGCGGCCTCCGAAGGCTGCTGGACGGTCAATTGTCCAGCAACCCGACTCCATCAGAACCGGGGCATACCATCTCGATCAAACCCGGAACGGTTCACTGAACGCCGTGGTGCTGTGGAACAGCCTCTACCTGGACCGGGCGGCCAAGCAGCTCGCCGCCGATGGCTTCCCCGTCACCGACGACCTACTCGCCCGCCTCTCGCCGTTGCAGTTCGACCACATCAACTTTCTCGGTCGGTACGCGTTCTTCCGCCCGGCCGAGGCTGGCCGTCGTCCGCTGCGTCAGCCGTCGGTCGAGGAGGATGGCTGGAAAGTGTAGGGCGGGCCAGGGGCGGCGCTACCGTCCCGGGGCGGTCCACTTCGTCTCTGCGGCTGTGGCCTGCAGGCCACCGAGGCCCTGGGGTGGGGGAAGGCCTCGATCCGCAGCCAGTACGAGTCCGGGAGTGCTTGGGTCGACGTGGGCGCCGACACGCCATCCGATCCGCCGGCCCGACAAGCGGGTCTCACTCTGACGAGGACGGCCGGCGGACTGGTGAACAGCTCTGCCAAGTGGTTCCGCGCGATGAGCGGTTCTACCGTTAAAGGTGTGCGTTGCCCACCAGCGTCCCGTGCTCACCGCCCGTACTGTTCGAGGTGGCAGGAAGTGAGCTGGGGTGGGGCGGCCGCGCCGACGCCTGGTCCGCTTCGCTCCGCGTCCTCCCCGGCTGGGCGCCCTCCGGGCGCGTGCGGTTGCCTGGTCGACGACTCGAGCCAGGCCTGAGAGGAGCATCCTCATGGCCAACGAGACCCCTGCTGCACTTCCCGCCCTGACCTACATGGGTGGTACCACCGCGATGACCACGACGCCCGTCGCGGGGACGCTGGCTCAGCCCTACCCGGACATCTACGTGCCGAGCGCGGAGCCGATCCGTGGCGGCGAGATGCGGGTCACCGTGCTCGGGAGCGGCAACCCGCCACCGACCCGCGCGCAGGCGTCGGGCAGCGTGCTCGTCGAGGTCGGCAATCCTGAACGCGACATGTTCATCTTCGACGTGGGCAGCGGATGCCTGGCCAACTTCATGTGCCTCGGTCTTCCGGTCAACTCGCTGGACAAGGTGTTCCTCAGCCACCTGCACGCCGACCACACGGCCGACCTCATCACCCTGTTCGGTAGCTTCCGCAAGGCGGGGCGCAAGGGGCCGCTGCAGGTGTGGGGCGGCAACGGATCGGAGCCCAAGTACGGGTCGGAGGCCGCCATCGACGCCATCGCCGCGGCCTGCGCCTGGGACACGGAGTCGACGCGTGGCTTCACCTCCAACGAGGCCGCCGAGATGTACGGGACGGAGTTCGATGCGTCGGTCACGTCCGTTGTCTACGAGGCGAACGGCGTGACCATCACCGCGTTCCCGGTCATCCACAACCTTCACGGCGCGGTGGGCTACCGGGTCGACTTCGCAGGCTTGAGCATGGTGTTCTCCGGCGACACGCACCCGTGCCGGCCGCTGGTGCGAGCCGCGCAGGGCACGGACCTCCTGATCCACGAATGCTTCCCCTCCGCCGACATGCTCGCGACGCTCACCGGAGACCCGATCGAGCGCTTCGAGGCCATAACCGCAACGCACACGGTCCCCGTAAGCGCCGGCAGAGTGTTCTCTCTCGTCAAGCCCCGCATGGCCGGCCTGTGGCACACCTTCCTGGTCCCGCCCGTGGTCGCACCGATCCTCGAACAGGTGGGCACAGTCTTCGACGGGCCCGTGGTCCAGACACAGGACCTCACGGTCTTCAACATCACGAAGGACGCCGTGGTCGCGCGCCAGACAGAGCCGGTGCCGCAGGCCATAGTCGTTCCAGGGGAACCGACCTTCGAGCCGACATACGGCCAACGGCCGACCCCGCCGAGCTGGTGGGAGGAAGCATTCATCCCCGACTAGGGCCTGTGTGATGTCGTGATCAGTCTCGGGTTCTGGTTCCGTGCGGGTGCAGGACCTGGTAGGACGCTGGGTGTGACGCGTAGGCAACTCACCGACGAGCAAGGGGAGTTCATCGAGCCGTACCTGCCGATAGGCGAGTACGGTCCGTACCCCGGGCGGCTGCGGGAGCAGTTCGAGGGGGTGATCTGGCGGTTCCGGTCCAGCGCCCAGTGGCGAGAGATGCCGTCCGGGTTCGGACCGTGGCCGACGGTCTACGGGCGCTTTCGCGTCTGGCGGGACGCCGGGGTCTTCTCCGCTCTCCTGGAAGGCATGATCGCGGAGGCCGCCCGCCGGGGACAGCCGGACGTGTCCCTGGTCAGCGTGGACTCCACCACCGCCCGCGCCCACCACGACGCAGCCGGGATGCACATCGGCAAGGACGTCATGGACGCCCTTGAGGAAGCCGCCGCCGAGCAGGAGCGGGCCCGGCAAAAGGGGGCGGCCCGCCAGAACAGAACGGACAGAACGGCAGGGGCAGCCCCGAGCAGGAAGAGCGACGGCGTGTCAGGCGACGGCGCAGGCTCCGCTTGGACCTAGCCCTGCTCGGCAGATCCCGCGGTGGACTGACGAGCAAGATTCATCTCGCCGCTGACCGCAGGTGCCGTCCGCTGTCACTCGTACTGACCGCAGGACAGGCCGCCGACAGCCCGCAGTTCGTCCCCGTGCTGCAGAAGATACGGGTCCGTCTGCCGGTTGGCCGGCCTCGGACCCGGCCCGACGCTGTCGCCGCGGACAAGGCCTACGCGTCCCGCGCCAATCGCTCTTACCTGCGGAAACGCAACATCAAGGCGGTCATCCCGGAGAAGAAGGACCAGGCCGCCAACCGGAAGAGGAAGGGCAGCCGGGGCGGCCGGCCCGTCGGTCATGACGACGATCTCTACAAGGAGCGGAACACCGTCGAGCGCCTGATCAACAAGCTGAAGGCATGGCGGGGTATCGCCACTCGATACGACAAGACGCCCGAGAGCTACCTCGCAGGCCTCCACCTCCGTGCCTCGATGATCTGGATCAACGACCTCCTGAAGGCAACTGGCTGATCACAACATCACACAGGCCCTGGGGCGAGTTCAGGGGACGGGTGCCCCATGTACCCGGGACGCTGGACATTCACCCGGCGTGCGGCCGGCCGGCGCTCTTCTTTCGTTCGGCGAGCATCTCGATGAGTTCCGCGGCGCTCCACAGGGTGTGCCGTTCCACCTCGGCGTCGATGAGCCGGGGGTCACCGTCGAGGATCGCGTCGATCAGCCGTTCGTGGACGTGCAGCGCGCGGTCGGGGTCCGAGCGGGTGCTCTCGTCGACGGTGATGGCGATGTTGATCTGGGCTTCGACGGTTGGCCACATACGGGTGAGCATGCTGTTCTCGGAGGCGGTCCAGATCGTCCAGTGCAGGTCGAGGTGGGCCTGGTGCAGGCGGTCCGTGTCCTGGGAGGCGTGCGCGGCCCTGTACTCCTCGGAGCTCGCGCGGAGTCTGGCCTTGCGGGAGGAGTCGGGGTCGTCGGCCAGGGCCCGGGCAGCGAGTTGCTCCAGGGCCATGCGGACTGCGGCCACGTCGCGGATGAACTTCTCGTCGATCGCGGTGACGACGACACCGCGGTAGGGCTGCTGCTCCAACAGCCCTTCGTGGATCAGCTGGTAGATGGCCTCGCGGAGGGTCGGGCGGCTGACCCCCATCTGCTGGGCGATCTGGACTTCTTTGAGCCGCTGCCCCGGCCCCAGCTCACCGGCCAGGATGGCGCGCCGCAGCTCGTTCACCACGGCGTCGCGGCGGGTCTGGTTGGTGACCGGCCGGGGGCCGAGGGTCGGCTGGGATGCGTGCTTGCTCATGAGTCCTCCGCTGATTGTCAGACCATATAGTAGGCCATTGCGATGCTCCGCAGAGACATCAGGCACCGTACTCAGTAACGCGTTCGGCGTGGACGGTCACGACCACCCTCGGCGTCGTCTGTGTCTCCTGCCAGGGCCTGCCCTCGTATTTGCGGGAGAGTTCGTCGATCAACTCGGGCCCGCCGTCCCGGGTGAGGGTGACCGGGCCGCGCACGACGGCGTACACATGGGCATCGTCCCGGTCGGTGACCAGGACGCTGGCGCGCGGGTCACGCAGCAGGTTGAGGTGTTTGACGCGGCCTTCGACGGTGGAGAAGGCGATTCCGTCGTCGGTGGCTTTCACCCAGACCACGGTCTGCTGGGGCAGACCGTCCCTGCCGATGGTGGCGACTGTCGCGAAGTTCGGCCCGGAGGCCAATTTATGTGCCAGTTCTGCGAGTTGAGTCATGTGGGGGATTCCTTCGCTTTCAGCACGAGGTGGTCTGTCCGGGCAGGAACGGTGGCAGAGCCCTGAAAGGGAGGCCAGGGGATCTGCCACCGTTCCCGGTCGGTGTGGTCAGAAGCGGATGGCGTCGATGAAGGCCCTCAGGCCGGGTGTCTGCGGGTCGTTGAAGGCGTGCTCCGGTGGTACGTCCTCCTTGATCAGGCCGTCCTCGAAGAAACAGATGCGGTCTGCGGCCTTGGACGCGAAGGCCATGTCGTGCGTGACGATGACGCAGGCGATGCCCTCCTCCTCCTTAAGCTTGGTGAGGACGCCCAGGACCTCGGCCGCCACCGGCGGGTCGAGGGCCGAGGTGATCTCGTCGCACAGCAGCAGGCGTGGCCGCATCATCAACGCCCGGGCGATGGCCACCCGTTGACGTTCGCCGCCGGACAGCTGGGTGCACCGGCTGCGCAGATGCTGGGCCATGCCTACCTCGGTAAGGGCTTTCTCGGCCCGCTCCAGCAACTGGGCCCTGGATTCACCGAGGGTCAGACGGGGGGCGATGGTGAGGTTGTCGAGGACGTTCATGTGCGGCCAGAGGGTGTAGCTCTGGAAGATCATTCCGATCTGGCCGTGGAGATCCTTCCATGCGCCCTGGTACTCACCGCCCTGGACGACTGCCTGACCGGCGAGGTGGATGTCCCCGGCGTCCGGCTCCTCCAGGCCGGCGATGACCCGGAGCAGGGTGCTCTTGCCGGAGCCGCTCTTGCCGACGAGGACGGCGATCTCACCGCTGCCGATGGCGAAGTCCGCTTCCTTCAGGACCGGGCGGCCGTGAAAGGACTTGCTCACCCCTTGGGTGCGCAGGAACGCGCCGTCGAGACCGGGAGCATTCTCCGGTGTCCCGTCGAGGGTCGGGTTGGTCTCTGCCATGTTGATCAGACACCTTCCGGCTTGAGCAGGGACTTCAGGACGGGGCTGGCCACGGCGGGCGGCCGGTATCCGGGGCGCATGCGGGCGAGGGTGCCGCGCAGCCCTGAAGAGGGTGGCGGGGCGCCGCGCGAACCGCTGGTGAGCAGCCGGCGCTCGACGTAGCTGGTGAACAACGTCGCGGGGAAGGCGACCGCGAAGTAGAGGACGGCGACCAGGGTGAAGATCTCCATGGGCCGGTATGTCTGACTGGAGAGGATGTTGCCCTGGAAGGTCAGGTCCGCCAGGCCGAGCGCGGAGACCAGGGAGGTGTCCTTGAACATGCTCACGTTCAGGGACAGGATCGTGGGGATCTGCTGGCGGAAGGCCTGCGGCACGATGACGTACCGCAGGATCTGCACCCGGTTCAGGCGCAGCATCCGCGCCGCCTCGATCTGCTCGACGGGCACGGACTGCATGCCGGCGCGGTACGTCTCCGACATGAACGCCGTCAGGTGCGCGGTGAGCGCGATGATGATGGACAGCTTGCCGGGCAGGTCGATGCCGAGGAGCGCCGGAAGGGCGTAGAACACCCACAGCAGCTGGATCAGCAGCGGTGTGCAGCGGAACGCCTCGATGTAGAGCTGCGCCGGCCAGCGGATGACCTCGATCTTCGACATGCGCGCCACGGCGAGCGGGAAACCGAGGACGGCGCTCGCGGCGATCACGATCGTCGAGATCTCCAGGGTCAGCCACAGTCCGTCCAGCAGGGTGGGCAGTGCGGGGCCGATGACGCTGAAGTCCGGGGAGTACGCGAGATTCATCTTGGACTACCTCCGTGAGGGCGGCAGGTCGGCGTCAGGACTTGATCTCGAGGTCGCCCAGCGCGTCCACGTCCCGGTAGCCTGCCCCGGCGAAGGCACGGGCGATCTCGCCGCTGGCCACCGAGTTGTCGACGGCGACGTTGAGGATGTCCATGGAGCGGGCGTCGATGCCGGCGGGGACGCCGTAGGCCACGTGATGCACGAAGATCGCCGGGTCGGGGACGATGATGCCCATGGACTTGTCCTTGGTCGCCATGTCGACGGCGGTGCCCAGATCGGTGAAGACAGCGACGGCCCGGCCGGCCTTCACACCGGCGGCAGCGTTCTGGTAGGTGTCCACCCGCAGTTCCTTGGCCTTCGCCTGCTGCAGCGCGGCGTCCAGCGCAGTGCCCTGCGAGGTGGCGATCGGCTTCTTCGCGTCGAGGATCTGCGTGCTGCTCTTGTAGTCGCTGCCGCGCTCGACCAGGAACACGCCGGGGTAGGACCAGGATCCATGGGTGAAGCGGATCGCGAGGCTGCGCTCGACGGTCTGGTCGAGGTCGGCGGCGACGTCGTACTTGTCGGCCTGGAGCCCGGCGACGATGTTCTGCCAGGTGGTCGCGACCGTCTTCACCTTCACGCCGATGCCGTCCGCGAAATTCTGCAAGGGCAGCAGGTCCGGCCCGCTGCAGGAACCGTCCGCCTTGACGACAATGGTCGGCGGGGCGTCGGCGCAGCCGATCCGCAGCTCCCCGGCCTTCTTGATCTTGTCGACCCAGGCGGCCTTGCTGGAGTCGCCGGAGCTGGCGACGGTCTGCGTCGAACCGCCGTCCGAGCCCACCTTCCCCCCGAAGAAACCGGCCAGCCAGGCGAGGATCAGGACCCCGACGACGTAGAAGGTGGTTTTGCTCTGCTTGGTGAGTGCCATGGCCGTGCTCCAGTGCTAGAGGGTGAGTGGTGGTGCGGGGTGTGGCATGGGGGGATCCAGCCGATCCGCGGTGTGGCGGGGGTGTTCGGCGGGGGTGAGGGGTCAGGTGACGAGGAACCCGTGCCGCAGAGGGTCTTCGGGGTCCAGGAATTGGGTCGAGGTCGCGGTGAGGTGGGCGCGGCCCGCGATCTCCACGCGTACGGCGGGGACCGGGCCCGCGTCGGCCGTCTCCACGGCTCGGGCGCGGAACGTGCCGCCGGTGATGCTCTGGTGCACGAAGGGCTGCCCGATCGGCAGCCGCCCCTGTGCGACGAACGCGGCCACTGGGGCCGAGGCCCCGGTGCCGCAGCGAGAGCGGTCCGCTCCCGCCGGGCGGATGTTCACCAGGACGTGGCGGTCGGCGTCCGGCGAGTCGGCGGGGGCGGTGAGCTGGACGTGGGTGACTCCGGCGATCTGGTGTTGAGCTCTCATGGGCCCACCCGATGATTGTCTGACACGCAGCAATTTGGGGGAAGGTTAGGGAGCGGCCTCCCGACTGTCAATAGCCCAAATCGTGATGTACCCATGAGGTGGAGACCTGAGATCGCGGGTCCAGGGGAAGCGGCAGGATGCGTCCGGAAAGTGGCAGGACGCATGACACCTGGTTGATTTATGGCAAATCTAGGTGATCAAAGGTGCACAAAGAAGCCCGCTACCGATCACCGGGTGGGCTCCAGGGTATTGACGGCGCCAGACAGGCGCGTCTAACTTCACCACATCGCCGCCGATTGTTTGACAATCTTCGGTCGTCACGAAAGGGAAGACCCATGAGGTTCAGTCGCACCCTGAACGTCGTCGACGCCCATGCCGAGGGGGAATCCGGCAAGGTCGTGGTCGGCGGGATTGGGCCGGTCCCAGGCGAAAGCGCCTTCGGCAAGATGCGCTACTTCGAGGAGCACCACGACCGCCTGCGCAAGCTCCTGCTGCAGGAGCCGCGCGGCGCGATGTGGCACAACGCCAACGTGGTACTGCCGTCCAACAACCCGCAGGCCGACGTGGGCTACATCATCCTGGAGTCTACGGAATATCCGGCAATGTCCGGTTCTAATACCATGTGTGTGGCCACGGTGCTGCTGGAGACCGGCGTGCTGCCCATGACCGAGCCGGTCACGCATCTCACGCTGGAGGCGCCGGCCGGCCTGATCCGGGTGGAGTGCCAGTGCGCCGACGGCAAGGTGCGGCGGGTGAAGCTGGTCAACCGGCCCTCCTTCGTCCACCACCGGTCCGCGGATCTGGACGTCCCGGGTCTCGGCCGGGTGACCGTGGACATCGCCTACGGCGGGATGACCTTCGTCTTCGTGGACGCCGAGTCACTCGGCTTCAAGCTCGACGTGAGCGAGGAGGCGGCGCTGTGCGAGCTCGGACAGCGTCTCAAGAAGGCCGCAGTGCAGCAGTTGGACGTGAGCCACCCGGAGAATCCGCTGATCCCCGGCATCACCAACACGGTGTTCGCCGGCCCGCTCCATCACGAGCAGGACGAGGACGGCGCCGAGATGATCCGCTCCAGGAATGCGACCGTCGTCTCGCCCGGCCGGATCGACCGTTCCCCGTGCGGCACGGGCACCTCGGCCCGCCTCGCCGTCCTGCACGCGTACGGCCTGCTGAAACCCGGGCAGCTGTTCCGGCACGAGTCGCTGATCGGCAGCCAATTCGACGCCCGGATCGAGTCCACCACCACGGTCGGGCCGTACGACGCCGTCGTGCCGAGCATCTCCGGGCGCGCCTGGATCACCTCCTTCAACCAGTTGGTCCTCGATCCGACGGACCCGTTCCAGGAGGGCTTCGTGGTGGGGCGGCCCTGGGAACCGGAGATCTGAGCGAAGCCCGGTTTCGACGTTCTTCAGCGGGTGCGCCTGTCGCCCCGCTGGTGGGAGGCGCCGCAGGCGCCCTGTCAGGAGGTACACGACTCCATGCGGACCATCGTTGTGGGTGCCGGGGCCGTCGGTCTGGCCGCCGCCTACCGGCTGGCCAAGAGCGGCTGCGAGGTGACCGTTCTCGACGCCCGGCGCGCGGGCTCGGCCGCCTCGCACGGCAACGCGGCAAAAATCGCCTTGGCGGAGAGCGGCCCGGTCCCTGCTCCGGGTGTGATCCTGCAATCCCTCAAGTGGATGCTGAAGCGGGACAGCCCGCTCTACGTCAAGCCCTCGCTCAACCCGGGCTTCATCAAGTTCATGCTGAGCATGGCCCGGAACTGCACCGCCCATGACTTCCGCCACGGTCTGGAAACGACCCTGCGTCTCGCCGAGGGCACCATGGACCTCCTCGACGACTGGACGCGGGACGGCATCGCCTTCGAGATGCACAAGGCCGGCGTCCTGCTCGCCTTCGAGACACGGGAGCGCTACGAGGAGCAGCTCGCCTCCCTCGACATCTTCGAGAGCTTCGGCCTGATCGCCGAACATCTGCACGCAGACGCCGTGCAGGCCAAGGAACCAGTCCTCAGCAGCCGTATCAAACACGGCCTGTTCTTCCCGGACGACCGCCAGGTCGAGCCCGACTCCCTCACCCAGGGCCTGCTCAAGCGATGTACGGAACTCGGCGTCGAGATCCATGAGCACACCCCCGTACAACGCTTCCTGCGCCAGGGCGACGCCGTCACCGGTGTCGTCACCGACAAGGGTGAGTACCGGGGCGACAACCTGCTGCTGACCGGCGGCGTGTGGACCGCCCGCATGACCGCCCAGCTCGGGGTCCCCCTGCCGATCCGGCCGGGCAAGGGCTACAGCGTCGACTACACCCCCGCCCCGGTGCCGCTGCGCACGCCGCTCACACTGGAGGACGCACGCGTCGCGGTGACCCCGCTGAACGGCTTCCTGCGGCTGGCGGGCACCATGGAGTTCGGCGGCCTGGAGGAGAGCATCAACCCCCGCCGGGTCGCCGCCATCAGGCAGGCCGCGGCCGACTCCCTCACCGGCTGGGACAACCCGCCGGGAGAAACCGCCCCCTGGGCGGGGCTGCGCCCCATGACCCCCGACGGGCTGCCGATCATCGGCCGTCTCGATCCCCTGCCGAACGTCTACGTCGCTTCGGGCCACGGCATGCTCGGGCTCACCCTCGCCCCGGCCACCGCCGAGATCATCACCGAGGCCATCACCCAGGGGCGGCTGAACGCCGTCGCCGAGACCCTCACCCCGAACCGCTTCACCCGGCGCTGAGCCTCACTCGATCCCTCAGCGCCATCCCCACCCCGCATCCTGTCCTCCGCGACCTTCAGGAGATCAACCATGAGTGCCACGCAGCTCACCGGCATCCTCGCCGCCGTCGTCACCCCGCTGACCGCCGATGCTTCCGCCGTCGACGCGGCCGGCGTCAAGCGCCAGGCCGACCACATCATCGGCGGCGGCGTGACGGGCCTGGTGGCCGGCGGCAGCACCGGCGAATTCACCACGCTGACCGCCGACGAGCGCAAGCACGTCAGCGACCTGTACATCGCGGGCGCCGCCGGGCGCGTCCCGGTGATCGTGGGAACCGCCGCGCTCAGCACAGCCGCGACCGTGGAGATGAGCGTCTACGCCGAGAAGGCCGGCGCGGCCGCTGTGATGATCGTCCCGCCGTTCTACGACAGCCCCTCCTTCGACGAACTGCGGCGCTTCTTCGGCACCGTGTCCGAGGCCATCGACATCCCGATCATGTACTACAACCTGCCCTCGGTCTCCGGCGTCCAGCTCACCCCCGAGGAGCTCGCCCAGCTCGCCCGTGAGACCGCGGTGACCTCCTACAAGGACACCGGCGGCGACTTCGCCTGGTTCTCCGCCGTCCAGCAGCAGCACTCGCTGGACATCACCGCGCTCAACGGCTGGGACACCCTCACCTTCGCCGCCCTTGCCAGCGGTGCCAAGGCCGGCGTCTGGGGCGCGGCAAGCGTCATCCCGCGCCTGTGCGCGGACCTGTACGACGCCCTCGTGGTCCGCGGCGACCTGCAGGCCGGGCGAGAGCTGTGGACGAAGATCTTCCCGATCTGCCGGTTCCTGGAGTCCCACAACTACTGCGCGGCCATCAAGACGGGCCTCGACCTCGTCGGCGTGAGCGCCGGCCCCACCCGCCTGCCGGTCCTGCCCCTGGCCCCCGAGCACCGCGCGGAGTTCCGCGACCTGCTCGTCGCGGCCGGCGTCGAGACCGTCGAGGACCCGGTGGCCGCCGGATGACCAAGCACCGCCGCATCCACGCCATCGACGTCCATGCCGAAGGCGAGCCCGGACGTGTGCTGATCGGCAGCCATCTGCACGTCAAGGGCGCCACCATGGCCGAGCGGCTGCAGTACTGCGAGAAGCACCTCGACGACCTGCGCCGGCTACTCCTCCGGGAGCCGCGCGGCTACCCGGCCCTGTGCGGCGTCCTGGTGCTGCCCCCGGCCGACCCGTCAGCCGATTTCGGCATCGTGGTGCTGGAACAGGGCGGCTTCCGTCCCATGTCGGGCTCCAACCTGATCTGCGCGGTCACCGCCCTGGTGGAGACGGGCGCGGTGCCGGTGAGCGAGCCGGTCACCGAACTCACGGTGGACACCGCGGTCGGCCTGGTCCGGGTCCGCGCCGAGGTGTCGGGCGGCAAGGCCACCCGGGTCACCTTCGCCAACGTCCCGGCCTTCGCAGTGGCCCTCGACCACGAGCTGGACCTGCCCGAATACGGCCGGGTCCCGGTCGACATCGTCTTCGGCGGCCAGTTCTTCGTCCAGGCCAGAGCCGAGGATCTCGGCGTCCGCCTCGAACCGTCCGCCGCCAAGCAGCTCACCCGCGCCGGAGCGGTGCTGCGGGCCGCCGCCCAGCAGCAGTTCCCGGTCAGCCACCCCCACAACCCGGGCATCGACCAGGTCTCCCTGACGATGATCCACGGCCCCTCACCGACACCCGGCGCCTCCGGCCGCAACGCGGTCGTTGTACCCAACGGCGAGGTGAACCTGGCCGATCCGGCGACCTGGACCGGCACGCTGGACCGCTCCCCCTGCGGCACCGGCACCAGCGGCCGCATGGCCGCCCTGCACGCCCGCGGCGAACTCGCCCTGAACACCGCCTTCGTCCACGAGTCGATCATCGGCACCACCTTCACCGGCACGCTCCTGTCCGAAACCTGGGCCGGCCCGTACGACGCCGTGCTGCCGACGATCAGCGGACGTGGCTGGATCACCGCGTTCAGCCAGTACGTCCTGGACGAGACCGACCCCTTCCCGCACGGCTACACGCTCGGCGACCTGTGGGGCGAGCAGACCTCCCCGCCCGCCGGGCCGGCCGGGACCGACCTGGAGAACTGATGGAAACCACCGGACTGCAGTTCATCGCCGGCAAGCGCCGCTCCGGCACCTCCGGCGAACACTACGAGGTGACCAACCCGGCCACCGGCGAGGTCCTGGCGACCGAGATCCTGGCCGGCCCCGAGGACGTTGACGAGGCGGTGGCCGCCGCCCGCGCCGCGTTCTGCGAGTGGTCGCGCGCGACCCCGGCCGAGCGCTCCGAGGCGATGCTGCGCTGGGCGGACCGGCTCGACGCGCGCGCCGAGGAGTTCGCCCGCGTCGAGAGCCGCAACGCGGGCAAGCCGATCAGGCTGACCGAGGGCTTCGACGTCCCCGGCACCATCGACAACGTCCGGTTCTTCGCCGGAGCGGCCCGCAACCTGGAGGGCCGCGGCTCGGCCGAGTACTCCGCCGACCACACCTCCGCCATCCGCCGCGAACCCATCGGCGTGATCGGTTCCATCGCCCCCTGGAACTACCCCCTCCAGATGGGCGCCTGGAAGATCCTCCCGGCGATCGCAGCGGGCAACACCATCGTCCTCAAGCCCTCCGAGCTCACCCCGCTCACCTCGGTGATGTTCGCCGAGGCGGCCGAGGAGGCCGGCATCCCCGACGGCGTCATCAACATCGTCACCGGAACCGGCCCGATCGCCGGCCAGGCCCTGGTCACCCACCCCGACGTCGCCATGGTCTCCTTCACCGGCTCCACCGCCGTGGGCCGCCAGGTCGCCTCCCAGGCAGCCGGGTTGGTCAAGCGAGTCCATCTCGAACTCGGCGGCAAGGCCCCGTTCGTGGTTTTCGACGACGCCGACGTGGAGGCCGCCGCCCGCGGCGCCGTGGCCGGAGCCCTCATCAACGCGGGCCAGGACTGCACGGCCGCCACCCGCGCCTACGTCCAGCGCCCGTTGTACGGGGCGTTCGTCGAGCGGGTCGCCGAACTCCTGGACGGCGTACGCCTGGGCCCGGTCGACGACCCCGCCACCGACATGGGCTCCCTGATCTCCTTCAAGCAGCGCGACAAGGTCGCCGCCATGGTCGACGCCGCCCGTGAGGCAGGGGCCACCGTCGTGCGCGGCGGGAAGATCCCGGACGGGCCGCTCGGACAGGCCGCCTACTACGAACCCACCCTCATCACCGACGCCGCCCAGGACTCCGCCATCGTCCAGCAGGAGGTCTTCGGCCCGGTCCTGGTCGTCCTGCCCTTCGACACCGACGACGACGCCATCCGGCTCGCCAACGACACCCCCTACGGGCTGGCCGCCTCGGCCTGGACCAGCAACGTCTTCCGCGCCGGGCGCGCCACCCGCGAGATGCAGGCAGGCTGCGTCTGGATCAACGACCACATCCCGATCATCAGCGAGATGCCGCACGGCGGCTACAAAGCGTCCGGCTTCGGCAAGGACATGTCGGCGTACGCCTTCGACGAGTACACCAACATCAAGCACGTCATGACGGAGATCACCGGCGACCAGCACAAGTCCTGGCACGACGTGATCTTCACCAGCAGCTGACCCGCCCAGCCCTCCGATCGCCCCATCCGGTCCGGGCGGGGCGGACTCCCGTCCGCGAGAGCGCCCCGCCCGGACCTACCGCGTCACCTGTTGCCGTACCGGAAGACGACCGAGGAGCACGGACCCCATGGCCCCTACTGTTTCCGATGACATCGACGGCGCTGCGAACACCACTGCCGACGAGATGCTCGACCGGCTCGGCCTCGGCGCCGGCAGTCTTGCCGCCGGACACGTGGTCATGAGCGAGACCGAGGTGAGTGCTCTGGTCCGCGAGTGCTGGTCCCTCGACGCCACCGCGACCCGGCTGGCGACCGAGAAGGACGACACCTTCCGGCTCGACACGACCACCGGCGAGAGATTCGTCGTCAAGGTCTCCCACCCGAACGAGGACCCCGGCGAAGTCGCCTTCGAGACCGAGCTGACGCAGCACGTCCACGACTCGCCCCACGGCGTCCCGGTGCCCGCGCTGCTGCCCGCCGCCGACGGCCGGGCCCTCGTGCCGATCAGGGACGAGGCCGGACAGCACCGCCTGGCACGGCTGATGACCTTCACCGCTGGCACACCGCTGGACTCGACCGGGTCCTCGCCACGGGAGCGGCAACGCGTGGGGGAAGTCCTGGCCAAGCTGCGCCACGCCACCGCCGGCTTCCGTCATCCGGCGGACGGCAGGTTGTGCGCCTGGGACGTCCGGCATCTCCCGGCCCTGCGTCCGCTGCTCAGCCGGGTTGCCGATCCCGCGCAGCGGAAGGTGCTGACCGCCGCGTTCACCCGCTTCACGCAGGTCGCCGAGCGTGTGCTGCCGGACCTGCGTACCCAGTTGCTGCACAACGACTTCAGCAAGTCCAACATCCTCGTGGACCACGACGACCCCGCTTTCGTCACCGGCATCATCGACTTCGGCGACGCCGTGCACACCGCGATCGCGGTGGACGTCTCGACCGCACTGCTCAACCAGCTGCCGCGCGATGCCGCGCAGCGGCCGGTGGACGACCTGTTCACCGACGCCCGTGACGTGCTGCACGGGTACCTGCGCTTCGCCGACCTCACCGAGACCGAACTGGCGGTCATCCCCCACCTGGTGATGGGCCGCGTGGTCGCACGGGCGCTGATCACCTTGCACCGCGCGGCACTGATCCCGGGCAACACCACATACATTCTGCGCAACACCGCGCAGGGCTGGGGGCAGTTGGCCTGGTTCCTGGACCGCACCCAGGACGAGATCTCGTCGGCCCTCCTGTGACCGGCACGCCGCCGTACCCGACAACAAGGACGATCATGAGTACCTCTGACATCAAGCCGCGCGGGAAGATGAACAACGCCTTCGACCCGTCCGCCGCGCAGCGGCTCTCTCCGGCTTCCCGCAGGATGATCGAGCGCCGTACGAAACTGCTAGGGCCGGCGTACCGGCTGTTCTACGAAGAGCCCGTCCACTTCGTCCGCGGCGAGCGGTGCCGGCTGTGGGACGAGGAGGGCAACGAGTACCTCGACGCCTACAACAACGTGGTCTCCGTCGGGCACGCCCACCCGCACGTCGTCGAGGCCGTGCACCGACAGATGCAGACGCTGTGCACCCACACCCGCTATCTGCAGGAAGGCGTCCTCGACTACGCCGAGGACCTGCTGGCCACCCTCACCGGCCCGGTCGGCGACGGCCACGCCATGTTCACCTGCACCGGCTCGGAGGCCAACGACCTCGCCCTGCGGATCGCGAAGCACCGCACCGGAAACCGGGGCGTCATCGTCACCTCCGAGGCGTACCACGGCAATTCGGACCAGACCGCGGCCTTCTCGCCCGCTCTCGGGGACAACGCCCCTCTGGGGACCTGGGCGCGCCGGGTACCGACACCGGACTCTTACCGCATCCCACGCGAGGGGATGGCGCAGTGGTTCGCCGATCACGTCCGCGCGCAGATCCGTGATCTCGAACGGCACGGCGAAGGCGTGGCGGCGTTCGTCGTCGACTCACTGTTCAGCTCCGACGGGATCTACGCCGAGCCGGTCGATCTGCTCGGCCCTGCGGTCGAAGCCGTCCATGAGGCCGGGGGACTGTTCGTCGCCGACGAGGTGCAGTGCGGGTTCGCGCGCAGTGGCGAACAGATGTGGGGCTACCAGCGCCACCACGTCGCGCCCGACGTCGTCACCATGGGCAAGCCCATGGGCAACGGCTACCCGGTCGCCGGCATCGCCGTCACCCACGACGCCGTCGCCGAGTTCGGCCACGACATGCGCTACTTCAACACCTTCGGCGGCAACCCGGTCGCGATCGCCGCCGCACAGGCGACCTTCGACGTCATCCGGGACGAGAACCTGCTCCGCAACGCCCGCACGGTCGGCGACGTCATCCGGGCGGGGCTGGCCGAGCTCGGCGAGAGGCACGAGGCGATCGGCGACGTCCGCGGCGCGGGACTGTACCTGGGCGTGGAACTCGTCGGCGACCGCGACACCAAGTCCCCGGACCCGGCCCTGGCGACCGCCGTCGTCAACGGCCTCCGCGAACGCCGCGTACTGATCTCCGCGACCGGCGCCAACGGCAATGTGCTGAAGATCCGCCCACCACTGGTCTTCGACACCAAGGACGCCGGCCGGCTGCTCAGCACACTCGCGGAGGTCCTCAAGTCCACCGCGAGGCGGTGACGATCGCCTGGTGTCAGTACCGTCCGTGCTGTGGCAGACCGACGTCCTGCACCTCCAACAGCTCTATCGCTACAAGTAGTTGGGGCCGCTCGCTCGACCGCCTACGCCCGCGCCCTCAATCAAGCGGTCTGGCAGGAGCGTGACGAGGGGGGCCTGGCCGAGCGCCTGGAGCCGTTCAGGGCGGAGTTTCTCGCCGTGGCACGCCGCTTCCTAATGCTGTTGTCAAGCTGCTGTAGCCGCTGGGGGTGTCGCTTCGTAACACCGTCGGTCACGGATTAGGGCCCACAGGACGTTGACGCGTCGGCGGGCGAGGGCGAGCACGGCCTGGACGTGCTTCTTGCCTCGGCACGTTTGCGGTCGTAGAACTTCCGCGAGTTCGGGTCGCAGCGGACGCTGACCAGGGCAGAGGTGTAGAAGACGCGCTGGAGTCTTCGGTGGTAGGCGATCGGCCGGTGGAGGTTGCCGCTGACCTTGCCGGAGTCGCGAGGTGCGGGGGCGACGCCGGCGAAGGCCGCCAGGGCGTCCGGGGAGTCGAAGCCGTCCAGGCTGCCGCCGACAGCGGCGACGAACTCGGCACCCAGGACGGTGCCGATGCCCGGGACGCTCAGGACGATGTCAGCGAGTTCGTGCTCGCGAAACCGGCCCTCGATGAGCTTGTCGATCTCGGCGATCTGCTCGTTGAGGGCCATCACCTCCCCGGCCAGGGTGTGGACCAGCTTTGCGGTGGTCTTCTCCCCGGGGACGGCGGTGTGCTGGCGCTCGGCGGCCTCGACCGCCGCTTCAGCCAGGGATCTCGCGTTGCGGACCTTGCGGTTGGCCAGCCACTTCGTCAGCCGTGCGGCGCCGGCGCGGCGGATCGCGGCCGGGGTCTGGTAGCCCGTCAGCAGCTTGAGCGGGCCGGTGTTGGTCAGCTCCAGGGCCCGTTCCAGGGCCGGGAACATGCTCAGCAGGGTGCCGCGCAGGCGGTTCACCGAGCGAGTGCGGTCCTCGACCAGATCTGCACGGCGCCCGGTCAGCAGCTTGAGCTCGATGGCGGCCTCGTCGCCGGGACGGACGGGCCGCAGGTCGCGGCGCATCCTGGCCTGGTCGGCGATCACGTAGGCGTCGCGGGCATCGGTCTTGCCCTCGCCGCGGTAGCCGTCGGCCGCCCGGTTCACCAGGCGGCCGGGAACGTACAGGACTTCCTGGCCGTGGTTGACCAGCAGCGCCAACAACAGCGCGGGCTCGCCGCCGGTCATGTCGATGGCCCAGGTGACCTGACGGCCGTCGGCCAGGTCCAGGACGTCACCGATCAGCTCCAGCAGCTCGGGTTCGTCGTTGGCGACCCGCCGCGACAAGAGCGTCTTGCCGTCGGCATCCAGTGCGAGGCCGTGGTGGTGGCCCTTGCCGCTGTCGATCCCCGCCCATATCCGGCTCATCATGCTCCTGACCCGCTTGTTCGTGCTGTTCGTGCCACGGACGACTTCGCCGGCATTGCTCTACACAGCGACAGATTCGCACTTCCTAATCGGCGGCCGAGTCGTCGTGGGGCGCCGGGCGGCGAAGCGACGTAAGCCACGAGCTGGCAGCAGCCTGATAGCCACACCCGGAACCCCTGGGCGATCCAACCCTACGAATGGCTCGATCAACCCCGATCAAGAAGGTAGAGCAGCCTGACGTGACATCGCAGGGTCACAGCCACTCGTTGATGGCTGGGGTCTGATGCAGGTCAGGTCAGATGACCTGCCCCACGTCCTGGGTTCCAGTTCTGGTGGCTAACTGACAGTCCTTCACGGAAGTCTGAAGTCATGCCTCGCCCTTATCCTCCGGAGTTCCGGGCACGTGCCGTCGCGCTGGTCCGCGCCGGCAAGCAGGCCAAGCAGACCGCGGTCGAGCTCCTCAAACGCCAGCACTACGGCCGGGCCGGCTTCGCCCTCCTCAGACGCCGCATCCTCCTCGCCCACTGACCACGCCCTGACCCTCGCCGCGGTCTCACGGTCTTTCGGGCAGCAACTGGACCACACCGACCCAAGGGAATTCGCTGGTCGTGTGAACCGCGCGGACTCGCCACCAGCCAGCAGGCAGCGCAACGGAAGCCTGCTCCGGCTGGCCGCCGTCGGGGTACTCCTCATCGAGTTCGGCCCCCGGCGTGGTGGAGTCCATGAGAACGGCGGGCCCATCCGTCTCCCAGACGCCGACGTCCTCCCACTCGATGTCGCGATCGGCGAGGACGGTGTCCGCAGCCGCAAGCACCTCGGACTCTGAGTCAGCAGCGAGCCAGCGAACAAAGACCCGGCGCTCGGGCAGGTACCGGCTGGTGGCGGGCTCATCCGCAAGGACCAGAGCCCGGGCACCGCTGCCGCCGACATCAAGCAGTCCGGCCCAGCCCTCGACCGCGCAGGCGCGGTCGTAGTCCTCCACAATGCCTGGTTCCTCACCCCAGTTCTCCGAACAGCCACCCCATTCGGCCAGCACAGACACGGGCACGACGATCAGCGGGCCGCCAAGCGACTCCACCCAGCCTGAAGGCTTTCGTGTTGAACCAGAAACGGCGCGCGAAGAGTGATCCATGCCGTGAGTATGCCCTCGGCCACTGACAACGCGCCGCCGAGAACCCGCCCCAAGACCGCCTGTTTCACGGGCACTCAGAGGTGGCGGCCGATGAGCCAGTGGTGGCCGAACGGGTCGACCACGCGGCCTTGGCGCATCCCGTACGGCTGGTCAGCGACCGCGAACATCTCGCGCGCGCCGGCAGCGACTGCCCGTGCTGCAACCACGTCGGGATCATCGACGTCGAGGGAGATCCGTACCGTAGTCGCACCCAGCGTCTGCGGACTCGGCGTACCGAGCTCTGGCGCCTCGGTCGCCACGCCGAGGCGATGACCTGCGATTGAGAGGAGTGCCACTTGCGGCCCATCAGGAGCACGCACTCGCTCGCCAACCTCGATGGCGCCAAACGCCTCCGCATAGAACACGACTGCGGCGTCGACGTCGTTGACCGCCAAGAACGGATAGACATCGCTCATGCGCACGATCCTAAAGCTGAGGAACCTCTCTCAGCTTGTTCTTTATGGTCCAGGCTGCCTGGAAGCGTGCGGCAAGGCCAATCCAGCCCCTGAGTAGGGTTGTGGCCATGGCCAAGGGGATGGGGCGGCGGCCCAAGGTGGATCTGGACAGCGGCGTCGAGGACGCGACGATGCTCATCCTGGAATGGCTCGGTGAGCAGGGTGTAGGTGCCATGATCCGGGTCGACGCGGAGCGCATGCGTGACGGCCTGCCGGCGTGGACATTCGCAGCCTCTGGTGGGCCCCTGGATGGTGGGATGAGGGCCGATGGGGGCTCGGCCGGAGTTGAATCTTCCCCTTGATCGTGGACACCTGGAGACTGGGATCTGAGGTTCCAGAGGAAGTAGCACCAGGTGGGAGACAAGTACACGAAGCGGTACACCGAGGAGTTCAAGCGGGACGCGATCGCGCTCGTCGACTCCTCGGGCAAGACGGTCACGGCGGTCGCCCGGGAACTGGGCATCAGCTCCGAGTCCCTGCGCGGCTGGTACCGCAAGGCGAAGGCGGAGCAGGGCGAGGGCACTGCCGGCGAATTGAGCAGTGCCGAGCGCGAGGAGCTCAAGCGGCTGCGGAGGGAGAACCACGAGCAGCAGCAGACGATCGAGATCCTGAAAAAAGCGACCGCCTTCTTGGTGAAGGACAACGACCGGTGAGCGAGTTGTGCCGGTTCATCCATGCGGAGAAGGCGAACTACCCGATCGTTCTGTTGTGCCGGGTGCTGAACGTCGCCCGCTCCTCCTACTACGCGTGGCGCGAGGGCGAGGCCGCCCGCCATGCCTGGCAGGCCGCCGACGACGCGCTCGCGCACGAGATCACGGTGCTGCACGTCGCCTCCCGCCGCACCTACGGTGTCCCGCGCATCCACGCCGAACTGCGGCGTCCGGGGCGGCGGGTGAACCGTAAGCGCATCGCCCGCGTGATGCGCGAGCACGACATCCGAGGCGTCACCCGGCGCAAACGCCGCTCGTTGACCCGGCCCGACAAGAAGGCGCAGCCCGCCCCTGACCTGACCGGCCGCGACTTCCACGCCGAGCGGCCCGGGATCAAGCTGGTCGGCGACATCACCTACCTGCCCACCGCCGAGGGCCGGCTCTACCTCGCCTGCCGGCTGGACCTGGCCACCCGCGAGGTCGCCGGTCACGCCATGGCCGATCACCACCGCGCCGAACTCGTCGTGGACGCCCTCGACATGGCCCACGGCCGAGGGAACCTGGAGCCCGACCGCGTGATCCACAGTGACCGCGGCAGCAAATACACATCGACCCAATTCTGCGACCGAATAAGGGAGTTGGGACTGCGGAACAGCTGCGGACGTACCGGATCACGCTTCGACAACGCGGCCGCGGAGAGTTTCTGGGCCCTGCTCAAGGAAGAGATCGGCACCCGCATCTGGCCCGACCGGGCCACCGCCCGAGCCGAGGTCTGTGTCTTCATCGAGACCTTCTGCAACCGCCGCCGCCTGCGCAAGCACAAGACCTTCGGCTACCTCACCCCGGCCGAGACCAGGCAGCGGCATCCCCACGCCCTCGCGGCATAACAGACGAGTGTCCAAGATCACGGGGAAACTTCCAAGGCCGGGTAGTTAGCGTTTCCGCAGGTCATGCAAGGTGGCGGTCCTCGTTGGAGTGGCTGCCGCGTAGCGGCCGGTGCGAACCCTCTTGATCAGCCCTCTTTCGGTCCAGCGGGCGAGTTGCCGATAGGTGGCGATCAGGGTGACGTCGCCGAGGAGTTCGGCGATCTCTCTGGCCCGCCACTGCCGCTGGGGCTCTGCCTGCAGAACCGTGAGGACGCGGGTCGTGCGGTTGCTGATCTGGCCGGGGCCGACGTATTCAGGGACCGTGGTGGCCGGCAGGGCGGGGCGAGGGGGCGGGGGTTGCAGGAGAGCGATCGTCACGGAGGTCACGGTCAGGCTCTGGTCGGGGCGGCCGTCCATCTTCCTTTCCGCATAGCGCGAGATGGGCGATTTCACCTTCCGGGTACTGACGCGGGGCCGGCGCGGCGATGCCAGCTCCGACAGGACCCGCCGGCCGATCGCCCCGATGCCCTGCTCGAAGACTTCTTCCGCACGTACCAGCAGGTCGCGGGCGGTATGGAGAGCAATCGTGAAGCCGCAGCGGTCGGGGTCGGTGCCCGGCCGCGACTCCGCCGCCTCGACCATGGCCCGGCGAAGCAGCTGGTAGAGGACCAGCAGGGCCCACATCTCCTGCTCGACGCCGATGGGGTCGTGGGAGCGCAGGACCCGCCCGTTCAGGATGGTGTGACGCAGGGCGTAGTAGGCGCTCTCGTGTTCCCAGCGCTCGTGATAGAGGCGCACGAGACGGTCGGCGGGATACCGCTGGGCGTCCAGCAGGGTGGTCACCAGCCGGTAGGAGCCGTCGAAGCCTCTGCCGTCCGTGCAGGCGACGTGCACCTTGGCCTCGATGATGCGCACGGCAACACCGCCGATGACCGAGAGATACGAGGAGTCGGCGAGAGGTTGCAGGACCGGCGGGCGGCGGCGCTGTCGGATACGGCCCACGACGCGGGCGCCGGTGGCGTGCACGGCGGCGAGGAAGTCGTTGCTGTCGAAGCCCCGGTCCCACAGCACCAGCATCTCAGGGCCCAGATGATGCAACAGGCGGGTGGCGTAGGAGGTTTCGCCCTCCCGGGTGGGTCCGAACACCGCGCCGATCACGGAGCGGGTCCCGGTCTCGACCAGCGTCATCAACTCGATCTGGGGATAGCCGCCGTGCGGGCACCGCCCCAGCCGGCCCCGGTTGCGCTCGCTGTCTGGGGTCTTGATCGAGCTGCAGCCGTCGAAGGAGACCGTGCGATAAGGGCCGAAGTGCACGCCCGGCGTAGGGGGTTGAGCCAGTGCTCCGGACACCACCTCGAACAGGGCCTTCATCGGAGCGCAGCCCACCCGGCGCCGAAGATCGCGCAGGCCCTTCGCGCTGGGGGCCGGCCAGACGCCGCCGGTCGCGGACGTCAACTTGTCCCACACCAGCCGGTATCCGACCTCCGGGAACAGGCACATCGCCACCAGGAAGTACACCCCGACCCGTGACGGCAGGTCCCGCAGCCGCTGCTGGACCGCCCTGGTCTCCGCCAGAACGGCATCCACCAACTCGAAGGGCAGAAACGGGGTCAGGCCGCCCAGGTGCCCGGCAGCGAACCTCCCGGCGGCCACGGTAGCCGTACGGGTGATGGCCATCACAGGAGTCTGCGGGACATGATGAAACGGCAACGGAGCTCCTCGGATACAAGCTGTCTTGGTCGACTGCCTGTACCAACGAGCTCCGTTGCTCCGCGTCGGGACTTCCCCAGCGGGCTTGCATGACCTGCGGAAACGCTAACTACCCGGCCTTGGGGAAACTTCAGTGACCGCGACGATCTGCGTCTTGGACAGCTCGTACCCTTTGCCGATCTCCGAGGCCGGAACTTCTCGATCCTCGACCTCGCACACCTTCCGCACCCGCACCCGGCCCATGTCCTCCAGGTGATACTGGTGGAAGCGGATGCTGTGGTCCTCGGTTGCGCTCACCACGTGGATCGGCACCGTGACCAGGCCGAAGCTGATGGCGCTGGATCAGATGGTTCTCGGCATGGCTGACCTCCGCGTCGTGCCCCGAGCGCCTCCCGCCTATGAGCCGTTCCGCCGCCCGGCACGAGGAAGGCCGGCGCACAGACTGCTGCTACGTTCCGGTGTCCTGGGGGATGTCCAGGAAGAGCCGCAGCCGTACGCCGGGTTCGCGCGTCGTACGCCCGCCTCTGCGGTCGCCCACCGTCCGGCAAGCAGTTCCTGGACCGCGAACGCGGTCTGGTCGTCGTCGGCGGTGACGTCGACGACCAGACCGCGTTCCGCGATGTGTGTGTTCGGGATCGGTCTCATGCCGTGGACGACGGCCCGGCACCGGCTGGGGTTGCGCCCTGGTGGGGATGTCACCCGACCGCGTACACGCCGCGACGGGGCGGAACCGTGTGCCTGCCGGGGGTCAGGTGCGGGTGGGGGTGGCCGGCAGCAGTGCGGCGGCTGCGCGGACCGTGGCGTGGAGGGAGTCGTGGACGCTCACCTCGGGGCGGGCCAGCCGCAGTTGCTCCAGGACGTCCAGGCGTCGCGGGTAGCCGGGGTGCGTGCCGACGGCGAGGCGGGTGCCGCGGGCGGCGTGGGCTCCGAGTTCGTACAGGGCGATCGGCTGGACGGCTTCGGCGCAGAACCAGAACAGGATCACGTCGGCGAGACGGAGGTGGTGGTACTCCCAGGTGGTCTGTTCGCGGGTCGCGTCCGGCTGTCCGAGGGGGAAGAAGGCGCGGCGGGGGTTGAGGACGACGGCGGGGGAGCCGATCGTGTCCAGCTGGAGCACGGCGCGCAGCTGCCAGTCGGGGCAGCCGGTGATGCCGCCGCCCAGGAAAACCGACGGAGCACTTCCGTCGTACGGGGCGGGGGATTCGATGTAGCGCAGCGTACGGGGCGGGAGCAGCGGGAAGCCGGTGACGGCGATCGCGTCCAGCAGGTCACGTACGAGTGCCTGGGTTTCGGGGCTGCTGTCCGGGTAGGCGCGCAGGACCGGGGCCAGCCGCCAGGAGCCGAGCTCCGGGTGCGGGCGCAGCATCTGCTGTATGGATTCGGCCGTCAGCTCGCCGCCGGCGGCGAGGCCGTCCAGGCCGCCGTCGGCGCTCGCCTGCGCGGACAGGATGCGGGCGCGGTGTTCCTCGGTGGCCTCTGGGCGCCACCGGCCGTGTACGTAGTCGTCCGCCAGTTCACCGGCCAGGCCCTGCAGTTGATCCGTCACACGGGGCAGCCTACGAAGCCACGGCGGCATCAGGACGGCCGTACGCACGATGACATGGCAGGGGCAGCGTTCGTGACAGCCTGAGCGCCGCGCCGTCGGTGTGCCCCGGCTAGCCGGCCGGGGTCTCCACCTGGTGCTCGTGGTGGTGCTTGAGGGCGTCACGGGCCGCGAGGATCTCGGCTGGGGAGACCTCGCTCCAGTGCTTGTGCGTGACGATCGCCCCGGCGAGTTCGACTTCCCGCACCCGCAGCCGGGCCGCCGGGGCGTGGGCGTGTTGGCGGCAGCGGTTGTGCGTCAGCCGTGTTCGGTTGTTGATTGCCTGGTCATGCGCTGTGAGCGCGGGTTGATCTGCTGTCATGAGGTGACCAAGTGGCTGCCATTTAGCGGCTGGGGCTGGGCGGGTTGGCTGTTGTGGGGGCGGCTGTTCCTAATTGTCCCTACCGCTTCCGCTTCCGCTTGTGCCGTGCTGCGTTCCTCGTGCCGCTCTGCGGCTGCTTGGCGTTCGGGTGGATCGAGCGATGAAGCTCTGAGAGGGTATTTGATCTAGACGTATTGCCCTGTATGCCCTAGTAGGTTCCTCGCCAGGTTGGCGTGGCCTCGTCCGTTATGCGTTTGGCGAGGTTGCCGATCGAGGCGATGTGGATCATGGCTTCGGAGCTGGCAGTGAGGGTCTCGTAGTCGCGGGCGAGGCGGCGGTGCATCATGATCCAACCAATGCTTCGCTCTACTACCCAGCGCCTCTTCACGACGTGAAATCCGTGCTTATCCGGGTTTCTGTTGACTACTTCGACGTCGATTCCGAGGCGAGCGCCGTGTTCGGTGACGGCATTTTTGAAGCCGGTGCCAACTCTTGGAGATGGTTGGGTACTTCTCCTTCGCCTGGTCGAGGGGGCGTATTCCCAGGGCGTTTTCCGAGAGGCTGGCGGCGGTGACGGTCACGGTGAGGATGAGACCGATGGTGTCGGCAGGAAGCGCAGCATCGTCGTCGACACTCTCGGCCTGTTACTGCTGGTCATGGTGACCGCCGCCAGCGTCTCGGACAACGCGGCCGGTATCCAGCTCCTCACCCGCGTCGCCGCCGACCACCCCACCATCAGCAAGGCGTGGGTCGACACCGGATACAAGAAGAAGGCCATCGAGCACGGCGCCTCGCTCGGCATCGACGTCGTCCCACGGAACGAGCAGGTCAAAGGCTTTTCCGTGATCCCGCGGCGCTGGGTCGTGGAGCGGAGTTTCGGGTGGATCATGATGCACCGTCGCCTCGCCCGCGACTACGAGACCAAACCGGCGCACTCCGAGAGCATGATCCGCCTCGCGATGATCTCCAACCTCGCAAAACGAGCGACGGGTGAAACAGTCATAACCTGGCACAACCCATGAACTATCGCTTCTTCAAGCAGGACGTCCTCTCAGAAGCCGCGCGCGGTGAGCCACTCGTCCAGTGCGGCCGCGACGATGTCACCGATCGGCAGATGATCGAGTTCGCTGTCCAGTGCGAAGCGCTTGATCCGCTTCTTCAGCTTCAGCGCGGCGGGGACCGACGAGTCGAGGCTCTCGCGCGCGACGATGCGCTGGTTGAGAACCACGGCGGCCTCGGGGATGTCCTTCGGACGGCCGGGACCGTGGGCGTACGGCGTTCCCTCGCTGGGCGCTTCATACGACTGCGCTTCCTGTTCCTGGTGAGACCCCGGACCATCGGTCCCCACCGGGAACACCGTAGGACCTGCCCTCGTAGGAGCCGTCGAGCGTACCGCCACCTCGGCGGACAGGGCTGCAGCAGCAGCCGTCGACGTGATGTGGGACGGGCCCTGCTGCGTGGATTGTGTGGGCTCAGGAGCCGAGACCTCCGTCGGCGTCAACAACTTCACTGGCTCACCGGCTGATTGCGTCCCTCTTTCGGGGGCGACGACGGCTGGGCGAGTCGGCTGACTGGGGCCAGGTTGCTGTCCGGGGCTGCCCGGCTCGGCCTCGACGGCTGACCCGGCGGCGGTCTGCGTCATTCCGGTCGTCGTTTCGGTTGAGTCCTGCGCTGCCGATTCGACGGGAGCGTTGGATGGAGGAGCCTGAATCCGCGGTGCGCTGGCGGCGGATCGTCCGTCCTGCAGTCAGCTGTAGGCCGCACTGGCCCTGCACACATCGCGATCGTTAGGAAGCCGCAACGCTTCAGGATTCGTGAGCGCGTCCCGGATGCCATCCTCGGCGCCGACGGACCGGACCTGTCATGAGTTGCGGATCTCCCCTGCGAGTGGACGGCTCTGGAATACCACCGCCGATCGCTGCCGCGCCGGCCGACAGCCAAGCCGTACAGCAGCCACCCGTGGCTCAGCGGCGGAAGCGTGTGTGCAGGGTGTGCCACGGACCGTACCGCTCGGGCACATCCCGTCCACCGCAAGCCGAACCGGCGTGCGAGGAACCCCGGGTGGTCTCCCTTTTCTGAGAGGCCCGCCCGGGTTGAGCCGGGCGGGCCTCGCCGGGACGGGCTCCCCTCAGAATGACGACATCTCTGCCAGCACCTTGCCGTCGGTGCTGTACGTTCGGAAGACGGGACGGTTGGCCCGTTCCGTGCTCTTCTGTGTCTGCGAGATGTTCCCGGGGGGCCCGACCGCGTAGGTGCTCACATAAGCCGGCCGTCCGTCCAGCCGCACGATGGGGAGTTCGGTGGTCCGGCCCTTGAGCGTCATGGTGATCCTGGCGGCAGGGGTCTTACCGGTATAGGCGAGGATGTACACGGTGCCTTGGGCGAGCGGGTGCACGTTCATGGTCATCGGCACTGCGCCCGGCTGGTTGACGTCGAGGTAGCCCACGCAGATGGGCTTGTCGTGACCGGGGGTCGCGTCGCAGAACTCCCTGGGCTTCAGCAGGTACCAGACGCCGAGTCCGGCCTGGACCTTCTCCCCGGGGCTTACGATCCGCACCTCCGTCCGGGGGCTCGGCGACGCGGGCCGGGTGGGGGAGTGCGCGGGTGTGGGGTCCGTACTGGTGACGCTGTGCGAGGCCGTCGGCTGGGACAGGGCCGCGATCTCGATCCCCACGGGTACCAGCAGGGCCGCGCCGAGAGTGGCCGCCGCCCACCGACGTCGTCGTGCGATGGTGCGGCTCCGCTGCATGATCCGTTCGTGCGGGAACGACGGTGGGGCGCAGCCGTGCGCGGCGTCGTCGAGTGCCTGCCACAGTTCGGGTACCGGCGGCTGCGGTGACATGTCGGTCGTCATCGTGTGGGCCCTTTCCCCCTCAGCTTTGTGCCGCTGTCGCGGCGTAGTCGGACAGGACAGCACAGCCGCGCAGTTTCTTCAGGGCTCGGCTCGCCTGGCTCTTCACGGTGCCGGCCGAGCAGCCGAGGATGTCCGCCGTCTCCTGCTCTCCCAGGCACTCCCAGTAGCGCAACACGACGACGGCGCGCTGGCGGGGCGGGAGGGTGGCGAGCGCGGCGAGGAGTTCGGTGCGGGTGTCGTAGCTGTCGTGGTCGGCGAGTGTGGCCGGCTCGGTCAGGTGCGGGGTGAGGAGCTGTACGACCCGTCGTCTACGTTGTCGCGTGGTGTTGTTGTTGATCAACGCGCGACGGACGTAACGGTCGGGCGCTCCGAGGGTGCGTATGTGATCCCAGCGCAGGTACACCTTGGCGAGTGTGGTCTGGACGAGATCCTCCGCCTCGTGGTGGTCGCCGTGGGTCAGCAGATAGGCGAAGCGAAGCATCCACGACCAGCGGGCGGTTGCGTACGTTTCGAAGTCCCCCACGTCGGCGTCCGCCTCGGGTGGGTTCTCCTCCCGGCCCGTTCTCATCCTGTCGGCCACCTCCCGGTCCGTTCTGTCCGCAGCCTTCCGCCCAGAGGCGGCAGGCGTACAAGGGCTGGTCATACGCACACCCCGGCTTCCCCGTTTCCTTCATGTCGTTCTCCGCGCTCCGGTCGGTGAGCGCGAGCTTCCGTGAGTAACACCCCCGGAAGAGCGCGCGGGTTGCACGTGGCTTTGAACATGTCGCCGAGGAGGGCATCGCCGCCTTCGGCTTCCCGGCGGTCCTTGATGGTGTCGACGATGGTGAGGTCGTCGCTCAGGACGTATGTGCCGACGTCGAAGAGGACGTGGCAGTTCGGGCAGAGGCCTAGCCTCGCCGTTTCGCTTGGATACGGCGGTTGTTGAGGCGGAAACGCGAAAGTGCCTCCCTGACCTGGGACGATGAACCTTGCTGAGGGGTTCTGCCGGTCCAGGCGGAGGGCACTTTCTACGTGCAGGGTATCGGGTTGCGTCCCAAGGTCCATGTCGGTGCCGATGGTTCGGGGGTGGTCGGGCATGCCGGGACACGACTGCTGGCCGAGCTTGCGGATGCCACCGGGCTGAGCGCCGCGTACTCGACCGCCTTACGGTCGCTTCGGCCGCGCGGGAGCGGCCATGACCCGGGCAGGATCGCCACCGACCTGGCAGTGATGCTCGCCGACGGCGAGGCCATCGCGGACCTGGCCGTGCTGCGGGACCAGGCTGGGGTGTTCGGCCCCGTCGCCTCGACACCGACGGCCTGGCGACTGCTGGCCGACGTTGACGAGACCGCCCTCGCCTCGCTGGCCCCGGCCCGCGCCACGGCCCGGGAAGCCGCCCGGCCACAGGCCGCCGAACAGGGCGGGGCATACCCGAAGCCCGGGCCGCGGGGCGCACGCTGCCCGGTCTGGTCCTGGACCTCGACGCCACGCTGGTCACCTGCCACTCCGAGAAACAGCAGGCCGCACCCACCTACAAGGGCGGCTTCGGCTTCCACCCGCTGCTGTGCTTCCCGGCCACCACCGGCGAGGCACTGTCGGGCCGGCTGCGGCCCGGGAACGCCGGCGCCAACACCGCAAGCGACCACATCACCGTGCCCGGCCAGGCACTCGCGCAGATCCCCGACGCCCACCGCCACGGCACCGACATCCTCATCCGCACCGACAGCGCCGGATCCGCGAAAGCCTTCCTCACCCACGTCCGCGACCTGCGCAAACGAGGCATCCGTACCTTCTTCTCGGTCGGATACGCCATCACCGAGCCGGTCCGGCGCGCTGTCCGGGCCATGCCCGACCGCCTCTGGCACCCCGCCCTGAACCAGGACGGGACACTGCGAGCCGGGGCCGAAGTCGCCGACCTGACCGGCATGGCCAACCCGGACGGCCATCCAGCAGGCACCCGCATCATCGGGCGACGCGAACGCCCGCGCCCAGGAGCCCAGTTGACCCTGCTCGACCACGACGAGGGCCTGCGGCACCGAGTATTCCTCACCGACACCCCATACACCGGCGGCGGCTCCGCCCAGTTCCTGGAGGTCCGCCACCGCGGCCACGCATGCGTCGAGGACCACATCCGGTACGGCAAGAGCACCGGCTTCGGCCGCTTCCCCTCCCGCGACGTCAACGTCAACGCCGTCCGGCTCGAACTCAGCCCCGCTGCGATCGACCTCCTGGCCTGGACCCGTGTCCTGCTGCTGCTGGACGGCGAACTCGCCACCGCCGAGCCGAAGAAGCTCCGCTACCGGCTGCTGCACGTCGCGGCACGCCGCACCCGCGGCAGCCGACGCCTGGGCTTGCGGATATCAGCGACCTGGCCCCGGAGAAACGAACTCGCCGTAGCCTTTCGTCGCCTCGCCACACTGCCCCGTCCCGCCGGCCAGCCTCCTGTTCACCCCGGGACGCATCGGTGTTGGCGGACTCGCGGATGCTGCCCCGACGTTACGGCGCTGTGGGAATGTATGGGGCTGTTGTCGCGAGACTGGTCCAGCCGACTCGGCTGTCCTGCCTGTCCCTACGTGATCGGTACGGTGGTGTCGGGACGACGAGGGGGCGGTGTGGCCGTGGGTGATGAAGCGGAGATCAAGACGGCGAAGGAGGCTGCCGACCACGAGCTCATCCTGGCGTTCGGGCGGCTGCAGGGGGCGGCGAACCGGCTGGAGTACATCCTCGGCCGGGCGCTGGAGGCGGAGTGCGGCATCAGCCATCTGGTCTTCGAGGTGCCGCTGATCCTCGGGCGTGCGGGTGAGCCGGGGCTTTCGATGCGGGCCATCGCCCAGGAGCAGGTTCTGACCACCGGTGGTGCCACCCGGGTGGTGGATCGCATGGAGGCGGCGGGTTTCGTGACGCGCGCGGACTCCCCCGACGACCGGCGCGGAAAGCTGGTGCGGCTGACGCCGCTGGGTGAGGAGACGGTCGTGCGCGCGTCCCAGGTGCACTGGCGGCGGTTACCGCGAATCTCCACGCCGAGGACCAAGCCCTCCGGAAAAGAGCGGAAAAGTGCGGAAGAGAGTCGACAAGCTGTCTGCCCGGACGCCGGGGGTGCGGTTCCTGGCGGCGCGGTAGGTGCCCGTCATGCCCGCGCCCGCCTCGCACACCGGGTGAACTGATATCGCTTCACCTCACTCAGGACCAGGCCGGTCCTCGTCCCACCGATGTGGCCGGTGCCCCAAGACCGGCCGTCCGCCCGTCGCGAGGAGTCCCCCCGCCGCTTTGTCACCGTCTTCACCGCCACGCCAACGGGCCGCGCGACGCCCCCGCTCGACCTGCCGTCGGCGGACGCCAGAACGAGCCGGGCCCGTTCAGTCGGCCGCCGATCCGGTCATCCCGCCTGCCGAATCAGCTCCGCACGCTCGTCCTTGAACTGCGGATTTCCACGGAGGACGGGACCGGATGCGACATGCCAACAGGTCCACTTACCGACCCCGGAATCTCTTCCACGTCACGTTGGATCGTCCGACCGGCCGCACATGCGCTCTCGCCCCTTGACGCTGCACCACGCACCGTTTGACACTCTCGAAACACAACATCACATTGTCGAAATGCCGCACCGTCGGCCTTTCTCTGCCCCGATCACCTGTGGAGGAAAAACCGCCGATGTTGCATCGATTTGTCATGTCTAGAGCAAGCTGGAACGCGCCCCGGAGCCGGTCCCGGCGGCCCAGGCTCGCAGCGGTTGCCCTCGCCGCGATGGGCATGACGCTGCTGCCGACCACCGCACACGCCACGAACCCGGCAGCCACCGCGGGCTCTTCGGAGATCACCGACGGCCTCGCCCTCTGGTACAAACTCGACGCGGCCTCCGGCCAACTGGCTGCCGACTCCTCGGGCCACGGCCGGGACGGCACCGTGAACGGCACCGCCGGCTGGAACGCCGGCGACGGCCTCACCCTCAACGGGTCCGACACCTACGTGAAGGTGCCGGACAACATCTTGAGCGGCATGAGCGCGATCACCGTGTCGCTGGACGTGCAGATCGACCCCGCGCAGGCCAGTCCGTACTTCATCTACGGATTCGGCAACTCCAGCGGCTCCAACGGCAACGGCTATCTCTTCACCACCGGCAACACCTTCCGTACCTCCATCGCTTCCGGCAACTGGTCGACCGAGCAGACCACCGCGCCCGCCGCCTCGTACAACCTGCCGCGCACCGTGTGGAAGCACCTCTCCTACACGCAGACGGCAAGCGGCACCGGCGTGCTCTACGAGGACGGTGTGGAGGTCGCCCGCAACACCGCCGTCAGCATCACGCCGGGTTCGATCGGTGGCGGCACCACTACCGCCAACTTCATCGGCCGCTCCCTCTACTCCGGCGATAAGTACTTCAAGGGGAGGATCAAGGACTTCCGAGTCTACGACCGGGCGCTGGACGCCTCCGAGGTCGAGCAGTTGGCGCTGCCGATCGCCACGGACGGGGTCGCGCGGGACAAGGCCGCGCTGAGCCTCGGCGACGGCACCGACGCCGTCGTGTCGGACCTGACGCTGCCCACCGCCGGCACGGCGGGCGGCAGTTCGATCAGCTGGTCCAGCGACGCGCCGTCCGTGGTGTCGGCGACCGGCGCCGTCACCCGCCCTGCGAGCGGTGAGCCCGATGGTCACGCGACGCTCACCGCGACGCTGAAGAAGGGCGCGGTGACCGACACCAAGTCCTTCGACATCACCGTGCTGGCGGACTTCGACGACCAGCACGCCGTGGACCGGGCCGCAGCCTCGCTGACCGTCCCGAATATCGACGACGTACGCGGGAATCTGACGCTGCCCGCGAACGGCGACTACTCGACCGCGGTCGAGTGGTCGTCCGCCGACCCGTCCGTCGTCTCCGCCGACGGGGTGGTCAACCGCCCGGCCGCGGGCGAGGGTTCGACCGCTGTCGAGCTGACCGCGACCGTCAGGCGCAACGACGCATCCGCGACCCGCACGTTCACCGCCAAGGTGCCCGAACTCCCGGTGCCGGAAGCCAAGTCCGGCTACCTCTTCAGCTACTTCACCGGCGAGGGCACGGCCGACGGTGAGCAGGTCCACTTCGGCCTGAGCAAGGGCAACGACCCGCTGAAATGGCGGGAGATCAACAACGGCAACCCGGTGCTGACCTCGACGCTGGGCGAGAAGGGGTTGCGCGACCCGTTCAACATCCGCTCTCCCGAAGGCGACAAGTTCTACCAGATCGCCACCGACCTGCGGATCTACGACAACGGCGACTGGGACGCCGCGCAGCGCACCGGCAGCCGGGCGATCATGGTGTGGGAGTCGACCGACCTGGTGCACTGGACTGACCAGCGGCTGGTGACGGTCTCGCCGAAGGAGGCGGGCAACACCTGGGCCCCGGAGGCCTATTACGACAAGTCCCTCGGCTCGTACGTCGTCTTCTGGGCGTCGAAAATCTACGACAACGAAGCGCACACCGGCGACACCTACAACCGCATGATGTACGCCACCACCCGTGACTTCCGCACCTTCAGTAAGCCCAAGGTGTGGATCGACCGCGGCTACTCGGTGATCGACTCCACGATGATCGAGCACGACGGCCAGTACTACCGCTTCTCCAAGGATGAGCGGAACACCTCCTCCTCCTCCCCGAACAGCAAGTTCATCTTCGAAGAGAAGGCCGACTCGATCCTCGACACCGACTACGCCTCCGTGGCCGAGGGCATCGGCAAGGGCGCGATGAGCGCCGCCGAGGGACCGCTGGTCTTCAAGTCCAACACCGAGGAGAAGTGGTATCTCTTCCTCGACGAGTTCGGGGGCCGCGGCTACATACCGTTCGAGACGACCGACCTCGACGCGGGCGTCTGGACCCCGTCCACCGACTACTCGCTGCCGTCGTCGCCACGCCACGGAACCGTGCTGCCGGTCACCGAGGCCGAGTACAACCGGGTGCTGCGCGCTTATCAGCCCGACGAGCTGGTGGAGAGCGCCGAGGATGTGACGGTCTCCACCGCCATCGGCAGCGCGCCGGTGCTGCCCGCGACCGTCATCGCCAAGTACGCCGACGGCATCACCCGCCCGGTCGCCGTGACCTGGGACGACGTCCCGGCGTCGGCATACGGATCGGCCGGGACGTTCACCGTGAACGGCACCCTGCCGGACGGCGCCACACTCCACGTCCAGGCCCATGTCACGGTGTCCAAGGGCGGCGGCACCGACATCCCGTCGGGACTGGTCCTGCGCTACGACTTCGACGAGACGTCCGGCAACGTCGTCCGGGACTCCAGCGGCCACGGCAACCACGGCACCTATGTCAACACCCCGGCCTTCGGGACCGGCGTGCACGGCGGTTCGTTCGTGATGAGCGGCGGCTCCAGCTCCTCCACCACCGCGCCGTACGTCAAGATCCCCAACGGCGTGCTGAAGGACACCGACAGCGTCACCGTATCCACCTACGCCAAGTGGGATCCGACGTCGACGGCGGTCAACCAGTGGCTCTTCGGCCTCGGCCCGGACAGCGACAAGTACCTCTTCGCAACACCGTCGAACGGCGGCGGGAGTCTCTACTCCGCTGTCACCACCGGAAGTTGGGGCGCCGAGTCGAAGCTGTCGGCGGGCTCGAAGCTCGCCGCCGGTGAGTGGAAACACATCACCGTCACCCTCAACGGCGCCACCGGGACCGCGGTCCTCTACCTCAATGGCGTGCAGGTGGCCAAAACCACCGGGGTGACCATCAAGCCGTCGGACCTCTACGACGCCTCGAAGGGCTACAGCGGCTACATCGGCAAGTCGCTGTACGCCGCTGACCCCTACTTCGCCGGCCAGGTGGACGACTTCCGGATCTACAACCGCGCGCTGTCCGCGGCCGAGGTCCTGGAGCTGAGCGGCAACACCACCGGTATCGCCAGTGCCACGCTGCCCGAGCTGAAGACCGACGCGATCGTCACCGACACCCAGAGCCGGATCGTGCTGCCGGTCAAGGAAGGCACCGAACTCACCGCCCTGGCACCGGAATTCACCCTGGCCAACGGTGCGACCATCAGCCCCGCCTCCGGCACGGTCCGGAACTTCACCAAGCCGGTCAGGTACACCGTCACCGGCTCGGACGGCGCGACCCGCGTCTGGACCGTACAAGCGATTGAAATGAAGAGCCCGGTGCTGCCCGGTCTCAACGCCGACCCGGACATCGTGGTCTTCGGCGACACCTTCTACATCTATCCGACCACCGACGGGTTCCCCGGCTGGAGCGGCACCCAGTTCAAGGCGTACTCCTCCACCGACCTGGTGCACTGGACGGACCACGGCGTCATACTCGACCTTGGTCCGGACGTCTCCTGGGCCGACAGCCGGGCCTGGGCGCCGACGATCACCGAGAAGAACGGTAAGTACTACTTCTACTTCTGCGCTGACGCCAACATCGGCGTCGCCGTCTCGGACTCCCCGACCGGCCCGTTCAAGGACGCTCTCGGCAAACCCCTCCTCGCGGCAGGCACGTTCAGCGGCCAGATGATCGACCCGGCGGTCTTCACCGACGACAACGGGACGTCGTACCTCTACTTTGGCAACGGCGGCGCGTTCGTCGTCCCGCTGAACGACGACATGATCTCCCTGGACACCTCCAAGGTCGCCACGATCACTCCCGACGGTTTCCGGGAGGGCGCGTTCACCATCAAGCGGCACGGTGTCTACTACTTCATGTGGTCGGAGAACGACACCGGCGACGAGAACTACCAGGTCGCGTACGCCACCGGCAGCTCGCCGATGGGCCCCTGGACCAAGCGCGGCGTGATCCTGTCCAAGGACCTGGCGCTCGGCATCAAGGGCACCGGCCACCACTCGGTGGTCCGGGTCCCCGGCACCGACGACTGGTACATCGCCTACCACCGGTTCGCCATCCCGGGCGGCGACGGCACCCACCGCGAAACCACCATCGACAAGCTGGAGTTCGACACCGACGGCCTGATCAAGACGGTGGTCCCCACCCTCACCAGCATCAAGCCGGTGACCGTCGCGCACGCCGGCCCCGACGCCACCGGAGCGGAGGGCAGCGCCATCGCCCTCACCGGCACCCTCTCCGGCGCGGACGCCACCCCGAAGTGGAGTGTTGCATCCGGCGCCCCGTGCACCATCGTCCGCGCCAGGACCCTCACCCCCGCCATCACCTGCACCGACAACGGCACCTACGAGGTCACCCTCACCGGCGGCCGCAGCAGCGACACCCTCACCGTCACTGTCACCAACGCGGCCCCGGTGATTCGCGACGCCACCGGACCCGCCAAGCCGGTATCGGTGGGCGCGAAGATCACCCTCACCACTCACTACACCGACCCGGGCCGCAGCGACACGCTCACCTGCTCGGTCGACTGGGCCGACGGCACAGCCCCGACGTCCTGCCGCGCGGGCCACACCTACCGCAAGGCCGGCATCTACCACCCGACTGTCACCGTCACCGACGACGACGGGGCCGCCACCTCCAGGACCCTCACCGACCTGGTCGTCTACGACCACGCGGCCGGCCGGGCCGTGGGTAGCGGCACCTTCGCCTCACCGGCCGGCGCCTACCCCGCCTCCCCTCGGCTGACCGGAAAGGCAGCCTTCTCCTTCTCCCTCTCCTACGGCAGGAACGCCACCACCCCCACCGGCAGGGTCGCCTTCGACTTCAAGGCGGCGGGCCTCAAGTTCCGCTCCACGTCGTCCGATTGGCTGGTGGTCACCGGTTCCCGCGCCCGCTATCAGGGCTCTGGCACCCTCAACGGCGTCAAGGGCTACGGCGTCAGCATCACCGCCACCGACCACCCGGACACCTTCCTCATCAACGTGTGGAGGAAGTCCACCGGCGCCACCGTCTACGCCGGCCCCACCGCGGCACTCGCCTGCGGCATCACCATCGGCCACCACCCGGCGGCGCACTGACCGCCCCGGCCTCAGCCGCCGGACGGTCCTGCAGCCCAGGTCCGTCCGGCGCGCGTGCGCTGTCGACCACTGAACTTGAACCCGTGCTGTCGGAACTGACGTGCGTCAGATGCGGGCCCCTGACTTGCTGCACCGGATGTCCAAGTGTGTCCCCGACGGTGGTCAGAGAGGTTGAGGCTCCGCAGCGGGGGACCACCACAGCGAGGATGGCGAAGCCGTCGTCGCTGCGGGCTTCGAGCAGGCCGGCCCGCCGCTCGGTGTCGATCGACGCCCCGCAGCACGGACAGCCGATCTTCAGGGCCTGTCCGGTGCCTTGCCGGCCAGGTAGACGGTATTGGTAGAGGTACCGCCCTGTAGCGGGTTGTCAAAAGCGACGACATGGGCCGCTGTGTGTGCGAAGACCTCGGAAAGCGCGGAGGTGAACTGCGGGTCGGGCGGGTCGTTCGACCACAAGGCGAACACCCCGCCGGGGTGGAGGTGACCGGCGAGAGCGCGGAGCCCGGCGGGCTGGTAGAGCGCCGCGTGGCGTGGGTGGAGCACATGGCGCGGAGAGTGGTCGACGTCCAGCAGGATGACGTGGAAGCGGCGGCCCGGCTCCGTGGGGTCGAGACCACACGGACCGGCGGCCAGTGCGAAGAAGTCTCCGTGCAGCAGTCGGCAGCGGGCGTCCGAGGTCAACCGGTCTCCGAGGGGCACCAAGCCCCGCTGATGCCAGTCGATGACTTCGGCGAGCGCATCGATCACCGTCAGTGTCCGCACCCGTGGATCATCCAGGACGGCCTGGGCGGTGTAGCCGAGTCCGAGTCCGCCGACGGCTACGTCCAGTTCGGTGTCCGGCAGTTTGGCCAGGGCGAGTTCCGTGAGCGCGATCTCGCCGGTGGTGAAGAGGCTGGACATCAGGAACTCGTCGCCGAGCTTTACCTCGTACACGTCATCCCCCGAGACCGGGTGGCGGCGCCGACGCAGACTGATCTCGCCGATGGGCGTCGGTTGCCAGTCGATCTCCTCGAAGCGCAGGCCCATCCGTTCACCTTTCTGACGTGCGTGGAGGCACGGTGCTGTTGCGCATCGAAACATACTCCGCCCCCGCGTGGAGCCGGGCACTGATGAGGTGACGGCCCGGTCGGGCGCCGCGACCGGCGACGTGCGGTTGGAAGTGGAGATCGCGCCGGTCGAAGATGTAGCTACCGACGGGGGAGGACCACATCGTGTCGCCGCACACGCCGGCAGGATGTGGGCGGTGGACGGGGCCACCGGCCGACGAGCCTTGGGTCAAGGCCCGTCCCGCGCACCGGTCGCTGAGCGTCATCTTGGGCAGGCCCTGGAGCTGATCGCGCAGCTCGTCGGGGACGGTGACGATGAGGACCTTGAGGGTGACCATGACCTGGGTGCGGGCCTTCACGGCCGTATCCCGGGCAATCTTGGTGTGGCGGAACATCTCGACCGTGCCCTCGGCGGTCTTCGGTGTCGCGGTCGCGGTGCCCGCGAGGACGGCGCGGGCCGCGTTCTCGGCGTCGATGGAGTCGGACTTGCCGCGCTGGCGCCGCACCCGGCGATCGGGCCGGTTGACCTCGACGACCTTGTGACCGTGTCGGCGCAGGTAGGAAGCGAGTCCGACACCGTAGGACCCGGTGCCCTCGACACCGAAGCCGAGGACCTGCCCGAACTGGGCCGCCCACTGGGCAAGTTGCTCATAACCTCCGCGGTCGGCGGCGACGCTGAGGCTGCCCTGGGCGCCGCCGACGACGACCGCGGTGTGTACGTACTTGTGGGTGTCGACTCCGATGACGACTTTCCCGATCGGCTCGGCCTGCAGGATGCTGGTCATGGCTGTCGGTTCCCCTCCCGGAAGTGGCGGTCAGCGCGAGACCGCCGGTCGGGCGGGAGGACAGGACTGTGACGAGCGCCTGGTGGAGCAGGCTCCTATTCGGTCGCTGCCCGTGCGGCCGGCGGCCCTCATGGAGCCCGCCGCGGAAGTGACCGACAATCAACAGCCAGGACACCCGAAGGGTCAGTCGTAAGCAAGAGTCAGGCCCCTGCTGCGGCGGTGGTCCCATCCTCACAGTCGTAAGCGTCGCCGACCGACCCGATCGAGGCCGCGATCAGAGTCGAGTCCAGGTGTTGCGACGACCGATTGATTCCGCCTTGCGACCCGGCATCGGAGTGGTGGACCAACTCGCCCGGGAGGGGCGGACGACCGTCTCGGTCGCGCTGCCACAGGCCCATGTCCAGGGCATCCAGGACGAGTTGGGTCTGTTTCGACAGCGACGCGGACCAGCCGACGACGCGGCGGGAGAAGGTGTCCACGATGAAGGCGACACAGACGACGCCTGCCCAGGCGGCGACGTGCGTGAAGTCGGCGACCCAGGTCCGGTTCGGCGCCGGTACGACGAACTCGCGGTCGAACAGGTCCGGGGCCCTGGCCGCAGCCGGGTCCGGCATGGTCGTGATGACCTTCTTGCCGTCGACGGCGCCGGCGATGCCGATCTCCCGCATCAGACGCTCGACCGTGCACCGGGCCACTTTCTGGCCCTGGCGGTTCAGCTGCCGCCAGACCTTCCTCGCGCCATAGACGCGGTAGTCGGCTTCGTAGACCTCGACCTCCTCGATCTGTTCCTTGAGCCCCTCGTCCCGCACGGACCGCGGCGAGGGCGCCAACCGGCGTTTCTTGCAGGCGCAGTAGGTGGAAGGGGCGATCTTGCAGCCGTGCTGGGTGAGCACGCGACAGATCGGCTCGACACCGCCGAAGTGGTCCCGGTGCTCGTCGATGAACGCTACGAGCGCGTGTGTGGCCGGTCGAGCTCGGCCGCAAAGAAACTCGCCGGCGCCTTCAAGATCTCGTTCACCCGCCTGAGTTCGGCGATTTCCCTTTTCATCGCCTTGACCTGCGTGGACTCCTCTGTCGTCGTCCCCGGCCGGGCTCCGTTGTCGATCTGGTCCTGGCGGACCCGCTTGCGCAGCGTCTCGGTCGTCCCGATCCCCAGCTTGGCGGCGACCGCCTTCATCGCGGACCACTCGGCGTCGTACTCGGGCCGCACCTCGGCGACCATGCGGACCGCACGTTTGCACAGCTCAAGGGGGTAAGGGGAAGGGCGTGCCATGACTCGATCCTCTCAAATGATCGAGTCCCTACCGAACCCGGAACGGTTCAGTGTCCGAATGCCTGGCGAATCACGTGTTGCGGAGCTCGATTCGCTCCTCTCCCGGTGCTCCGGCGAGGATCTCGTCGACGGTCTGGGTGGGGGGCTCGGTCGGCGCGCGCAGGTTGAGAGCGTTGTACCAGAGCCGGTTGAGATTCGTCACCAGCCGCTCGAACGGGATGTCGTGGCCGTAGACGTACACCAGGTAGGCCATCCGGCTCATCATCGCGGACAGGGCCAGTGAGCCGATCTCCGGATCCACGTCGCTGTCCGCCTTGCCCTGCTCCTGGAGTTTGCGGATGAGGCGCGCATTGCGCTCGGCGAAGGCCATGCTGCGCCCGAGCCGTATGGCGCGGAACCGCTCGTCGATCTGGGATACCTGTTCCAGTACGGCCATCAGGCGGGCGTTGTGCTCATATCTCTGGAGGTACTCGCGGTTGGCCAGGTCGATCAGGATCCGGGGGTCGTCGACGCCGGAGTGCTCGCGCACATGTGGATGCACCATCTCCTCCTGGACCCGCTCGACGACGGCGGCGAAGATCTCGTCCTTGCTGTCGAAGTAGGTGTAGAAGGATCCCGACGCGGCGCCGGCGGTCCGTGCGATGTCGCTGATCTTGGCGTCGAGGAAACCGTCCCGCTCGAACACCTCGCGCGCCGCGACCACCAGCGCGTCGCGGGTACGGATTCCCCGCTGGGTGCGCGGGGCGGGCCGCCTGGGTGTGCTGTCGGTGGTTTCTCCGGCCGGCACTGGCTGTCCTCTCCTCGGCTGCGAAGCCTCACGCTATTGAATCCGGCGCCGAAATCAAATGGCTGCCGGATGCCACTGGAGTTGAACTCCGGTTCGACTTTAGCGTTCTCCGGCAAGACGGCGCAGCCGCGTGGTGATCATGTCGGACGTCAGGACGCGCGAACTGAGCAGCACCGCTCTGGCGGTGTCACAGGGGCAGCGTCCTGTCGCCCGGGACGAGGAGCCTCGGCCCCTTGCGAGCCCCCGGGAAGGCGCTCGCCCGGGCGAGGGGTGACCGTCGGTGATGCGGGCCTAGCCGGGATCTACGCTGCCTTCGCCGCCCAGGTTGTTCCGCCCGCCCCCGGACCTGGGCATCGTCGAGGGAAAGCTGGACGGCAGGGGCGGTGGGCGGTGTCGCCCCTGGGATAGGGAGTGGCCGCGCTCCTGGGGTGGATCTCCTGGGCGGTCCCTTATTGAATCCGACGTCAAGTTCAATTACTGTCAGGTCACCCGCCACCCCTCGACGAGGAGGGCTCATGCCGAATGCAGCCGACGCCATCTGGCGTCACGCCGACGAACGCCCGGACGCCGTGGCCCTGCGGGCCCGTGGGCGGGTCTGGACGTATGCCGAGCTACGTGACCACGTCGCGGCCTACGCCGGCGCCCTGCGGGCCGAGGGCGTCCGGCCGGGGGAACGTCTGCTCCTGATCGCGCCGACCGGACCCGAGTTCGTCGTTGTCGCCGGCGCCGCCCACACGGCAGGCGCTGTTCTCATCACCCTGAACACCATGGCAACCGCGTCCGAGGTCGGATACGCCCTCGACGACTCCGGCGCCCGGCTGGTCGTGGCCTGGTACGAGACGGCCGAAGCGGCCCGCAAGGCGGCCGGTGAGCGCGGACTGCCGTTCCTGATGCTGCGGCACGACGCACAGGTGAGCGAGGGCGAGCCGCTGCCCGAGCCCGTCGAGCGCCGCGCGGACGACACGGCTCTGCTGCTCTACACCTCCGGAACGACCGGTCGGCCCAAGGGAGTCGAGCTCAGCATCACCAACCTGGCCTTCACCGCCGAGGCGTTCGGGCAGCAGTTGACCCTCACCCCGGCCGACCGCTTCGCCACCGCCCTGCCCCTCTTCCATGTCTTCGGCCAGGCGGTCTGCCTCAACGGCACGCTCACCGCGGGAGCTTCGATCTCCCTGCTCTCGCCGTTCGAGCCGAACGCCATGCTGCGCATGGTCCGCGACGACCAAGTGACCCTCATAGCAGGCGTACCGACTATGTGGAACGCGATGCTGCACGCCGACGGGGACTTCGGCCCCGACGACTTCGCCGACCTGCGCCTCGCGGGCTCCGGCGGCGCCTCGCTGCCCGGCGAGGTGATCCGCGAGTTCCAGAAGCGCTTCGGCTGCACGATCCTCGAGGGCTACGGACTCACCGAGTCCACCGGCGCAGGCGCGTTCAACTCGCCCTATCACGGGCCGCGTACGGGCTCGGTCGGACCGGCGCTGCCTGGCACCGGCATCGAGGTCCGGGACCCGGCCGGTGAGGTCCTGCCGCCCGGCGAGGTCGGCGAGGTGTACCTCACCGGCCCCCACATCATGAAGGGCTACTGGAACCGGCCCGAGGCCACCGCCGCGGACCTGCCCGACGGCCGGCTGAGGACCGGCGACCTGGGGCGCCTTGACGAGGACGGTTTCCTCTACATCGTCGACCGGCTCAAGGACCTGGTCATCCGCGGGGGTTACAACGTCTACCCGCGCGAGGTCGAGGAGGTCCTCTACGGCCACCCCGACATCGTGGAGGCCGCCGTGATCGGCGTGCCGCATCCGCACTACGGCGAGGAGGTCGCCGCCGTGGTGACCCTGCGGCCCGGCGCAGCCCTCACCGCCGAGGACCTGCGAGCCTGGGCCAAAGAACGGCTGTCCGCCTACAAGGTCCCCCATCTCGTGCAGTTCGTGGACGCGTTGCCCAAGGGGAGCACCGGCAAGATCCTCAAACGAGCCCTCGACTGGGACGCACTCGTCGGCTGACCTCGCCCGATCTCCGCACACCCCGCATTCCGAACCGACGAAGGAGCCCCCGTGTGGGAACTCTCTGACAGGGCGAAGCGCTACCAAGAAGACCTGCTCGCCTTCATGGACGAGCGCGTCTACCCCGCCGAACCGGTCTACTGGGCCCAGATGGCGGCGTCCCCCGATCCGCACCACTACCCGCCGATCGTCGAGGAACTGAAGACCGAGGCGAAGAAGCGCGGCCTGTGGAACCTCTTCCACCCCCACCCGGAGTGGGGCCCCGGCCTGAGCAACCTGGAGTACGCCCCGCTCGCCGAGATCATGGGACGCAGCCTGCACATCGCTCCCGAGGCGACCAACTGCAATGCCCCCGACACCGGCAACATGGAGGTGCTGACCCTCTTCGGCACCGATGAGCACAAGGAGAAGTGGCTCAAGCCGCTGCTCGCCGGCAAGATCGCCTCCTCGTTCGCGATGACCGAGCCCGCGGTGGCCAGCTCGGACGCCACCAACATCGAACTGCGGATGGAGCGCGACGGGGACGGTTACGTCCTCAACGGCCGCAAGTGGTGGACGTCCAACGCCCTCCACAAGAACTGCAAAGTGCTCATCGTCATGGGCAAGACCGACCCGGACGCGCCCAGGCACCGCCGGCAGTCGATGATGGTCGTCCCCCTGGACACCCCCGGCGTCACCGTGATGCGCAGCTTGCCGCTCTTCGGCTACCAGGACCGCGAGGGCCACGGCGAGCTGCTCTTCGAGAACGTGCGGGTGCCCAGGACCGCGCTGCTCGCCGGTGAGGGAGACGGCTTCATGATCGGCCAGGCCCGGTTGGGCCCCGGCCGGATCCATCACTGCATGCGCTCCATCGGCGCCGCCGAACGAGCCCTCGACCTGATGATCGACCGCGCCCAGTCGCGCGTCACCTTCGGCGAGCCGCTGGCCAACCGGGCCAACATCCAGGACTGGATCGCCGAGGCCCGGGTGGAGATCGAGATGGCCCGCCTGCTGACCCTGAAGGCCGCCTACCTGATGGACACCGTCGGCAACCGCGAGGCGCGAATCGAGATCGCCGCGATCAAGGTGGCCGTACCGCAGATGGCGCTGAAGGTGATCGACCGCGCCATCCAGGTGCACGGGGCGGGCGGCCTCAGCGACGACTTCCCGCTCGCCGACATGTACGCCCAGCAGCGCACCCTGCGCTTCGCCGACGGCCCGGACGAGGTGCACAAGCGGACCCTCGCGCACATGGAGCTGCGCCGCCGCGATCCCCAGTGGGGCCGGACCGCCTGAGACGGCATGCGACAGGCGTCCAGCCACGAGGAAGGAAAGGCCACTATGAGTGTGCAACTGCTCGTCACTCGCGGTGTGATGAGAATACTCAAACCGCGGATCACACGGACGAGTCTGGAGCGGGCGAAGAAGGACATCGTCCCCTCGCCTGCAAACGGTATCGCGGGTGAGGAGGTCAGAATCGATGACGTGCGTTGTGTCTGGCTGGCCCGGGAGCAGGCATCCGCGGGTGTCGTGGTCTACGTCCACGGGGGTGCCTACGTCACGGGACCGGCGAAGGTTCACTGGCAGTGGCTCGACGCGACGGTCAGGGCCACCGGTATGGCCGGCCTGCTCGTGGACTACGGCCTGGCGCCTCAGCGCCCCTACCCTCACGGACTTGACGACGTCATGGCCGTCCTCGCGTCGTTGCGCGGCGATGGCGTCGCGCCGTTGGTGATCGCCGGTGACAGCGCGGGGGGCGGACTGGCGGCCGCGGTGTGTCTGAGGTTGCGGGACGAGGGCCTGCCTCTTCCAAGTGCCGCGCTGCTGATCTCTCCCTGGGTCGACATCACGATGACCGACCCCCGTGGTGCCGAACTGCAGAAGCGGGACTGCATGCTCTCGGTCCGCATGCTGGACATGGCAGCGGCTTCCTATGCCGGTGAGCACGACCGGAAGCATCCCTACCTCTCACCGCTGTTCGGGGACATGGCCGGACTGCCACCGACGCTGGTTCACATGGGGACGCGGGAGATGTTCGTCCCCGAGGACAGCGACTTCGTGCGGCGCTGCCGCGACGCGGGTGTCGTCGTTTCCCTGATCGAGACACCCGGTGGCTGCCACGCATCGGCCGTCGCCGTTGCCTGGCTTCCCGAGGCACGAGCGGTTCATGAGCAGATGGTCGAGTTCGTGCGCCGGCACGTCGCCCCGAGACAGGTGGGATAGCCGCGCTGCCGGGTTCGCCGCACGTCGAACCGTCGCCCCAGTCCACCTTCGCGGTGTCTCTCCCGAGCCGAGAGAGCCGCTTCCTTCACTCTCCCACCCAGAAGCCGCGGCCCGAACGGGCGCGCATACGGGGCAGCCGAACACGCGCTGTCCGTCACGGAGCACCAGCCAAGGACTCGCCCATGAACATCACCTCCGACCCGGCAGACCTCGGGTTCGACGCCAACCGCCTCGCCCGCATCGACAAGCACTTCGCCAAATACGTCGACGATGGACGCCTGGCAGGCTGGCAGCTCGCCGTCACTCGCAGGGACGAGCTGGCGCACTTCGCGTCCTACGGCCTGCGCGACAAGGAAGCCGGGCTGCCGGTGGAGTCCGACACGATCTGGCGGATCGCGTCCATGACCAAGCCGATCACGTCGGTCGCAGCCATGGCCCTATGGGAAGAGGGCGTCTTCCAGCTGACCGACCCGATCAGCAAGTGGATCCCGTCCTTCGCCGACGTCCGGGTCTACGACAAGGGCTCGGCCGAGGCCCCGCGCACAGTGCCCGCCCTCGAACCGATCCGGGTGTGGCACCTGCTCAGTCACACCTCGGGCGTGACCGCCGGCTTCATGTACACCTCCGTCGTCGACGCTCTCTACCGGCAGGCCGAGGCCGACTTCGGCAGCAGGACCGACGGCTCGCTGGAGGCCGCGGTCGAGGAGTGGGCGTCGCTCCCACTCCTGTTCCAGCCGGGCACGGCCTGGGGGTACGGCATGTCAACGGACGTCCTCGGCCGGCTCATCGAGATCTGGACCGGGGAGAAGCTCGACAAGGCCATGGCCAACCTCGTCCTCGACCCGCTCGGAATGGTCGACAGCGTGTGGTACGCCGACGAGAGCCGCGTCGACAGGCTCGCCGCCGTCTACGCGCGCGACCCCGCGACGGGCTCGGCCGTCAGGTCGGATGCCGTGGGCGCGGCGGCACTGCAGCCGCCGGCGATGTTCTCCGGTGGTGGCGGACTTCTCGGCACGACCGCCGACTACCTGCGCTTCACGCGGATGCTCGAACGCGGCGGAGAACTCGACGGCGCCCGCATACTGGCGCCCCGCACCGTGCGCCTGATGGCGAGCAACCACCTCGACGGAGACCTCGCCAGCCAGTCGACCGGCGGCTTCACCGAGTACGTCTTCGACGGCGTGGGCTTCGGGCTCGGCTTCGCGACCTCGCTCGAACCGTCCAGGCAGCGCAATCACTCGAGCGCCGGCGAATTCTACTGGGGCGGGGCCGGCAGCACGGTGTTCTGGGTCGACCCCGTGGAACGCGTCACGGCGGTCTTCATGACCCAACTGGTGCCCGCCGGCACGCATCCCATCAACGCCGAGTTCCGCCAGCTCGTCTACAGCGCCCTGGTCGACTGACCGACGGCGTCACGGATCGTCCCGAGCCACACTGAGGAGAGACATGACAGACCCCACCAGTGGGACCCGCACGGCGCTCGTCACCGGCGCCGCCCGCGGCATCGGCGCCGCAGTCGCCGAACGACTGGCCGCCGACGGGTTCGCCGTGGCCGTGATCGACCTTGACGAGGCGGCGTGCAAGCCGGTGGTCGAGGTCGTCGAGAAGGCCGGTGGCCGGGCCATTGCCGTAAGTATGGACGTCGCCGACGAGGCCGCGGTGAAAGCGGGAGTGGAACGGGTCGTCGCGGAACTCGGACCGCCGACGGTCGTGGTGAACAACGCCGGAGTCATCCGGGACAACCTGCTCTTCAAGATGTCTACACAGGACTGGGACACGGTTATGGGCGTGCACCTGCGGGGTTCCTTCCTGGTGACGCGTGCCTGCCAGGGCTACATGACGCAGGTCGGATGGGGCAGGATCGTCAACCTGTCAAGCACTTCGGCACTCGGCAGCCGCGGGCAGGCGAACTACGCCGCGGCGAAGGCAGGGCTCCAGGGCTTCACCAAGACGCTCGCGATCGAACTCGGCAAGTTCGGCGTCACCGCGAACGCCATCGCACCGGGCTTCATCGAGACCGAGATGACCATGGCCACCGCCCAGCGGATGGGGATGTCGTTCGAGACTCTCAGGGCCCAGGTCGTCCAGGAGATTCCCGTCGCCCGTGGCGGTGTTCCCGAAGACATCGCCCACACCGTGTCGTTCTTCGTCAGCGAGGGCGCCGGATACGTCTCCGGCCAGGTGCTGTACGTCGCCGGCGGCCCGAAGGACTGAGGACCTGATGAAGATCTTCCACGGAATCGAGGAGCTGGAGAAGGCGGCCGGGACGCATCTCGGCTGGTCGGACTGGCATCCCGTGCCCCAGGAGCAGGTGGACCTGTTCGCCGAGGCCACCGGCGACCACCAGTGGATTCACGTCGACCTCGAGCGGGCGAAGAACGGCCCGTTCTGCACGACCATCGCGCACGGCTACCTGACCCTTTCGCTCCTGCCCCGGCTCGTCGAGGAGGTGTACACCGTCGAAGGGCTGCGCATGGCCGTCAACTACGGCACCGACAAGGTGCGGTTCCCCTCTCCGGTGCCCGTGGGCTCCCGGATACGGGCCGGCGTCGAGCTGATCCGGCTGGCCGAGACACCTGCCGGGCGCCTGTCGACGGCGCGCGTGACCATCGAGCGCGAGGGCGGCGACAAACCCGCCTGCGTGGCCGAGGCACTCGGGCTGCTGGTGCCGTGATGACCGATCCGCTTTCGAACAGGGCAGCCCTGCGCCGGCGCGTCGTGGACTTCCTCGCCCACCACGATCCCCGCACCACCGACCGGCTCGACTTCCTCAGGGCCAGATACGACGCCGGACTGGCCTGGGTCTGGTTCCCGGAAGGGCACGGCGGGCTCGGACTGCCGCGCTCCCTGCAGCCGGAGGTCGACGGACCGTTCGACGAGGCCGGCTCGCCGGACAACAACCGTCACGCCAACGGGATCGGCCTAGGTATGGCGGCGCCGACGATTCTGCGGTTCGGCACCGAGGAGCAGAAGCAGCGGTTCCTGCGACCACTGTGGACGGGCGAGGAACTCTGGTGCCAGTTGTTCAGTGAGCCCGGGGCCGGGTCCGACCTGGCCGCGGTGGCGACGCGCGCGGTCCGCGAGGGTGACGAGTGGGTCGTCAACGGCCAGAAGGTGTGGACCTCGGGCGCACACATCGCCCGGTTCGCGATCCTGATCGCCCGCACGCACCCGGACCTGCCCAAACATCAGGGCTTGACCTACTTCCTGTGCGACATGACCGACCCCGGCGTCGACGTCAGGCCGCTCCGGCAGATCACCGGCGAGGCCGAGTTCAACGAGGTCTTCCTCACCGACGTACGGATCCCCGACAGCCGGCGGCTCGGTGCCGAAGGCCAGGGCTGGCAGATCGCCAACGCCACGCTCAACAACGAGCGGGTGGCCATCGGCGGCGGACTGTCACCGCGCGAGGACGGCATGGTCGGTGTCGTCGCCCGTACCTGGCGTGAGCACCCGGACCGTCGTACTCCGGAGTTGCACGACCGGCTGCTCTCCTTGTGGTTGGAGGCGGAAGTGGCCCGGCTCGCCGCGCTGCGGCTGGGCCAGAAGCTGGAACAGGGCCAGCCGGGCCCCGAGGGTGCCGCCATGAAGCTGACCTTCGCCCGCCTCGCCCAGCAACTCAGCGGGCTGGAGCTTGAGTTGCTCGGCGAGGCGGGCCTGCGCTACGACGACTGGACCCTGCGCAGGCCGGAGACCGTCAGCCTGGTCGGCCGCGAGGCGGGCTACCGCTATCTGCGCGCGAAGGGCAACTCGATCGAGGGCGGGACCTCCGAGATCCTGCGCAACATCGTCGCCGAACGGGTGCTCGGCCTGCCCGCCGAGCACCGTGTCGACAAGGACCTTCCCTGGAAGGAGCTCGCCCGATGAGCGAAGCCGACCTGCTCGACACCGACGTCGAGGTGCAACTGCGGGCCACGGTGCGCGGCATGCTGGCGGATCGCTGCACACCTCGTGCGGTGGCGGCGATGTATGACGGCGACCGTTCGATCGTCGACCCGCTGTGGAAGACGCTGGCCGCCGACCTGGGCCTGGCCGGGCTGCTGGTACCCGAGCGCGACGGCGGAGCAGGCGCCTCGGCCCGTGAGACCGCGGTCGTCGTCGAGGAACTGGGGCGTGCAATCGCGCCGGTCCCGTTCCTCACCAGCGCGGTGATCGCCACGTCCGTACTGCTCGGCTTCGGCACCACGCTCCTCACCGACCTCGCCTCCGGCGAGTGCACGGCCGCCCTCGTCGTACCGCTGTCCCTCGCTCCCGCCGACACCCTGCCCGCGTTCGGGCGCGACGCCGACGGTGGTGCGGCCGGAACCATGACCAGCGTGGCCGGCGCGTTGGAAGCCGATGTCCTGCTCGTCCCCGTGCACGCGGGGGAGAGGGTCGAGGTGGTCGCGGTCCCGGCGAGCGAGGCGCGGATCGAACCGGTGGTGTCACTGGACCAGAGCCGCCAGCTCGCCGACGTGACCCTCGACGGTGTCGCCGGGACGATCGTGGTGCCGGCGGAGACAGGGGACGGCGCGGTGCGCCGTGGCCTGGCAGCCGGCGCCGCGCTGCTCGCCTCCGAACAGATCGGCATCGCCCGCTGGTGCCTCGAAACCAGCGTCGACCACCTCAAGGAGCGTCGTCAGTTCGGTCGTGTCGTCGGTGGCTTCCAGGCGCTCAAGCACCGGCTGGCCGATCTCTACACGTCCGTGGAGTCGGGTGCCGCCGCGGCGCGTTACGCCTCGGTCACCGCCGCCGCGGACGATCCGGACGCCGTGCTCGCGAACGCCGTGGCCCAGGCCTTCTGCAGCAACCTCGCGGTGCACGCCGCCGAGGAGGCCGTACAACTGCACGGTGGCATCGGCATGACCTGGGAGCACCCCGCCCACCTCTACCTGAAGCGTGCCAAGGCCGACCAGATCGCGCTGGGCACGCCCGGCGCCCACCGGCGCCGGCTCACCACGCTGGTTCGCCTGCCCGCCGCCGAGGTGACCTGATGCAGGGCACCAGGGGTTCCGGCCCGGTGTAGCTGGCACGGCACATCGCGGCCGCCCCAGGTCATGCGGACCCGGGCCCACCACCTTCACGACGGTCACAACTCACGTGGCGCGAGCCCAGCCCGAGGCCGTCGGTCGACCGCAACCCGACTTCAACATGGAATGAGGAACCATGACGATGCGAGAGGCTGTCGTCGTCTCGACGGCGCGCACCCCCATCGGCAAGGCCTACCGAGGTGCCTTCAACGACACCCAGGCGCAGGACCTGGCCGGACACGCCATCCGGCACGCGGTGTCCCGCGCCGGAATCACGGGCGCCGAGGTGGAGGACGTCATCATGGGCGCCGCCATCCAGCAGGGCACCACCGGGTTCAACATCGCCCGTCAGGCCGCCCTGCGCGCCGGACTGCCCGACACCGTCGCGGGCATGTCGGTCGACCGTCAGTGCGCCTCCGGGCTCATGGCGATCGCGACCGCCGCGAAGCAGATCGTCCACGACGGAATGGACGTCACGATCGGTGGCGGCGTCGAGTCGGTCTCGCTGGCGCAGAACGACAAGATGAACACCTACCGCGCGCAGGCCCCGTGGCTGGTCAAGCACCATCCAGACCTCTACCTGCCGATGGTACAGACCGCCGAGATCGTCGCGGAGCGCTACGGGGTCACCCGGGAGCGCCAGGACGAGTTCGCGCTCCTGTCGCAACAGCGCATCGCTGCCGCCCAGGCCGCCGGGAGGTTCGACACCGAGATCGTCCCGCTGCCGACGACCAGACTGGTCGTCGACAAGGCGACAGGCGCCGCGAGTACGGAGGAGGTCACCCTCGCCCGCGACGAGGGAAACCGCCCGTCCACCACTCTTGAGAGTCTGTTTGGCCTGAAGCCGGTCCTGCCCGACGGCCAGGTCACCGGGCACTCCACCATCACCGCCGGCAACGCCTCCCAGCTGTCCGACGGAGCGTCGGCATGCGTACTCATGGAAGCGCAGGTCGCCCGTGCACGGGGACTGCGGCCGCTGGGCACGTACCGCGGCCTGGCGGTAGCCGGCTGCAAGCCCGAAGAGATGGGCATCGGCCCCGTCCTCGCGATCCCCAAGCTCCTCAAGCAGCACGGCCTCACCATCGCCGACATCGGCCTGTGGGAGCTCAACGAGGCCTTCGCCTCGCAGGCGGTGTACTGCCGGGACGCGCTCGGCATCGACCCGGAGAAGTACAACGTCAACGGCGGAGGCATCTCGGTCGGCCACCCCTACGGCATGACCGGGTCCCGCCTGGTCGGCCACGCGCTGATCGAGGGCCGTCGCCGTGGCGTGGAACTCGTCGTCGTCACCATGTGTGTCGGCGGCGGCATGGGCGCCGCGGGGCTCTTCGAGGTGACCTCATGAGTGAGGTCGTTGGCGAGATCAGTGAAGGCGTCGGCACCATCACACTCAACCGGCCGGAACGGCGCAACGCCCTCTCGGTGGCGATGGCCGCCGGGCTTGTCGCCGAGTTGAGGGCGATGGAGGCCTCCCGCGAAGTGGGCGCCATCGTCCTCACCGGAGCCGGCGGCGCCTTCTGTTCCGGGGGCGAGGTCCAGGACTTCCACGTGCAGGGTGGGCAGGGGGCAGGCGCCGCCGAGGTCGACCAGGCCGCCGTCGAGGAACAGCGCCGACAGCAGGAGGAGACGGTCGGCCGCATCTACCGCTGCCGCAAGCCTGTCCTCGCCTCGATCCCCGGCGCGGTCGCCGGAGCCGGCATGGGACTCGCTCTCGCCGCGGACCTGCGCATCGGCTCGCCACGAACAATCTTCGCCACCGCCTTCGGCGCCGTCGGACTGGCCGGCGACTTCGGCGTCGCATGGCTGCTCCACCAGCTGGTCGGGCCCGCCAAGACGCGAGAACTGATGTTCCTCAACCCCCGGATCCGCGGCGAAGAATGTCTCACCCTGGGGCTGGTCAACTGGATGGTCCCCGAGGACGAGCTGCAGCAGCGCACCCACGAGATCGCCACCCGGCTCGCCAGGGGCGCCTCGCACGCGCTCAAGGAAATGAAGCAGAACCTGCTCCGCGCGCCGCACGAGGATCTCACGGCGTCGATGCACGCGGAGGTGTCGCTGCACAAGGCCACCGGACTGACCCGGGACCATGTGGCGGCGGTCAAGGCGTTCGTCAACAAGGAGACACCCGTCTTCCCCCTCGGCTGGCACGAGGAGCTGACGTGAGCATCCCGGCTCCTCGCCCCGCACGGGCCGACAACCCACCCCACCCCCTTCCGAGGAACGGCATGCACATCGAGACACTCTTCTCCCTCGAAGGGCGAACCGCGCTGGTCACGGGCGGTTCCCGCGGTATCGGCAGAATGATTGCCGAGGGATACCTCCGAAGTGGCGTGCGCACCTACATAACCGCCCGCAAAGCCGACGCCTGCGACGCGGCCGCTAAGGACCTCTCGCAGTACGGACACTGCGTCTCCCTGCCCGCCGACGTCTCGACACCGACGGGCATCCAGGACCTGACGAACCGCTACCGAGAGCACGAGAGCTCACTCGACATCCTGGTGAACAATGCCGGAGCCGCCTGGGGTGCGCCGTTCGACGACTTTCCGGAGTCAGGGTGGGACAAGGTGATGGACGTCAACGTCAAGACGCCGTTCTTCCTCACGCAGGCGCTCAAGAGCGACCTGATGGCTGCCGCCGACGGCCATCTGGCCAAGGTGATCAACATCGCCTCTATCGACGGGATCTCGCTCAACCCACAGGAGACCTACTCCTACCAGGCCTCCAAGGCGGCCCTGATCCAGCTCACGCGCCGGATGGCGCTACGGCTCATCGAGGACGGCATCGCGGTGTCCGCGATTGCGCCCGGCGCCTTCGCATCCGACATGAACAAGGACGCGCGAGACCACGCCGACGAGCTCGGCAGTGTCATCCCGTCGGGCCGGATAGGCGAGCCGGCGGACATCGCAGGGACCGCGATTTACCTTGCCTCCCGCGCGGGCGACTATGTCGTCGGCTCCACGCTCGCCCTCGACGGTGGCATCACCCATGCTCGCTGAACCGGCCGTCCGATGGGCACGTGGGACTGTAAATCATCGTTCGGCCCTGTCTCACATTCGGTGGTGACGGAGAGTTGTAAGGGTCGTTGACCTTCATGTGATGGATGTCAACGAGCTTGTGCAGACGGTGTTTTCAGGGCTGTCCCCGCTGGTCATCGAGGATGTTGTCGACGAGGGTGAGCGGGTCGTGGTGCGGGCACGGACTCCGCAGGACATGGCGCCGTGTCCGGTGTGCGGGGTGTCGTCGGGGCGGGTGCACGGCTACCACTGGCGGACGGTGGCTGACGTGCCGGTCGACGGACGGCGGGTGGTGGTCCGTGTGCGAGTGCGACGCCTGGTGTGCCCCACCCGCGGCTGCCGACATACACCTTCCGCGAGCAGGTGCCCGGAGTCCTGGACCGATACCAGCGACGCACCACCCGCCTGAGCAGGCAGGTCAAGGCGGTGGTCAAGGAGTTAGCGGGCCGGGCGGGGGCACGTTTGCTGGCGATACTCGTGGCGGGCGACTCGCGTCACACGGCTGTGCGCACCCTGCTGCGGATCTTGCTGCCCGCCGGGCGGACGCCCCGCGTGATCGGCGTCGACGACTTCGCGCTGCGCCGGCGGCACCGCTACGCCACCGTGATCATCGATGTCGAGACCCACGAGCGGATCGACGTGCTGCCCGATCGCACGGCCGGCACCCTGGAAGCATGGCTGCGCGAGCATCCGGGCATCGAGGTCGTGTGCCGGGACGGCTCCGCGACCTACGCCGAGGCCATCCGCCGGGCCCTGCCCCATGCGACGCAAGTCGGCGATCGGTGGCATCTGTAGCACAATCTGTGCGAAGCTGCTCTGAGCGAGGTCAAGGCGCACAGCACCTGCTGGGCCACCGTACTGGACGCGCCGATCTACGCCGGGCCCCGCGCCCAGACCACCCTCGAGCGCTGGCACCAGGTCCACGGCCTGCTCGACCAGGGCGTCGGCCTGCTCGAATGCGCCCGCCGCCTGGAACTGGCCCTGAACACCGTCAAACGCCATGCCCGCGCCGACCGGCCCGAGCGGATGCTCCGCGTCCCCAAGTACCGCGCTAGCCTCGTCGACCCCTACCGCGAACACCTGCGCAAACGCCGGACCGAGGACCCCGGCGTCCCCGTCAAGCACCTCTTCGACGAGATCAAAGCACTCGGCTTCACGGGCTGCCTGAACCTCCTGCACAAGTACATCAACCAAGGCCGCGCGGACGCCGACCGCAGCCACATCTCACCGCGCAGGCTCTCCCGAATGCTGCTGACCAGACCCGACAACCTCAAGACCGAGCAACACGAGCTCCTGGCCAAGCTCACATCCGCCTGCCCCGAGATGACCCAACTGGCCGCAGGCATCCGCGACTTCACCCCGCTCCTTGCACCGCACGCCGACAACGCCGACGCACTCTCGCGCTGGATCGTCCAGGTCCGCGGCGCCGACCTGCCCCACCTGCATGCCTTCACCCGAGGCCTGGAACGAGACCACGACGCCGTAAACGCCGCCCTCACACTTCCCTACAGCAACGGCCCCACCGAGGGTGTCAACACCAAGACCAAGCGGATCGCGCGCCAGATGCACGGACGAGCAGGCTTCACCCTGCTTCGCCATCGCATCCTCCTCGGATAGCAGCACGCTCCGTCACCACCGAATGTGAGACAGGGCCGTTGATGATT
>NZ_JBFAJD010000046.1:0-76823 GCF_040655035.1 Streptomyces sp. NPDC050549
CCTTGCCAACGGCGCCGCCATGACAGCCATACCCAGAACCCCTGGGCCCTCCGATCTTACGAATGACCAGAGCAACCACCCTTGAAAGGTAGGACAGCCATCATGAACCCCTCGCGCTGCGCTCAGCGGGAGCACCGGTCCCAGGCGCCGCGGCTGCCCGCATCCCTTCTGGCCGCTGATCGGGCCTTCGCACTGATGGGCAGACGCTGGAACGGCCTGATCATCGCGGCCTTGGCTAAAGGTCCGGCCGACTTCGCCCAGGTTCGCGATCGAATCCCTGGCATCAGCGACCGAATGCTCACCGAACGCCTCAGAGAACTGGCCACAGTTGACCTCGTAACCCGAACTGTCCCGCCCGGCCCGTCCTCGCGAATCCTTTACGCACTCTCATCGCACGGCGACGCCTTCCTCATCCCCCTGGCCACCGTGATCGTGTGGGCGGAGGACCACTTCCCCGCGACGGGTTCACCGGCATCGCACTGATGGCCTTACCGGATCGTTGAGTATCGCTCCCCCGCAGGTGCCGACATCCGCAGTTCCGGGGCGACGACTGTGCGACATCCACAGCCGCCCGGTGTCGGCGCTCGGATGCGTTGCACGTGCATTGACCTGGCTCTCCGCCCTGCCTGCGGACGCGGTTACAGGAAATCCGGGTCTCAGCGAATTCACCAGAAGGAGAAGTCCTGCCATGCGCAAGACGACACTGCTTTCCAGCACTCTCATCGCTCTGGCACTTTCGACGACGGTCGGCTGCGCCGACAATGCGCCGGCTCCGGCCCCGAGCACCGGGGCGGCGATGCGAAGCCCCGGCACTGCGCGTGGCGATGCAGGCATCACTTCACCCGCTGCTGGTTCGAAGGGCACCCCGGACACAACCGCAGCCGCTGAGGCCGGCAGTGACACGTCACTCACCATCGGCAGCAGTTACAGCACGCGGGCCACCGACTGCACGGGGCACGATGTCGTCATCGAAGGCCAGGCGAACACCATCGGGCTCACCGGTAGATGTGGAACGGTCACCATCGGCGGCCGGTTCAACACCGTCACCGTGGAGACGGCCGACACCATCAGGATCACGGGAAACTCCAGCGCGGTGATCGCGGAGACCGTCGGCGCCATCCGGTTGGACGGCGCCACCTTCGTCACCGTGCGCTGGGTCAACGGGACCGGTGGCAAGGAGCCCACCGTTTCCGGTAGCGGCAGGGCCTGCACCGTGGACAAGATCAGTGGACAGGAGTACGAGAACGGGATCAGGCGCTGACACAGTCAGGGCACGCGGCCTGTGGCCGCGGCACGCGCTCAGCAGGCGTCACGTCCGATCTTCCTCGGTTCGTGATCGCTCGATCGTGGGACTGATCGCCACGCGAGGCAACCGTTCGCCATGAGCATGCCGGGCTGCGCGTATGGACCGAATACCGCATCCGAGCGACTTGTCGGACGAGCATTGGGTGTTGATCGAGCCGATGATCACGGCCTGAAGCAGGGCGGGGTGAGGCGACCGGAGACCCCGGGACCGGTGATCTCCGGGAGGCCGTGAACGCGATCTTCTACCAGAACCGGACAGGCTGTCAGTGGCGCTACCCGTCTCACGATCTGCCGGTCCGGTCGGCGGTGTTCTACTACTTCACGCTCTGGCGCCAGGACGGGCCCGACCAGTGGATCCACGAACTCCCGCGCTGCCAGGTGAGGGAGAAGGTCCGCCGATCAGAGGACCCGTCCCTCATGATCACCGACACCCGGTCCGTGCCTGCGGCCGCGGGTGTCCAGAAGACCACGACGGGACTGGATGTGAACGAGAGGACACCGGGACGCAGGCGGGGACTTGCCGTCGACGTGCTGGGGCCGGTCAGGCCACTGGATGCCGACCGGCGAGATCATCGAAGTGCGCGCCGACGTGGCTCATCGACTGCGGCGGGAAGTTCGGCGGGATGAGCGAGTGCCTCCTCGTCGGGAACGCCACCGTCCATAGCCGCGCAGTCTTCCCCGACACCGTGCCCTTCGCCGTCGCCACCCTCAACTAGCTGATGGCAGTGGCGCGGCACGTGGTCAACCGTTCCCGGGCGGCCCCGGGGACGAGGCGTTCGACTTCGGCGCCAGGCCACGGAGGGATGGTCAGCCGACGTGGCAGCCATTGCACCGCCGTACTCCCCCGGCGATCCCTCTCCGTACAATTTGATCCCGAACGACCAGTGTCAGAGAGAGGGAGCCCCCTGTGCCCGGCCATCGATCGATTACCGAAGCCGAGAAACTCGCCGCACAGAGGCTCGGCGGTTTCCCGATACGCCGGGATCAGATGGCGGCGGTCGCCAACATCCACCGGGCCGCGGCGGCGGTGCGCCAGCACCTGGAGAACTCCGTGCTGCGGGGCTCCGACCTGACCTGGACCGCCTTCGTCGTCCTGTGGGTCGTCTGGGTGTGGGACGAGTCGGAGACCCGGCATGTCGCGGAGGAGGCGGGGATCTCCAAGGGGACGCTGACGGGTGTGGCCCGCACGCTGGAGTCGCGTGGGCTGCTCAGGCGGGCCGGTCATCCGACGGACGGGAGGCTGGTCCTGCTCAGTCTCACGGACGAGGGCGAGCAGCTGATGCAACGGCTGTTCCCGCAGTTCAACGAGGAGGAGGCCTTCGTCACCGGGCAGCTCACCGACGACGACTGCCGCGGTCTCGCCGACATGCTGCGCCGCGTCGTGCTTCAGGTGGAGGACCACGGTGAGGAGCGCCGACAGTCCCTGCTGGACGGAGCGGAGCCGGCACCCCGACGCAGCGGGCGCCGGCCCAGGGCCTGAATCTCAGCGGGCTGGCCGGGCCTCCCGGACGAGGGCGTCGAACAGGCCCTGCTGCGCGGCGTTCCGGTGCGCGGTGTCCTCGGGATGCCACTGCACGGCCGTGAACCAGCTGCGGGCGTCGGGGAGTTCGAGCCCCTCGACAGTGCCGTCGGCAGCCCGTGCGGTCACCCGTACTCCGTCGCCAGGCCGGTCGACGCGCTGGTGGTGGTAGCAGGACACCTCCACCTTCTCCGCGCCCGTCGCCGCTGCGAGGACCGACCCGGGCTCCAGTGTCACGGGATGCACGACATGGCGATGTTCGCGGTCCGTTCCGCCCATGTCCTGTTCCAGGGTGCCGCCGAGGGCGACGTTGGCGACCTGGAGTCCGCGGCAGACGGCCAGCAGGGGCAGGCCCGACTTCAGTGCCTGCCGGGCGACTTCGAGGTCGAAGCCGTCCTGCTGTTCGTCGACGTCGTACACGCTCTCGTGAACCCCGTCCACTCCGTAGCGGTACGGCGCGAGGTCCCCTCCCCCGGGCAGCAGCACCCCGTCGAAGCGGGCGAGGCGGGCGGCGACCTCCGCCGGATCGGCGGTCCCGCCGGGGGCGTGCGGGTGGATGGTCGCGGGTTCGCCGCCCGCCCGCCACACCGCCTCGACGAGGGCCCGCGCGGTGACTTCCGCGGTGTATCGCAGCGCGGAGGCGGTGGCGGAGAAGCGGGCGGGCAGGGCGATCAGCGGGCGCGGCGGGACAGTCACAGCTGGATCCAGGTCGTCTTGAGCTCGGTGTACTTCTCCAGGGCGTGCGCGGACTTGTCACGCCCGTTGCCCGATTGCTTCATCCCGCCGAAGGGCACGGTCAGGTCGCCCTCCTCGTAGCAGTTCACCCACACCGTGCCCGCCTTGAGGGCGCGGGAGACCCGGTGGGCGGTGCCCAGGTCCGAGGTCCACAGACCGGCGGCCAGGCCGTACTCGGTTGCGTTGGCCAACTCCACGGCTTCCTCAAGGGTGTTGAAGGAGATGATGGAGAGGACGGGCCCGAAGATCTCCTCGCGCGACAACCGGGCGCCGGGGTCGACCCGGTCGAACACGGTCGGTTCGACGAAACTGCCGCCGGAGTCGGTACGGGTGCGCGCGCCTCCCGTGCGCAGCCGGGCGCCCTCGTCGACGCCCTGCCGCACATGGCCGAGTACGCGCTCCAGGTGTCCTTCGCCGACAAGTGCGCCCATCTCGGTCGCCGGGTCCAGGGGGTCGCCCACCCGCAGCTCCCGGGCCCGTGCGACGACGGCCTCGGTGACCCGCTCGGCGACGGAGGAGTGCACGAGCAGCCGGGAAGGTGCGGTACACATCTCACCCTGGTTGAAGAAGATGCCCCAGGCGGCCGTCGCGGCGGCCTTCTCCAGGTCGGGGGCGTCGGGGAGGACGATGTTGGGAGACTTCCCGCCCAGCTCCAGCCAGACGCGCTTCAGGTTCGAGTCGGCGGAGTAGCGCAGGAAGTGCCGGCCTACGGCGGTGGAGCCGGTGAAGGCGAGCACGTCGACGCCGGGGTGGAGTCCGAGCGCCCGGCCGGCGGACGGACCGTCCCCGGTGACCACATTGAGCACGCCCGGGGGCAGCCCGGCCTCAGTTCCGAGCCGGCCCAGCAGCAGGGCGGACAGCGGTGATTTCTCGGAGGGCTTCAGTACGACCGTGCAGCCGGCCGCGAGTGCCGGGGCCACCTTCCAACTCGCCAGCGTCAGAGGGAAGTTCCAGGGGACGACGGCGCCCACGACACCAGCCGGCTCACGGGTGACGAGGGCGAGCGCGTCCGGTGCGGTGTGCGGGGACTCGTCCGTCAGCTTGTCGGCCAACTGCCCGTACCAGCGGAAGGTGTTGATGGCCGCGCGGAGTTCGATGTCGTGGGCGTCCGTGACCGGCTTGCCCATCTCCAGGCTCACCGTGAGGGCCAGCGATTCCCGCTGTTCTTCGAGGAGTTGGGCGAGGCGGAGCAGGACGCGGCCTCGTTCGGCGGGGGCCAGGCGTGGCCACGGGCCGGTGTCGAAGGCGCGGCGGGCGGCGACCACGGCCGCGTCCACCTCGGCGGGCCCGCCGTCGGCGACCTCGCCGACCACCTGACCGTCGCGCGGGGAGACGACTCGGAAGGTGTCACCAGCCCCGGGTTCGTCGGCACCGTCGATGTGGTGGGCGCCGTACACCTGGAACGCCTTGGCGCGACGGAGCCATTCGTCATGGGTGACGACCGGCATGGGGATCTCCACTTTCGTCATCGGGTGTGGGGAGGGCGGTGCGTTGCTTGGGGCAGGTGGTGTCCGCACCTCCGGTGCGCGCCCGTATCGTCGGACGCGCACCGGGGAAGGGACACTCAGCCGTCGGCGTTCGACGCTCCTCGGCGGCTCAGCCGCGCGGTCACGATGCTCAATGCCATGACCACCGGGACCGACAGCGCGAGCCAGAGAGCCGTGGCACTGTCGCCGCCGATGAGCGTGGTGAAGTTGGCGAGGATGAGCCAGACGGCGCCGGCGACCGCGAGCGTGGCCAGGACGGGGGCGACCAGCGTGTTCCACAGCCGGACCTCCAGGCGTTCGCGGCGGAAGAAGACCACCACGGACACCGAGGTCAGCAGGTACAGGAGCATCATCGCCAGGACGGCGACCCCGCTGAACCAGGAGAAGAGCGTCAGGACCGGGTCCTTGTCCGCGATTGCGAACGGCACCACCAGGGCCACCGCGACGAGGGTCTGCACACAGCCGGCAGTCCAGGGCGCGTGGCGGGTGTTAAGGGTGCACAGGCGGCGGGGCAGCAGTCCGTCGCGGCCGAGTGAGAAGAGATAGCGGTTGGCCGAGTTGTGGAAGGTGAGCAGGCCGGCGAAGAGGGAGGTGGCCAGCAGGACCGGCAGCACGTCGTTGACCCAGCCGCCGAACTGCGCGGCGATCGGGGTGAAGACGAACGCCGTGGAGTCCCCACTCGTCAGTGCTCTGCCCGCCGCCGCAACGGCCTTCGAGGGGCCGTACGCGGCGACCAGCATCCAGGAGGTGAGTGCGAAGAAGCCGACGACCACGACGACCGCCAGGTAGGTGGCGCGGGGGACCGTCTTCTTCGGCTCGCGCGCCTCCTCGCCGTAGATCGCGGTGGCCTCGAAGCCGAACATGGAGGCGACGGCGAACATCACGGCCACGCCCGGTGCGCCCTGGGTCACGGCGCTCGGTGAGAACGTCTCGGTGAAGCCGAGGCCTTCCGGACCGCCGCCCTTGACGAGGGTGACGAGGCTGAAGGCCAGCAGGATGCTGAACTCCGCCAGGACGAACACGGCCAGCAGCTTGGCACCCATGTCGATGCCGGTGGCGCCGAGGACCTGCACGACGGCCATGGTCAGCAGCGACCACACCCACCACGGCAGGTCGAGTCCCGTGTGGGCGTCGACCAGGCCGCTGACGATGGAGCCGTACAGCCCGTACATGGCGGCCTGGATGGCGCAGTACGCGAAGAGCGCCACGCCCGCGCTGCCGGCCCCGGTGGTGCGGCCGAGTCCGGTGCCGATGTAGGTGTAGAAGGCGCCCGCGTCGACCACGTGCCGGCCCATGGTGACGAAGCCGACCGAGAAGAGCAGGGTCACCACGCCGACCAGGACGTAGGCGCCGGCGGTGCCGGGACCGTTGCCGATGCCGACGGAGATCGGGACCGCTCCGGCGATGCCGGTCAGCGGCGCCTGGGCGGACAGAACGAGAAAGAGGATGCCCAGCACGCCGAGCGCGTTGGGTTTGAGCGTGCCTGCCGTGGGTTCGTCCCGCACGGACCGCTGGGATGCGACCGCCTGACTGTCCACTCGGATCACCTGCCATGAAAGGGGATGGTCGTTTCAGGCCAAACGAGTTGCCTCATCGTGGGGCGGAACTATCCGTTTGGCAAGGGGGTGGCGCGGGGGAATCCGTGTGCGACGCGGATTTCTTACGGGGTCGTGATCGGCGAGAGGCGGGAGCGGGAGGTCACTTCCCGTCGCGCTCCCGTGCGAGCAGCCGCAGGACGTTGCGCAGCTCGTCGAGGGCGTCCTCGATGACCTCGCGCTCGCCGAAGACCAGTTGGTGCAGAACCAGGCCCTCCAGGGTGGCGAACACCATCCGGGACAGGCCCTCGTCGACAGGTCCGGGCAGCATCTGGGTCAGCTCGCGCCGGGTGGCGGCGAAGTACTCGTCGTAGAGCGCGCGCAGGTGGGACAGCAGCTCCGGGCGGCGCCGGGACTCCAGGAGCAGTTCGTACTGGAAGGCCTGGAGGTCCGGCCCCGAGTCCACCATCTCGGTCAGACCGTGCGAGAAGTCCTCGGGCCTTCCGGTGCCGGGTTCGAGGTCGCTGCTGCTGAGGGAGGAGCGGATGGCGTGGGAGAGCGCCTCCTCGATCAGCGCGTCGCGCGTCCCGAAGTGGTGCACCACGAGCCCATGGGTGACCCCCGCCTCCTCCGCGACGGCGCGGTAGGTGAGCCCGCGCAGCCCGCCACGTGCCACCACGCGCACCGCGGCGTCCAGCAAGGCCTCGCGGCCCTCGCCGTAGGTGACACGCTTGCGGGGGCGGCGGCCGGCGGACTCGGTCATGCGGGCGACCCTACCGGCGCCGGGGTGCTCACAGGCGCGGCGGACGGATGCCACGGAATTCCCAGTCGCCGCCGAGCGCGGTGGACAGTACTTCCTCGGATTCGGTGGGCTGGGCGCCGACGTCGGTGCGGATGGCGGCGGGTCCGGTGACGACGTGGTTGGTGAGTCTGCCCAGTCCTTCGACCTCGACCTCGACGACGTCCCCGGGCTGGACGGGACGCGAGTTGGCGGGCGTGCCGGACAGCAGCACGTCGCCCGGGTAGAGGGTGATGGTGCGGGCGATGTCGGCTACGAGGTAGTGCATGTCCCACTTCATCTCGTCGGTCGAACCGTCCTGTACGACCTCGCCGTTGACGTATGTCCGCAGCCGCTTGCCGCGGAAGTCCCAGTCGGTGACCAGGCCCGGGCCGAGCGGGCAGAGGGTGTCGGAGCCCTTGACGCGGAGCATGGAGCCGGCGTCTGTGTCGCGGAAGTCATGCAGGCCGTAGTCGTTGGCGACGGTGTAGCCGGCGATGTACTCGCCGGCCTCGGCCGGGGAGACGTTCCGCGCGGTCCTGCCGATGACGATGGCGACCTCGCCCTCGTAGTTGAGCCACTTGCAGCCTTCGGGGCGGACGATCGCGCCCTTGTGGGAGTTCAGGGAGGAGGTCGGTTTGTGGAAGTAGGTCGGGGTGTCCGGGAGATCGATCCGGAACTCGTCCACCCGGCTGCGGTGGTTGAGGTGGACGGCGACCACCTTGGACGGGACCACCGGGGGCAGGTGCAGCGCGTCGTCGGTCTTGACGCGGCGGCCGTCCCCGGCGACGAGTTCGTCCCCGTCGACGGTGACCTCGACGGTGGAGCCGTCCAGCAGAATGCGGCGGTACTCGGGCATGTCGCTCTCCTAGGGGCGGCTGTGCGGGGTGCGAGGTGAGGGGGGTACCGGCAGGTCGCCGCCGGTCCAGCCCGTGGCGGGGCGGTCGAACCAGAGGTGAACCTGGCCGGTGCCGACGGAGTTCTCGTACTCGCCGTATTGGCGGGCCCTTGCCGTACAGGCCTGTTCGCCGAGGGCACCGGCCAGCATCAGGTAGTGGAAGAACTTCGCCTCGGGCTTGTACTTCCAGAACTCCTCCATGGTGTCGAGGACCTTGTCGTGTCGGCCCTCCTTGAACCAGGCGATCCGCTCGTAGTCCGCCTCGCGGGCCTCGGGCGTACGGATGTGCGCGGGGTCGCTGGCCTCGTGGTCGCGGATCTCGCGCAGCGGCCAGAAGGTATGCGAAAGGGCACCGGACGCGATGACCAGGACCCGGCGGCCGGGAGTGGCCGCGATGCCGCCGGCGAGCGCGCGGCCCAGGCGCAGATGGTCCTCCATGTCCCCGGTCTGGCAGACGCCGATGGTGACCCACCGCTTGTCCGGCAGTCCCTCGCCGAGGAACTTCCAGAGGTTGATGGTGGCGTAGTACACGGGCAGGTAGTCGTCCTCGATCGGGGTGATCCAGGTGCCGTTCCGGTCGGCGAACTCGGCGATGTTGTGGGCGAGTTCGGGGTCGCCGGGGTAGTCGTACGGCATCCGGCACATGCCGCGCGGCAGCTCCTCGGAGGTGAAGAGCCCGGCGCGCCGCTGCTGGGCGGTGACCACGAACTCGACGGTCGTCGCCCAGTGGGAGTCGAGGACGACGACGGTGTCGTAGTCGTCGCGGTCGAAGACGTCCTCGCGGAGCTGGCGGAGACCGGTGACGAGGGTGATCTCCTTGCCCTCGTTCAGCTCCAGCCGATCCGCCTCGGGCAGCACGATGGTGGGGACATGGGCCAGCAGGCCGGCCCCGACGATCTCACCCATGGTTGTTCCATCCGTTCGGGGCGGAGACGGTGTTCTTCAGGTCGCAGTAGAAGTCGAAGCTCCAGGTGCCGCCCTCGCGTCCGACACCGGAGAGGCGGGAGCCGCCGAACGGTGCCCGGAGGTCGCGCACGAAGAAGCAGTTGACCCAGACCGTGCCCGCGACCAGCCGCGCGGTGACGCGCTCGGCGCGTTCGCGGTCGCCGGTGGCGAGGGTGGCGGCCAGCCCGAAGCGGGTGTCGTTGGCGAGCCTGACCGCTTCCTCCTCGTCGGCGAAGGTCTGGAGGGTCAGGACCGGTCCGAAGACCTCCTCCTGCACGATCTCCGAGTCCTGGGCGACGTCGGTGAGGAGGGTGGGTTCGTAGTACTGACCGCCGTTGCAGTGGCCGCCGACGACGACACGGGCCCCGGCCGCGACCGCCCGCTGCACGAACCCGTCGATCTTCTCCAACTGGCGGGAGTGGATGGTGGGTCCGAGGTCGGTGGCCTCCTCACGTGGATCGCCCTGGACCAGAGCCGAGGCCTTCTCCTCGAACCGTCGCGTGAACTCCTCGGCGACGGACTCCTCGACGAGGATGCGGGTGGCGGCCAGACACACCTGGCCGGCGTTGTCGTATTGCTCGACGGCGAGGTCCACGGCGAGCTCGAGATCAGCGTCCGCGAACACCAACAGCGGTGACTTGCCGCCGAGTTCGAGGCTGAGCGGGGTGAGGTGGGCGGCGGCCGACGCGGCAATCCGCCTGGCCGTGGGCACTGAGCCGGTGAAGCTGATCCGGCGTACATCCGGGTGCGAGGTGAGGGCGTCGCCGATCTCCGCGCCGTAGCCCTGGACGACGTTGAGGACACCGGGCGGCAGTCCGGCCTCGGTGGCGATGTCGGCCAGCAGAGAGGCCGTCAGCGGGGACCACTCGGCCGGCTTGAGGACGACGGTGTTGCCGGCCGCCAGGGCCGGGGCCACCTTCCAAGTGGCCAGCATCAAAGGGGCGTTCCACGGGGTGATCAGGACGCAGGGGCCGGCCGGGTCCCAGCTCACGTGGTTGGTGTGGCCGCGCGTCTCGAAGTCGTCGTGGTCGAGGGTGAGCAACCAGTCGGCGAAGAAGCGGAAGTTGTGCGCGACGCGGGGCATGACGCCACGGCGGTGCGAACGGAGGAGAGCGCCGTTGTCGTGGGTCTCGACGATCGAGAGTTCCTCGATGCGCTTCTCGACGCCGTCGGCGATGGCGTGCAGGATGCGGGCGCGCTCGGCGCGGGGAGTGGCGGCCCAGCCGGGAAACGCCTCGCGGGCGGCGCCGATCGCGGCCCCGGCCTCGGCTGGGCCGCCGCGGGCGATCGGGCCTAGGAGTTGGCCGTCGATGGGGGAGACGTCGTCGAAGGTGTCGGGGGAGGCGACGCGTCGGCCGCCGATGAAGTGCCGGGTGTCGACGGGGACTCCGGCGACGATGATCTTCTCTGGCATGGGAAGGGCTCCTGACGCAAAGGGGCGACGGGCGGACAGGGGGGACTAGTCGGCAGTTGCCGCCGATGTGCCGGACTCCAGCAGTCGGCCGCCGTCCCAGACGACCCCGACCTGTCGGTAGTACGCGGCGATCGGCTCGCGGACCTCCAGCCGGGCCAGCTCCTCCGTGGGTGCCTCGAACAGCGCCAACTCGGCGTCTCCGACCCAGGGTTGACCGCCCTCGAAGGCGGCGGCGCCCGTCTCGATCAGTTCGTCGAGTGCCAGGCCCTTGCCCTTCTCTATGGAGGGGAGCCAGCGGTGATGAGCCATGGGGTGGGCGTTCACGAACCCGTTCGCCTCCGTGGGTTCGCGCAGGGTCACCACGGTCTCGGCGAGGCGCCGGTCGGCCGCGGCGAGGGTCGCGCCGAAGCGGGCGCCCGCCTCGACGCGGGGCGCGGGGCCGTAGGGATGCGGCCGTGTCTGGTGGATGGAGCCGAGCTTCTTCGGATAGCCCTGGTGCAGCCCGCGCGCGATCGCGAAGTCCTTGTCGACCCAGATGTACACGCACCGCGAGTACGTCCGGCCCCGGAACGAGCAGCGCACGACCGCGAACGCCTCCTTGTACTGGGCGAGCACGGGGTCGAGCAGTTCGTCCCCCGTCTGCGAGCAGGACTGCCAGTCGGCCCAGATCAGCGCGACCGCACCGGGGTCCTCGTCGGCCAACTCCAGTGGTTCTGGAAGCAGTTCACGCACCCTTGCGGGATCCGTGCGGTACTCGACGGTGAGCAGGTCGCCGGAGTAGCGCCAGGGCGGCGCGGGGATCAGTGACGACGATCCGGTCGCGGTCTTGGGATGGAAGTAACCACGGACGCTGGCCATGACGTTGGTTCCTTACGCGGTGAGGGCGGGCTGCTGGAGGAGCGCGGTGCGGTAACGGGCGGCCCGCGCGGCCGTCGTGGGTGCGCCGAGCGCCACGACGCCGACGAGCAGGTCCTCGCGGTGGTAGCCGGCGATGAGGTCGCCGTCCGGGTCGCCGTCCAGGACCCGGACGTCGTCGAGGCCGAGCAGGGGCGAGCCGAAGGACTGCAACCGGAAGTCGTGCTGGTCGCTCCAGAAGGTGGGCAGCGGCGCGAAGGCTCCCAACTCGCCCTGGGAGTCGGTGAGATGGGCGACGAGACTCCTCGCCGCGTGTTTGGCGCTGTCCGTCGGGATCGACCAGTGCTCCACCCGGCGCGGCACCCCGTCGTAGCGGGCGTTGGGGAATCGGGCCACATCGCCGACCGCGACGACGGACGGCAGCCCACCTACCCGCAGCAACTCATCGGTGAGCACGCCGTCGCTCAGGTCGAGCCCATTGCCTTCCAGCCACTCGGTGTTGGCGAGCGAACCGACCGACTCCACCACCACGTCGGCGGCCAGGACGGTGCCGTCGCCCAGCACGACACCCGTCACCCGGTCGTCGCCCTCGAAGCCGGCGACCCCGGTACCGAGCGCGAAGCGCACCCCGTGCTGCTCGTGCCGCCGTACCAGGGCACCGGCCAGCAGTTCACCGAGCGGTCCCACCATGGGCAGCGGCAGCGGGTCGACGACGGTCACCTCGGTCACGCCGAGGCCCACGGCGGTGGCGGCCACCTCGCAGCCGATGAATCCGGCGCCCACCACGACCACGCGCACGCCCGGCCGGGTCAGTTCGGCGCGCAGGCCTTGCGCATCGGCGAGGGTGCGTACGGTGTGGCGGCCGGTGAGCGGTCCGGGGCAGCGCAGGCGCCGGGGGCGCATTCCGGTGGCGACGACCAGGCCGTCGTAGGAGAGGGTCGTGGTGTCGTCGAGGGTGAGGGTGCGTTCGGCGAGGTCGGCCGCTACGGCCCTTCGGCCGAGCCGCCATTCGACGTCGGCGGTGCTTGCCTTGGGGGTGAAGGCGAGGGAGTCGAAGGAGGCCTTGCCGGCGAGGACTTCCTTGGAGAGCGGGGGGCGATTGTAGGGCATGTGCGGTTCGTCGCCGATCACCGTCACCGAGCCGGTCCAGCCCGCCGTGCGGAGTTGTTCGGCGGCGCGCAGGCCGCCCATCGAGGCGCCGACGACGACCACGTTCCCGCCGGTCATCAGTCCTCGATCCGGATGGCCTGGAGCGGGCAGACGTCCGCCGCTTCCTCGACCTCGTCGCGCAGGGCGTCGTCCGGGTCGGGGACGTAGCCGAGGTGTCCGGCGTCGTCCAGCTGGAAGACGTCGGGTGCCGCGAAGACGCACTGGCCGTGGTCCTGGCACTTGTTCATGTCGACGACGACCTTCATGGCCGGCCTCCTGGAGTGAGGGCGTCGGGGAAGTGGTGGGGAGAGGGGCCCGGCACGGTGGCCGGGCCCCGGCCAAAGGGGCTCGAAGACCGCCCCTGACTCGTTTGGCTTCAAACAAGATAGGAAGCCGCCGAGGTGGGGTCAATACCTATCCGGATGGATAATTTTCTTGCCGTCGCCTCTTGCGGGATGCGAGGACCGCTCCTACCGTTTGGCGTCAAACAACATTGCCGGGGTCGCCCGCGACCGCTGTGTCCCGGCCCCTCATTCGCCCGCCTCCGGGCTCCCGACCCGGAAGTGCCCCACCGTCCGCCCGAGGAGACAACGGTGAGCGTTCAAGACATCCCGGAAGTCCGCCGCCACATGGAGCGACTCGCCGCCGAGGGCATCGACGTGGTCCGGGTGACCTACCCCGACCTCATCGGCACCGACCGCGCCCGCGACGTCCTGCTGGAGGAGCTGCCCCGGGCCGTGGAACACGGGCTCGCCTTCTGCCGGGCCGTCTACCACACCAGTCCACAGGGAGATGTGGTCCCGGTCCGCGGCGGCCTGGACGCGGGACTGCCCGACATCTGCGTACGCCCCGACCTGGACACCCTCGCGCCCCTCCCCTGGGAGCCCGGCGTGGCCACCTGCCTCGGCGAGGTTCTGGACCCGGCGACCGGCGCGCCCGCCCCCGAGTCCCCCCGCGACCTCCTCCAGGCCGTCCTCGACCGGTGCGCCGAGCACGGGCTGCGGCCCGTCGTCGGGCCCGAGCTGGAGTACTTCCTGTGCGAGCGGGACGCCGTCGCCGGCTGGCGCCGCTACGCGTCCGACCCCGGTGTCGTCTACACGGCCGGGCTGCGCGCCGACCCCGACAACCACCTCCTGCGCACCCTGCGCCAGGTCCGCGACCTGAACATCGGCGTGCTCAGCGGCAACCACGAGTTCGACGGCGGACAGTTCGAGATCAACCTCGTCCACTCGGAGGCGATGTCGGCCGCCGACCGGGCGTTCCGCTTCAAGGCCGCCATCAAGGAACTGGCCCGCAAGGAGGGCAGACTCGCCACCTTCATGGCGAAACCCTTCAACGACGCCGGAGGGTCCGGCTTCCACCTCCATCTGTCGAGCCACGACACCGAGGGCCGCAACGCCTTCGACGACCCGTCCGGGCCCTACGGCCTCTCGGCCACCGCACGGCACTCCGTCGCCGGGGTGATGGCGCACGCGCCCGCCCTCGCCGCACTCCTCAACCCCACCGTCAACTCCTACAAACGTTTCGGACCCGACACACTCGCGCCCTGGCTGATCGACTGGGGGCTCGACAACCGCAGCACCATGGTCCGCGTCCCGCCCGAGCGCGGCTCCGGGGCCCGGCTCGAACTGCGGCTCGGCGATGCCAGCGCCAATCCCTACCTCGCGATCGCCGGCACGATCGCCGCCGCCCTGCTGGGCGTGACGGCCGCGGAGGAGCCGCCCGCCCCGCTGGAGGGCTACGGCTACGACCCGGCCCGCTCCGCCCTCCTGCCGGGCACCCTGTCCGAGGCCCTCGACGCACTGGAGGCGGACACCGCCCTGGCCGAGGTACTCGGCAAGGACTTCACCACGTCCTTCCTCTCCTACAAGCGGAACGAGGTCGAGCGCTTCCAACGGCACGTCACCGACTGGGAGTTCACCGAGTACGCCTACCACCTGTGACATGCCGTACGACCCCGAGGAGCCACCGATGACCGAGACGACCCTGCCCGCCGCCGCGAACGAACCACTGCCTCTCGCGGCCGTCGACCTCGCGAACCTCGACAACTTCACCGACGGCGTGACCCCGTGGCGCATGTTCCACACCCTGCGCCACGAGGACCCCGTCCACTGGCAGCCCGAGGAGGCCCCCAACTCCGGCTTCTGGTCGGTGACCCGGCACGCCGACATCGCCCGGGTCGACCGGGACGCCGAGACGTTCACCTCCACCCGGTTCGTCAACCTCGAAGAGGTCGACGACGACCAGATCAAGAAACGCGCCTCCATCCTGGAACTCGACGGCGTCCGCCACCGGGCCCTGCGCAGCCTGATCCAGCGGCAGTTCGGGGCGGGGGTGATCAACAGCTACGCGGACTTCCTGCGCGGCCTGACCGCGAAGACCCTGGACGCGGCGCTGGCCAAGGGCAGCTTCGACTTCGTGAAGGAGATCTCCGCCGACTTCCCCATCAATGTGCTCGCCCGGCTGCTCGACGTCCCGCCGGAGGACAACCAGCGGCTCATCGACTGGGGCAACCGCATCATCGGCAACACCGACCCCGACTACGCCGACGTGCTCCTGCACAGCGAGGAGAGCGAGAAGTACCGCGACCTGCCGTTCCGTTCGCCCGCCTCGCTCGAAGTCTTCGAGTACGGGCGGGAGCTGGCCCGCCGGCGACGCGGCGGCGAGGGCACGGACCTGGTCTCCAAACTGGTCAACACCACCCCGCGCGACGGAGTCCCGCTCTCCGTGCAGGACTTCGACAACTACTTCCTGCTCCTGGTCGTCGCCGGCAACGAGACCACCCGGCACACCATCACCCACTCCATGCTGGCCCTGCTCCAACACCCGCAGCAGCTGGCCCGCTTGAAGGACGACCCGTCCCTGATCCCCACGGCGGTCGAGGAGTTCCTGCGCTGGGCGTCTCCCGTCTACCACTTCCGCCGGACCGCGACGCGGGAGGTCGAACTCGGCGGCAAACGCATCAAGGAGGGCGACAAGGTCGTCATGTGGTATGCCTCAGGGAACCGCGACGAGGAGGTCTTCGCCGACCCCTACGACCTCGATGTGGCCCGGCAGCACAACGACCACGTGACCTTCGGCAAGGGCAGCCCCCACCTGTGCCTGGGCAACCTGCTGGCTCGCACCGAGATCCGCATCATGTTCGAGGAACTCATCCCCCGCCTCGCGGACATACGCCTGACCGGTGAGGTCCCCCGCGTGCGCTCGAACTTCGTCAACGGCATCAAGAAACTGCCGGTGGAGGTGACGCTCGCGTGAAAGGAACCGAGTGAGGGTTCCGCGAGAGGTCAATGGTTCTCATCGCACTTGAGGGCGGCTTGTCGGCTTCCGGGGCCTCCCCGTCGGCCGAGCGCGTGATCTGCCGGGAAGTGCGGACGGGCGTCAGCCGTACCCGAGTGATCCAGCGGATGCGGCATGGGAGTTGATCAGGCCGGTCGTCACGGCCTGGACGACGAGGCACTCCTCGGTCAGCGGGCATGCGGGCCAGTACGAGATGCGGGAGGTCGTCAACGCGATCCTCTACCGGGCCCGGACCGGCTGCCAGTGGCGCCATCTGCCGCACGGCCTCCGCCCAAGAGCGCGATTTACTGCTACGCCCTCTGGCGCGACGACAGCACCCCTGAGACCGTCCACGACCTGCTGTGTCGGCAGACCCGGGAAATACGCAAGCGGCATGAGGACCCCACTGCCGTCGTCCTGGACTCGCAGACAGTGCGGACCCCGGTGAACGCGCTGAAGGACACGACCGGGCTGGATCCGGGCTTGAAGAGCCCGGGCCGCAAGCGGGGCATCGCCACCGTTGCCCTCGGCCTGATCATCACGGTGGCCGTGGTCGCCGCGAGCGTGCACGACAACGCGATCGGCATCGCCCTGCTGGACATGGTCGCTGCCACCGCACCCACGGTGACCAAAAGCTGGGTGGACGCCAGTTCAAGCGGGCTGTGATCGAGCAAGTCGCCGGCCCCGAGGCATCTACGTGGAGATCGTCGCACATGCCTCGGGGCAAGAGGGTTCACCCCGGGACCGAAGAGACGGGTGGTGGAGCAGACCTTCGGCACCCTCCGGCTGCGCCGCAGACTCGTGCGTGATTACGAGGTCCGGCCGGCCAGCTCGGTGGCGGTGATCCACTGGGGCAGGTACGCCCACTGGATGCCGGTGCGCAGGACGAAGAGGATCCCGCACAGGGCCTGGCGGTCTGGAACCCGAGCTCTGCCTTCGGCCAACTTCGGACCTGGTTCGGGCAGCAACGTCCCAATGAGCGACCCCAGTTCATCCGACACGATTCACGGCCGCGACTGAGGTCGCCCCAACACCACAGCAACGAACGGACAGGCCGACAGACACATGATCGATAGCTCTTCTTGGAGCCGGGAAGCCGCTCAGTACGCTCAGCTCAGCGGTCTCCGATGAACTCGGCCCACCATGTCGTGCCGTGCTCTGCCACCCGACAGCCGTGTGCTGCGGACAGGCAATCGACGATGATCAGCCCCCGGCCGTGTTCGTCCGGGTCGTCCGGCGTCTCGATACACCTCGGATCTCCAAACTTTCCTCCGTCCGTGATCTCGACGCGGACGCTCCGTGCCTCTGTGCGGCATATCGCGAGGAAGATCGGGGGCCGAGCGTGCCGGACTGCATTCGTCACCAGTTCGGACACCACGAGGAGTACGTCATCGGCAGTTCCGCCGAGGAGCAGCCACTCATGAAGCACTGGGGCAAGGAGGCTCCTGGCCGTCTGAGGCGCCCCGGCATCATGCACCAGGGCCCAGCGGCCGGACGCGGCATTTGATGTCAGGGACGGCAGCGCGGTCGCTGCGCGATTGCCGAGTCGCCGGGGAACCGGCGTGGCCAGGACCGGGGCGGCAGCCGGATGGAGAGGTGTCCCGCCGGTCAGGGGGAGGGCGTCACGGGTGACGTGGGCGGAGAAAAAGGAATGTGCATACATCACAAGGCATTTCACTCGACGGCGTTGACTGGCGGCGCGTCACGGACGGCGAGAAGTGTCTCTGGCGCTGTGATACCGGAGCGGTCCGTGAACAGGAAGCCGATAGGAGACCTTTGTTGCTCGTTTCCTGCCCCGCCGTTCAAGCGGATGCAGTCCGTCTAGCTATATCGATCTAGCGAGATTAGCAGATGCCACTCTTGGACGCGATGTCTTCGCAAGGCTGGATCATTCAGGCAGGCGCGCCAGTCGAGTTGCCTTGCCGACGAGACCCGCTCACAGGGGCACAGCCCGTCGGGAGCCGGGCAGCCGCGCCCTGACGCTCATCATCAAGGACTGACTCTTCGGTCAATGACGGTTGCGGACAGCCCTGGTTGTCACCTTCGCCGATGACGAACACGAGGGCGCCCAGAGCCAGGACGGTGGTTGCCGCACCAGCAGCATCGGGCCAGTGGGGATGAACCTCCTTGGAGTTGGACAGGACGGCGGCAGGCGTCGCGGGCAGGTCGATACGGCGCCGGTAACAGAGATCGACCGTCAGGAGAACCGCCCCAACAGGGCTGTGGCAACGGAAAGACGTCACTGGTGTCGACGAAAGCGATCCCGGACAGCGTCAGCTGTCACCGTGATGCCGCCGGTGGTCGTCCAGTGCCGGCCGAGAAATGTTGTCCCCCAGCAGGCGGCGAGCGGCCGGTATGCGAGCCGACGAAAGACGCAAACAAAGGTTGCACCACCGCATCCTGGTGGCCCTGGATCCCTCCTGCTAGCTTCCGCCTGCGTCAATCAGACAGTGACAAATACCCGGGCCTCCGGCATGAAACCATGCAGAATCGCCTCTTCTGCATCGCCGCTGGAATATCAAAAGCAGGTCGCGAACCCGTACGAAAAAGAGCCTCGTGAGAAGCGCCATGCATCAGGACGAGATTGGAAATCCTGGCCCCCTGGCCCTGATGCCGAGGCACCCGCACGCCGAGCCGCGGACGACCGACACGATCGGGAGCGCCATCGCCGTTCGGAGTGAGCAGCAGGCCGCACGGGACGAGAGTGTCGCGCTGCTCATCCTTTGTCACACCAGTCCGAACCCGTAGTGCTGTCCGATGGACGCCGAAGTCAAGTGCAGCAGAAAGGCCCCACCGCATGCCCATGTCCATAAGACGACTGGCCGCAGCCGCCATTGGCATTGTCCTCCTGGCAACCGGATGCACTTTCCAGGCCAACGACAGCGCCCCGCACGCGGGCCCTGTCGTCTTGGGCTTCATCAACGGGGGTACCACTTCGTTCCACACTTGCCTGCAGACAGCGGTCACGAAGACAACGACGAACAACCTGGCGAAAGTGGTGGTCGCCAACTCGAACGGGAGCAAGTCGGCGGAGCTGCACAATGTACAGGACATGATCACGGACAAAGTCGACGCCATCATCCTGCTCAGTGTGGACGCCGACGCCTTGAACGCCGACATTGACGCAGCCCACAAGGCAAAGATACCGCTCATGCTGATCGCAGTGACGCCTTCGGACGACAGCGAAACCCTCGGCGCCGTCATCAGTGACCTACCCGGGATAGGCAAGTTGGACGCGCAATGGGTCGACGACGACGCCGTCGGAAATCCGGTCAGGGTGGCTGTCGTCTCCGGCGACGGGGGTACGGCATCCAACCTGATGGTCAGCGGATTCACCAAGAATCTGACACACAACGTGAAGCTGGTGGGCGGCGGGCGTGGCATGTTCAACCGTACGACGGCCAAGGATGTCGCGACTAAAATGATCAAGGATCATCCCGACATCCAGTACACATTCGTCGCCAACGAGGACATGGCCTTCGGTGTCCGTGAGGCCTTCGATGCGGCGGGAGCCAACGGAGTGAAGATCGTGACCGTCAACGGTACCGACGAAGGGCTCGCCGCGCTCAAAGATGGGAAGTTCGCAGCGACGGTCTCCAATTCGGTCCAGGACTTGGGGTCACTGGCGGTAACACACACTCTCGCCCTCCTTCGCAATGAAGAGGAGAACAAGATCTCTCGCGTCGGTGCTCGTCTGATTACCAAGGCCAATGCGGACACCGCACCCCTGTACTGCGATACGGATGGCTGAGCGTCCGAATATTGCCGTGGTTCGCCCTGTGACTGTCAGCGGCGGCTGCGTCCTCGTGCACAAGAACCGCTGCTCTCAGCGCAGTGGTGATAGTGATGCCGTGCGCAGCGGGCGAAAGCTGATGTTGCACCCTGAACGGAGCGTTGGCAGTCACAACACTGGTCAGGCACCTCTTCCAGCAAGTTGTTTCACAACCCACGGCCGGCGTCGAGTAGACGTTGGAGGCGGTCGGCGGTTGCGCGTCCCGCGCGCTCGGCCGGCCATCGGGGATTCTTCAGGCCCGCGGGCCCCGGCATGCCGCGCACCCGGCGCGTCGCACAGACCGCCGCAGCTCGACCCCCTGACTGCAACGCAGCAAGAGTTCGCCGTTCGAGTCCGCAATCGTAGTTCCTTTGATCACGCGAAGGGCTGCCCCGCCGCCATGTCAGCGGCGGCTTCACACGATGGAGAGGCGGCCGAGTGGAGAGAACGCCGATCGGCGACCAAGCCAGTTGGTTCACCAGGGCGACCATGAACTCAGCCACCACGAGCGGGAGTTGCCGCTCCACTCATACCGCGCGCCGTCACCGTCCGGCCGCGGGTGTCGGGGCGGCAGGTCGTCAACGGGATCGTCCGCAAGCCCCGGCCCGGGAGCTACTGGAGTGACCTGCCGGCACGCTACAGACAGGTGGCCTGGATCCGGAGAGTGGGGACCAGGGCCGCACGTCCGGCCAACGGCACCGCGCGCCAGTGGCAGATGCTGCCCACTGGAAGACAGGCCCGGAGCACGACGAACACAGTCCGGGCCACGTCCGCCCGACGCGCCACGGAGTTCTCCGGACGCCACCCGCCCGCCGAAGCGGCCAGGTGACGGTGGACGAAGGGCATCTGCTCCCCCCGACGGGATGCCGCCGGGCTCGGCCTGGGCCGGTTGCTCGGCCTGGGCGCCGGATCGTCGGCCCGGCGCCGGCCCGACGTGGGCACGCCGCTCCGGCCGCAGTCGCGTGGAGCGCAAATACAGTTCGGACTCACGTTGCACGAGGGATCAAGCCGACTGGGATGTCAGGCGCGTAGCGCTTCGACACGACGCATCACGTCACGACAGAACACGCCGATCCCGTCCGGGTCGTCGATGAACTGGTTCGGCTTGATGCAGAAGGTGGTGAAGCCCTGCTCCATCTGTTCCGGGATGGCCGCGAGCGCCGCGCCGAGGTCCGCCGGGGAGTGGTCGTCGGGGAACACCGCCTGGGTGCCGCCGATCATCTCCAGCTCGGCTATGTCCCGTCCGACCGCCGCCAGGGCGTCCTTGAGCACCTGGATGTCCTGCGGTGTCGGCCGCCCCAGCGGATGGAAGCCGTAGCCGTACCGCACGAGTCGGCGCAGAACGGGGCCGCCCAGGCGTTGTCCGCCGAACCACAGCCTCGGCCCCTCGGGACGGTATGCCTTGGGTTCGAAGTACACGTCCCGGAACCGATAGTGCTCGCTCTCGTGGGAGATCGGTGAAGGCCCCCAGGCCTTGGCCCAGACGGCGAGGTGTTCGTCGAGCAGTTGCCCGCGCCTGTCGAAGGGGACGCCGAGGGCGTCGTACTCGTCCTTGCTCCAGCTGACCGTCGGCTGCACCAGCAGTCGCCCCTCGCTGATCAGGTCGAGGGTGCCCAGCTCCCTGGCCATGAGCAGAGGATGGCGCAGGGGTGCCAGCACCGCGGCGGCGGCCAGGCGGAGGCGTTCGGTGACGGAGGCGATGGCCGACAGCAGGAGCAGCGAGTTCGGCCAGGGAGTGTACGGGTCCTGGTTGCCCGGGAGGGCATAGTCGCGGGGGTTTCCCATGACGCCGTTGGACGCCGCGTCCGGGCCGAGGACGATGTGCTCGCTGACCATGACCGAGTCGAAGCCGGCGTCCTCGGCCTCGCGCGCCCACCGCACGGCGGCAGGCAGGTCGGCTCGGCCACCTGTCAGGGTCCAGTTCTCGCTGAGGACGAGCAGCATGCGGGGTGTGTCAGTCATCAAGGACGTCCTTCGCTTGCGGGGGCCGTGAAAGGCCAGCATTTCATTTGACCTCAAACGTATCTAGGGGATCGTCCGACATCGGAGGCCGGTGCTGTCAGCGTTCATGGACCACGCGTCCGTCGAAGACCGTCAGGTCCACCTCGACGTCCGTGATGGAGTGCGGGTCCAGACCCAGCAGAGTTCGATCCAGCACGCACAGGTCCGCGACCTTGCCGACCTCGACGGACCCTTTCCAGTCCTCGGCAAAGTCCTGCCGGGCGGGATTGACCGTGTAGGTCCGCAAGGCTTCGGCGAGCGACACACACTGCTCGGGACCGCTCTGCCGGCCGCTGGCCTTCGACTCCCGCAGCATCATCGCGGACACTCCCTGCCGCCAGTCGGGCTCGGTGATCGGTGCGTCGGAGCTGGCACAGACCGTGACCCCGGCCTCGACGGCGGACCTCACGGGCCACTGGTACGCGGAGCGGCAGGGGCCGACGACCTCGTCCATCAGGTCGGAGATGGTCCACTTGATGGCGGGGTTCATATTGACGCCGTAGCCGTGCGCGGCCAGCTTGGCGAGGCTGTCGGCGCTGACGAAGTCTCCGTGGATGACGTAGTGCCGGGCGTCCGGGCGCGGTACGGCGTCGTTCGCGGCGAGGAAGGCGTCGACCACCGTGTCGATGGCCAGGTCGCCGGTGACGTGCACGCCGAGTTGGAAGCCTGCCTCGTGGGCGACGCGGATCATTTCGACCAGTTCGCCGCTGCGGAGTGCGGGGGTGTCGCCGTGCACGCACAGCGCGCCATGGCCGCCGTCCGCGTACGGCTCTCTCATCCAGGCAGTCCGGTTGGGCGGCACACCGTCGGCGAAGATCTTGACGCCGATGGCGTTCAGCAGACGCGGGTCGGCCGACTCGGGGCGCTGCAGTTCGACCAGGCCTTTGCGGACGTCATCGGCCGAGCCGCCCATGGGAGCGGGCAGCAGGAGGACGCTGACTCGGGCCTGTAGTTCGCCGCTCGCGGCGAGGTCGGCGTAGGCCGTCCAGTTGTCGGTGCTCAGGCCGCCGAAGAGGGAGGTGGCACCGCCCGGGCCGAGGCCTGGTTCGGTGTAGCTGGTGATGCCCCGGGAGTGCAGTTCACGCACCATGCCCTGGATGGCCTCGCGCCGTCGGCCGACTGCGGGCGAGGGCAGGCATGCCAGGACGAGCTGCTGCGCGGCCTCGCGCAGAATGCCGGTGGGCTCCCCGCCGGAGTCGAGGTCGATGACTCCGCCGGACGGCGGAACGCTCGCGGTGTCGATGCCGCAGCGGCGCAGCGCCGCGCTGTTGACCCACACGAGGTGCGAGGAGAAGTGGGTCAGACAGACCGGGTTCTCCGGTGCGATCCCGTCCAGGTCCCGGCAGTGCGGGAACCGCCGTGCATCGGCTCGGCACTCGGCCAGGTAACCGGCGTCCCAGCCGAGTCCGATGATCCACTCGCCGGGCCGGGCCGCCCGGGCCGCCCGTTCCACGACGGTGGCGATGTCCGCGATCGAACCGACCGCCGGGTGGCCGACATCGAGGGCGAAGGGCGGCTTCGTCATGCCGTATGCCGCCCCGTGCAGATGCGAGTCGTTGATGCCCGGCAGGACGGTCCTGCCGTCGAGTTCGATGATCCGGGTGCCGGGTCCGGCCAGGGCGCGCAGGTCGGCGTCGCTGCCGACAGCGACGATGTCCCTGCCGTGTACGCCCACGGCTTCGGCGACCATGAAGTCGCGGTCCATGGTGAGTACCTGGCCACCGGTCAGAATCAGGGAGGGGGTGCAGTCGCTCACGCGTGGCCTTTCTGCAGGGAGGGTTCGGGGCGAGGAATTGGTCACCGCGTCAGCCGTGGGCCGAAGCAGGCGAGCGCGGCACCGGCAACCAGAGCAGTGCCCTGCGCCATCTGTTGCCAGAACGTGGGCACGCTCAACAGCGTCAGCCCGTTCTGCAGACAGCCGAGGAAGAGCACGCCGAGCAGGACACCGAGGACGGAACCGGAGCCGCCGGTGAGCGCGACCCCGCCGAGCAGTACGGCGGTGAGCACGGTCAGTTCGAACCCGGCCCCCGACGTTCCGGACACGACACTGTCGAGCACCGACGCCTTGATCGCACCGGCCAACGCCGCGGCCACACCAGTGACGACGAACAGTGCGAAGGGCGTACGGCGAACGTTGATGCCGGAAAGATAGGCGGCCTCCCGGTTGACGCCTATGGCGAAGACGTGCCGCCCGGCCGGGGTGAGCGCCAGGAACAGAGCGCCCGCCACGAGGACGAGCACGGCGATGACGATCGGCGCGTCGATCCCGGCGATCCGTGATCCGCCGAGCCAGGCGAACCCGGACCCGAAGCTGCTCAGCGGCAGCGGAAAGAGCTGCTGTGCCAGTCCGCGGACCGCGGTCAGCATGCCCAGCGTCACGATGAACGCGGACAGCCCGAGGTAGCAGCAGAGGATGCCGTTCACGGCACCCACCGCCGCGCCCACGATGAGCGCGCCGAGTACGGCGACGACGGGCGACTGGTGCTGCTGTCCGGCGAGCCAGCCGGCCACCAGTCCTCCCAGCGCGAGCGTGGAGCCCACCGAGAGATCGAGATAGCCGCTGATGACGAGCAGTGCCAGCGGCACCGCCACGACGGCGAGGGTGGCCGCGTCTGTGGCGATCCCACGCAGGTTGCCGGGGTCGAGGAAACTCCCGGTGGTCAGCTGGAAGACCAGCACCATGAGGGTGAGGACGACCAGCAGGGGGTGACGCCGTACGGCGTTCAGCCCACCCCCGGCCAGGACACGCGGGCTCGGGATCAGGCGGTTCGCGGGGGCGGTGGTCGCGGTCGTCATGCCGCTCCTTCCGGGGTCATGGGGGCGGTGTTGTCGACGTTGTGGACGGCCGACATCAGGGCGGCTTCGGTGAGTTCGGCGCCACTGAGTTCGCCGCTGATCCGTCCTGCCGAGACGATCAGACAGCGGTCGGCAAGGGCGACGACCTCCTCCGGGTCACTGGAGGCGAACAGCACGGCCGTCCCACGCTGGGCGGTGAGCGCGGAGACGACCTGGTAGATCTCCTGCCGAGCGCCCACATCGACACCCTGGGTGGGCTCGTCGAGGAGCAGGACGTCGATGCTGCGCGCCTCGTTGATCCAACGGCCCAGAACGAGTTTCTGCTGATTGCCACCGGAGAAGGCGGCTGCCGGCAGACGCGGCCGGGCGGGGCGCAGTCCGACCGCGTCGGACAGCGCACGAAAGACCCTCCGCTCGGCAGCCAGGGCCCGCACCCGGTGTCGGGCGAGCCGACGGATCGACGGCAGCAGCACGTTGTCCTGGGCGCTCAGCAGCGGGAACAGGCCCTGCCTGCGCCGGTCCGCCGGCACCAGGGCGATCCCGGCGGCCAGCCCGTCCGCGGGACACGCGGGCGCGACGATCCGCTCCCCTACCGTCACCCTTCCGCTTGAGGCACGGCGCCCGCCGAAGAGGGTCTCCAGGATGCGCGTACGGCCTGAGCCCATGAGCCCGTACAGCCCGACGATCTCCCCCTCGCCGACGCTGATCTCCACGGGGCCGAACCCCGGGCCGCAGAGCCCGTCCACGACAAGCCCGGGGACACGCGGAAGGGCCGAGGTGCCGTCTCGTGCGACGACGGTGGCGGAAGCGGCGGTCCGCGCGGGGCTGCAGAGGTCGTCCGGGACAGGTTCGGGTCGGCCGACGATGGCTTCGACCAGCCCACGCCGCGTGTGACCCGCGACCGTCGAGTGGTGGGCGACCCGGCCGTCGCGCAACACCGTTACCGCGTCCGCCAGCCGCTCCACTTCGCCCAGCAGATGGGTGACGTAGACGATGGCCAGCCCCTGGCTGCGCAGGTCCTCGACGCGTTCGGACAGGGCATCGCTCTCGGCCCCGGACAGCGCGGCGGTCGGCTCGTCCAGGACCAGCACCGAGGCGCTACGGCTGAGAGCCTTGGCGATCTCCACCAACTGCCTTTGCCCCATGGGCAGTTCAGCGACCCGGTCGCGCGGCGAGCAGCTCGCAGCGACCCGCTCCAGCAGTTCCGCGGCCACGTCCTCCTGGGCCCTGCGGTGAACAGTGCCGTACCGCGTCCACTCCTGGCCGAGGAAGATGTTCTCGGCCACCGTGAGGGAGTCGACGACACTGAGTGTCTGGAAGATGATCGCCACGCCGGCGGCGATCGACTCGCGTGGGGTCAGACGCGCATGGGATGTCCCGCCCACCTCGATCGTGCCCGCATCCGGCGGAAAGGCACCGCCGAGACACTTGATCAAGGTGGACTTGCCGGCGCCGTTGTGACCGAGCAGGGCGTGGACCTGCCCTGCCGGGACGGTCAGGTCCACGCCGTCCAGGGCCCTGACGCCGCCGAAGGACTTGCTCAGCCCGCTGATACGGAGGTTGGGTTCCGTCATGGCGGGCGCCTAGGAGTTCTGCGCGAGAAGGTCGTCGATACGCGCGATGTCCCCGTGCCCGACGAGTGTGATCGGCACCTGGACGCTTGGGTGCGCCTTCCCGGCGGCGACGGCCAGGGGGACCTCGACGACAGCGTCCGCGATGTCCTTCGGCGCCAGAGCGGCCGAGGCCCGGTAGAAGGTGCCCTGCTTGATGGCAAGAAGGGAGGGGGCCGCGCCGTCCTGGCCGCCGACGAAGGTCCTGGCGTCGGTCGACTTGCGGCCCGCCTGTTGGAGGGCCTTGAAACCACCGTACGCGGCGGCGTCCGTGACCCCGAGGATGAGATTGAGGTCCGAGTGCTTGGCGAGGACGGCACGGGACTTGGACAGTCCGCTGTCGGGGTCGATGGCCTGCTCCTGGGCGACCACGTCGACGCCGGGCGCGTTCCTGGTGAAGGCGTCGATCATGCCCTTGGACCGCTCGCGACCGAGTTCGATGGTGCTGTCGGTGAGGAAGGCGACCTTCCCCTTGCCGCCGAGCGTCTCGTTGGCCCACTTGGCGGCGGCCTCCCCGAGGAGCGTGCCGCCCTCAAGGAAGCTGAACTGGATGTCCGCGCTCTGGTGTTGCAGGGATCCGCCGTACGTCACCCAGATCAGGCCCGAGTCCAACGCCCGCTTGGCGATCGCCTCGGTGGCCTCGAAGACCATCGGGAAGGACACGACGGCCGGCATCTTCTGTGTGACCCAGGTCGTGAGATCGGTGGCCTGGGTGTCGGCGCTGCTTGCGTCGCTCGTGGTCAGCAGGGAGACGTTGTGCTTCTTGGCCACGGCAGTGGAGAGTTTCACGAGCGTCGCGTAGAGCGGAAGCTGGGTGAAGGGATAGTCCAGGCCGATCTTGGTGAGGCTTTTCGACCCCGCCGACGAGTCGGCGGCATCCACCGTGCTCGTGCCGCCGCCCGGCGCGGAACAGCCCGCGAGGGACAGTGCGGTAGCGGCGGCAACGCCACCGGACAGAGCCAGGAACTGGCGGCGCGAGGCCGGCGAAGGACAAGAGGATCTGGACATGGCGGGGCTCTCCGAGGGGATGCGGCCCGATACCGCTGGTGTCGGGCATCCGGCTGTGCCGAACAGAAAAGACCCGGGCGTGCCGTCCCCGCCATCCGTAGAAATACCGACCGCCCGAGCCGTGCGGTGGTGAACGTCTTGTCCGACCCACCCCGAAACCCATACCGTTAGGAGCCAAACGACACCTTGGTCGTGGGGTTCCCGGAGGCCCGCATGGTCAGCTACCAGCAGCTCGCGGCAGCCACCCGCATCGGCATGCTCACCCGCGAACGCGACACCGCGTCGGCCTGTGCCCAGGCGCTGCACGAGCTCCGCCGCGCTCTGCCCCTCGACGCCGCCACCCTGCTCACCATCGATCCGATCACCGGAGCACATCTGCAGGTCGCGGGTATCGGTTACACCACCATGACGTCCGAGTCGATGGCCGCCGAGTTCGTCTCGACCCCGTGGTACGCGAACGTCGTACGGCAGACGCTCCCGCCGTCCATCACGGAAGACGCCGAAGACGCGGCATCCGGCGCGCAGCGTTTCCGCAACGGCTGGTTCTACGCCGAGCGGGTCCGGCCCGCCGGGTTCCGTGACGCGCTGACCGGCGCCCTGCGTCACCACGGGCGGGTGATCGGTCTGGTCACCCTGTCCGTCGAAGGACCGGGCACGTACGACACGAACGCGCGCCAGCTGCTCGCCTCGGTCCTGCCGGCACTGGGTGCCCTGGCCGAGCCGACGGCCCATACCAGTGACCCGCACGACCTTCCGGTGAACGCGGGGGCGAACCTCGTCACGGCCGACGGTGTCATCGACCTCCCCGGCCACGGCCCCGCCCGAGTCCTGGACGACGAAGCATTCCGACAGCTGGTGGAGGCGTTCGCCGGCTCGGACGGCTTCCGGCTGCGGGTCCTGTGGCCGGTCGGCCAACACTGGAACCGTGTGGTGCTCCGCCGGTGCACGACGGGATCACCCCTCGCACGAAGGGCGGTCCTGGTGTCCGAGGCGCCCACACAACTGCCGTACTCCCTGAGCCCCCGCGAACTGGAAGTACTCACCCGGGCCGCCAGGGGTCAGACCAACCAGACCATCGCGCAGGCGTTGTTCCTGTCTCCGCGGACGGTACACAGTCACATCGAGCACGTGCTTCGCAAGACCGGCAGCGCCTCGCGCGCCGAGGCCACGGCCCTCGCCGTACGCGACGGTGTACTCAAGCCCGGCGCTGAAGACCTGGAGCACTTCGTTGAAAGGACGGGCGCAGGGCAGGCTCAGAGGTAGAAGCCCTTCCACCGGCGCTCAGCACGGCTTGCACACTTGTGTCCCGATGCTCCGACCTACCGTTCTCGGCTGCTCCGGAGCACTCGGACACCGGAGGGGACGCATGACAAGAACCGCGCGACAGCCTCTCAAGGAACTCCGTCAATCCGGACAGCGGGCCGACTGGTACCTTCACGTGCTCGGGCACGGGGGCCGGGCTCTGTCCGACCTGGTGACACCGCTACCGCCTGCCTGGGTCTCGGCGCCGAGACCCACATGCCGTACATGTTCAGCGCGGCTTCAAAGGAAGGTTTGACTCTCTCGCGGGAGCGGCCGCATTCCACGGGCGTGGAGTCCACGATCCCCAGGTCGTCGCTCCACACGGATGTGTCCGCGGCCGGCAGCCGGGAGATCCGGTGGAGCAGCTCGACGGGCTCGCGCAGATGCTCGTTGCAGCCAGGCTGCTGGGGCACGCACGGAAACAGATGCCGCAGGTGAGCGCGGACGTGGCGGAGCCGCTTCACCTCGGAGGCGAATCCGAGCAGGGCCTGCACCACCGCGAGGGTGACCAGCTCGGCGTCGGTGAGTTTCGGAGTGATCCCGACAGCCGGTCCCCACGGCGCGAGATGCGGCGACGCCTTCAGCACGTCCTCGGTCTTCACGTACAGCGTGGCGGCGAGGGAGTCCAAGTCTGGTGTCACAACCGCACTTTGGGCTCCCCCGCCTCATGCGCGCAGTCGATGGTCGGGGGTGGTCGGGGACGGCATACATTGGCCGGGGTCGCGGGTAAGCGTTCGCTTAGCCGCGTTCGGTGCGGTCGGCGGCATCGCGAGAGAGGTAGGTGCACCTGATGCCGGTCGTTGATGCGTGGATGCAGCACCCCGCACTCCGTCACTCCAACCATGAGATGTTCGAGTCGCTGCGCCGGTGGACGGGGCGGGGCCTGCTGGAGGAACCGTTGCCGGTCAAAGTCACGCTGGCTGCGTTGACGGCCGCTGATGTGGAGATCGGACTTTCGGCGGCCTGGTACGGGCCCCAGGGGCCACTGATCAGCAACGACGAAGTGGCCGAGTTCGTCGCCCAGTCCGAGGGGCGGCTGCGCGGGGTGGCCGGCGCGGATCTCACCCGGCCGGTCCAGGCCGTGCGGGAACTGCGCCGGGCCGTGGAGGAATTCGGCTTCGTGGCCCTGCGGATCATGCCCTGGCTCTGGCAGCTGCCGCCCACCGACCGGCTCTGCTACCCGCTGTACGCCGCCTGCGTCGACCTCGGCATCCCCTTCTGCACCCAGGTCGGCCACACCGGTCCATTGCGCCCGTCCGAGACCGGCCGCCCCATTCCCTACATCGACCAGGTTGCGCTCGACTTCCCCGAACTGGCCATCGTGTGCGGGCACATCGGCTACCCGTGGACCACGGCGATGATCGCGGTGGCCGACAAGCACGCCACCGTGTACATCGACACCGGCGCCTACACCGCCCGCCGCTACCCGCCCGAGCTGGTCGACTACCTGCGCGACCGGGGCCGCAGGAAGGTGCTGTTCGGCACCAACCACCCCATGATCACCCCCGGCTGGGTGCTGAAACACCTCGGCGAACTGGGCCCGGGCGAGGAAGCCACCGAGCTGTTCCTGTCCGGCAACGCACGACGGATCTTCAGTCTCTGACCGCAGCGTCACCGCCGGGCCCAGATGAGGATCGCCGCGAGATGGAGTGCTGCTCGACGGGCGAGAGCAAGCTTGTCGGTCCGCATGGCCACGCCGCGCCGCTGCTTGAACCGGTTGATCTCCTCGTGCCGGATGACCGGGACCAGCTTCTGCGGCATCTTCGGCTGCCGGACCCGCTCCATCGGCGACCGGTCGATCTCACCCTCGTCGAGTCATCAGCCATTTGAAGAACTGCTGCAGCGCCTTGCGCTTGTTCAGCGCCGTCGACGCCGACCGCGTCCCGATCATCCACGCCTGGAACGCCTCGACATGGGTGCGGCTGACTCCGCTCGGGTCCTCGGCCGCGTCGTCGGCCTCCGGATCCGGCGAGTACTCCCCCAGACAGCGGCCCAGCTGGGCGGCCGCCAGCAGATAGTTGTAGCGGGTGGTCTCCGGATAGTTTCCCGACCGCAGCGAGCGGTTCCAGTCCCGCAGAAAACCCCACCAGGTCTTCGACAGCCCCGCAGTGATCTTGTCCAGGTCCAGCAACGGCATCTTCGCCCGCCTCCGAGCAAAGGCGCCGATGAGCGGCATGCTCAACCCCGAAGACCGGAAACGGCCCATACGAAAAGGGCCCCCGCAGGCTCTCGCCTGCGAAGACCCTTCGCACCGTCGGGACGACAGGATTTGAACCTGCGACCCCTTGACCCCCAGGAGTGAGGACCACGGGAAATATCTCCGCACATCAGGCAGAACTGGAGTGCAGGACGTGCGTCCGTGTGGGGGCCGCTCAGGGGCGCAAGCACCGTGTGGTCCCCAACTGGTCCCCAGGGCAGCGGTGCCGGCTGACATGCGGAGAACAACCGACGTCAGCGAAACCCTGTTCTCGGACCTCACGCCGGGGTGTCATATCGCCTCGCCACCAGCGTTACGGCGGCCATTTCTCGTACATGGAGATCACCGGCGACGCTTTGGATCATGACGGCGATGTCGACCTGCACGCGCGACTGGTCCACAAGGTGACATCCCGTATGACGGCCGGGAGGTCCAAGGTCACAGAGCCCCTCGGCTCGCCGGTGCGGGGCGAGCGAGCCGTACTGCGCGGCGGGGCACGGCCCTGTCGACGAGTTGCAGGAGGGGGCTGGTCAGCGCGGTGGTCACCAAGGCCATCACCAGGAACGCGACGAAGATCGGCCTGGTCAGGATCCCTGCGTCGTAGGCGACTTGAAGGACGATGATCTCCGTGAGGCCGCGAGTGTTCATGAGCGCGCCCACCCGCAGCCCCTCCCAGTGCCCGTAGCCGCCGAGTCTCGCGCCTGCGTAGCCGCCGAGCACCTTGCCGATGATGCCCAGCAGGGTGGTCAGCACGATGAGAAGGAATGGGGTCGAGTCGAGTCCCCGGGTCAGCACGGTCAGTCCGCTGACGACGAAGAAGACCGGCAGCAGGATCCGGCCGGTCCGGGTGACCGAGGCTACTGCCCGCGTCCAGGGCGACGTCTTCCGCGCGGGCACGGCCAGACCTGCGAGGACGGCGCCGAAGACGGCGGTCATGCCGGCTCCCTCCAGCACGAGTGCCATGACGATCGCCATCGCGCCGATCAGCACAGCAGCGCCTGCGGGATGGCGCCCGCACACTCTCTCGGCCCTGCGTCCGCCCAGGAGGCGGCGCAAGGTGTATGTCACGGCCAGGCCGGCCGTCAGCGCCGCCAGCGAGCCGAGGAAGCCACCGAGCCGTCCCGTCCTCAGGCCCACGGCCACCGCGAGCGTGAGCCAGGCAACGGAGTCGATCACGATCGCCGAGGTGAGCGCTGTGCGCCCGGGCGCTGTTTCGGTCATGGCGCGGTCGGTCAGGATCCTGGCCAGCACAGGCACCGCCGTGATCGACAGGCAGACGGAGAGGGTGAGGACCAAGGAAGGCAGCGGCGCGTCGCCGCGTACGTGATGGTCGTTCGCGTGGACCAACCAACCGGCCAGCAGAGCGCCGAGGACCATGGTGGGCAGCAACGATCCGGCGACGACCCAGCCCGTGGTCCGCGCGGACGGGCGCAGGGACCCGAGCCGCAGTTCGTGGGCCAGTCCGACCATGAACAGCACCAGCCCCGCCTCGGCGATCAGATGGAGTCCGTCGCGGATGTTCCCGGGCAGCAGCGTTTCGAAGGTCCGTTCCCCGAGGAGCCGGACCAGGGCCGGACCGACCAGTAGCCCGGCCATGATCTCTCCGATGACTTCGGGCTGGCGCGCCCCGCGCGCCGCGCGCCGTCCCACTGCTGCGACAGCCAGTGCCGTGCCGAGGGCCACCGCCAGATGAGCGAGATCGAGCAGACGATCCGAGGTAGTCATGATGAGGGTCCCGTCGGGGTCGGCTGACGAGCGGTGGGTTGCTGGGCCCACCGCCCGTACGGCGGGTCGAGATCACTTGTTGTGGATGCGGCGGAGGTAGTCGTAATTCGACGGGAGCGTCTTCAGCAGTTCATCCCGCCGACGGCCGACCTCCGCGAACACGGCCTCGGCCGATTCGATGGACGACGGCCGGTGGCTGAGCAAGGGCATGGAGTGGTCCGGCAGGACGTCGAGCCCGGCGAACACGCAGTAATAGTTCGCATTGCTCCAGAAGTTGCGGAACTCGGCCTCGAAGTTGCCGTAGTAGTTGGCCTCGTCGGTGGCCGGCAGTTCCACTCCGAGACCCGACTTGTACAGCGCGACCTTCTCCTTGAAGTCGTCGGCGAGTTCGAGTTCCTTGCAGGCACGCCAGTACGCGGTGTCGTTGCGCGGGGCGAGGCTGAAGTGCGCCTGGATGAAGTCCCGGGTGTCGTCGAACATGACCTCCACCTCCCGGTTGAACCGGTTGACCAGAACCTCGTCGAACCGCTTGTCCGGGAAGTGCTTCACCAGGTGGTAGAGCGCCGCGTAGACGAAGTAGATGCCCGTGGACTCCAACGGCTCGACGAAGCAGGACGACAGGCCGATGCCGACGACGTTCTTCACCCAGGCGCGTCGGTTGCGGCCGACGCGGAACTTGATGTGGTTGAGGGGCTGGGTCGCCGGGTCGAGATTCCACATCCGGCAGAACTCCTCGGTCGCCTCGTCCTGGGAAGCGAACCGGCTGGAGTAGACGTAACCGGTTCCGAACCGGCCCAGCATCGGGATCTTCCACGTCCAGCCCGACGACATCGCGATCGCCGAGGTGAACGGCTCGACACCGTCCGTCTCGTCGTCGTGCCGCACCTGAGTGGCCACCGCCCGGTCGTTGAGCAGGTGGTCACTCATGTCCAGGAACGGTTCCTTCATCACCTGGTTGATGAGCAGTCCGCGGAAGCCGGAGCAGTCGACGAACAGGTCGGCCTCCAGCCTGCGCCCGCTCTCGGTGGTGATGGAGATGATGTGGCCGCGCTGGTCGACCTCGGACTCCGTGTACCGGTCCTCGATGTGGATCGCGCCCTGCTTCTCGACGGCGAAGCGGCGCAGAAAGTCCGCGACCAGATTGGCGTCGAAGTGCCAGGCGTAGCTGGCCCATCGGGTCCCGTCCAGATAGCGGGGCGACAACTTCTGATCGAAGATCGCCGACTGGGTGTAGCAGGTCTGGTCGAACTGCTCGTCCGTGGTGCCGTTGAGCCGCTTGTACGTCCAGTAGTGCGACAGCGGTAGACCCTCGTGGCTCGGCAACAGGCCGAAGAGGTGGTCGAAGTGGTCCCGCCGGTTGGCATGCGGGCGGGGCTCCACGGCACCGGCGCCGGGCGTCCGCCAGTTCACGAATCTGATGCCCATCTTGAAACTGGCGTTGCACTCGGGCATCCACTCCTCCTCGGACAGGCCGAGGAAGTCGAAGAACACCCTCTGGAGGTTCGGGATGGTGGCCTCGCCGACGCCGATCCTCGGAACCGCCGGCGCCTCCAGCACCGTGATGCGCACGGTGGGCCCCAGGGCTCTGCCCAGGTACGAGGCGGCCATCCAGCCCGCCGTACCGCCTCCGAGCACGAGTATGTTCTTGATGCGGTTGTCACCCACGGCAGTCAGTCCTCCAGAGCAGATCGTTGGTCGTGTTCACGGAACGGACAGGATGGCGCTCAACGGGTCGCGTCGAGATCACCCCCGTTCGCGGCGGGGCCGGGCCAGCGGGCATAGCGACGCAACCCGTACAGCAATGGGGCGGGGGCGAGATCTCGTGTGATGACCCGCTTGACCTCCGCGAAGACCGCGGTGTGGTCCCCGATCACGGTCGTGCTCAGCAGGGCACAGTCCGCCGTTGCATGGGCGTCCGCGCGCAGGTGCGGGCCCCGGGCCCGGGGCGGGAGCTCCCACTCGGTTTGGTCGAAGCGTTCGGGATCCCCGGAGCTGAACCGGTGGGATGTGGTCTGGGCACGGGCGTGGAGCAGGTTCAGCGCGAAGCCTCCGTGTTCCTGAATGGCATCGAGGGTCGGACTGGCGCTGCGCAGGCTGACCACGAGACTGGGCGGATCGAGGGAGACGCTGCACAGCGAGGTGCAGGTCATTCCCCAGGGCCGGTGGTCCACGTCGAGGGATGTGATGACGGCGACACCGGTGGGGAAAGCTGCCATGAAGGGCCGCAGATCCACGTCCGCAGGGGCTGAGGTCGGGGCGGCGGTTTGGGCCGGGCGAGGCATTTTGGACTCCCGTGGGTCGACGGCTCAGTGGCCGTGCAGCTGACGCAGGTAGTCGTAGGTGCTGGGCAGGGTTTCCAGCAGGTGCCGCTCCTTGTTCTTGACCTCAGCGAAGAGCGGCTCGGCGCCTTCCACCGAGCGGGGCCGGTGGGCCAGTGTGGGCAGCGGCGCGTCGGGGAGCAGGCCCAGGCCCGCGAACATGCAGTAGTAACTGCCGTTGGTCCAGAAGTTGCGGAACTCGGCGTCGAAGTTGCCGTAGTACGTGCTCTCGTCGGTGATCGGCGGATTCACCGGCAGGCCGGCCCGGTAGACGGAGATCTTCTCTCGTATGTCGTCCGTCAGGGCGAGGTCCTTGTTGGCCTTCCAGAAGGGGGTGTCTTCCCTGGGGGCGAAGTAGAAGTGCGTCTGGATGAAGTCCCGGGTGTCGTCGAACATCGTCTCGATCTCCCGGTTGAAACTCTCGGTCAGCGCCTCGTTGAACGACCGGTCCGGGAAGTGCTTGGCGAGCTGGTAGATCGCGGCGGTGATGAAGTAGATGCCGGTGGACTCCAACGGCTCCAGAAAGCAGGACGACAGGCCGATGCTGACCACGTTCTTCACCCAGGCGCGTCGGTTGCGGCCGACGCGGAACTTGATGTGGTTGAGGGGCTGGGTCGCCGGGTCGAGATTCCACATCCGGCAGAACTCCTCGGTCGCCTCCTCCTGGGAAGCGAACCGGCTGGAGTAGACGTAACCGGTTCCGAACCGGCCCAGCATCGGGATCTTCCACGTCCAGCCCGACGACATCGCGATCGCCGAGGTGAACGGCTCGACACCATCCGTCTCGTCGTCGTGCGGAATGGCAGTGGCCACGGCGCTGTCGCACAGCAGGTGGTCACTCATGTCCAGGAACGGCTCCGACATGGCCTGGTTGATGAGCAGTCCGCGAAAGCCGGAGCAGTCGACGAACAGGTCACCCTCAATGCGTTCGCCGCTCTTCGTCTCGAGCGCCTCGACGAAGCCGCGGTCGTCGGTGCACACCCGCGTCATCTCGTCCTCGACGTGCCGCACGCCCTGCTTTCGGGTCGAGAAACGGCGCAGGAAGTCCGCGACGAGTTGGGCGTCGAAGTGCCAGGCGTAGCGAGTGGAAGGGGTGCCGTCCATCCAGCACGGGGACTTCTTGGCGTCCATCACGGCGGGTTCGGGAAAGCAGGCGTACTCGAACGGCTCGTCGGTCCGGCCGTGGTAGCGGCGGTGGTACCAGTAGTGGGACAGTGGCACCTGGTCGTGGTCGGGCAGCAGTCCGAACGTGTGGTAGAAGTGGTCGCCCCCACCTTCGGGCAGCGCACGCGGAGCGGCCTCGCCCCGGCCGCCGGTCCGCCAGTTGATGAAGCGGATGCCCATCTTGAAACTGGCGTTGCACTCCCGCATCCACTCCTTCTCGGACAGGCCGAGGAAGTCGAAGAACACCTTCTGCAGGTTCGGGACCGTGGCCTCGCCGACACCGATGCGCGGGATGCTCGGCGCCTCCAGCACGGTGATGTCGGCGGTGCCCTGCAGCGCCTTGCCCAGGTAGGCGGCGGTCATCCAGCCGGCGGTGCCACCGCCGAGGATGACGACCTTACGAACACGGTTGTCGGGGTGCTCCATGTGTATTCCTCGCGGGGTTGTGGGGCGGGGTGGTGGTTGTGGCCGGTGGTGCGGGAACGCGTCAGGAGAGGACGGATCCGCCTGTACCGCGGTCCGGCCGGGTGCGGCGGTAGTCGAGGGCGACGTAGACGCGGTGCAGCCAGCGATCGGTACCGTCGTAGCGGGGGGTGAACGCGGTACGGCCGTGGACGGCGAGCCGGTTGTCGACCACGGCGAGGTCTCCGGCGCGCAGTGGGTGGGCGACCGTGCTGGCGGAGAGGGCGTCGCCGAGTTCCACCATGGCCGCGGCGGCCCGCTCGTCGAGGGGATGCGTGGCAGCGAAGTCCACCAGCAGGTCAGGGTCTTCGGGTGCGCCGCGCAGCAGAGCGTGGTTCGGGGTGACGCCGCCCGGCCCGCCGAATGACGGCGGCGGCTCCGTTATGAAGCGCTCCTCCGACAGCACCTGCCGGGTGGCCTCCGACAGCAGCGGCAGGGCACGGCGCACAGAGGCCGTGCACAGCCGAGCGTCGCCGGTCGGGTCGTCGCGTACGCACAACAGGCCGACGTAGTCGGGCCGGTTGGGGTGGAAGGCGTTCTCCGAATGCATCTCCAGCCGGACTGATCCGGCGTTGCTCTGCTGGCGTTCCCGGCCGGGCACGGGAACGACGTTCTGGACGAGGGCGCCGCCCTTTTCGTTGCGGAAGGCGATCACCTCACCGAGGTGGAGCATCGCGATGGTGACAGCCGCCGCGGCCGTGGTCGGGGTGCGCTCCACGGAGTCAGGGTGGGTGGGGGTGGGCGGCACGGCCGCGCCCACGGGAAGGTTGCGGACCAGCAGCATGCCGTCTGTGCCCGCGTCGTATCGGAAGCGCCGCAGTGCGGTGCGCAGTTCGCAGGGGAGGCGGGCGGACGCTGCGCGGGCGGCCGTCAGCCAGGCTGCGCTGTCCAGCGTCGTCGTCACGGACTCCAGCAGCCCGGCCGCCACCTCGCCGATCCGGTCGTGCTGCGTGTCGTCAAGGGTCAGTGATGTTCCGGTCTTGAGGGGAAGTGTGTCTGTCTCGGCCATGGGTCATCTGCCTTCTCGCCGGAGCCATGGAATTCGACGCCAGGCTGCGCGAGCCCGCTATAAACCCGCTATACGGAGCCGGTCGCGAGGCACTGTAGGAAATGCATAGAGCCGCGTCGCAGACTCCCGTGACAGCCGCTGAAGCCTTGAACAAAAGCCAGTCGATGGGAGACAGGCATGGCAACCTCGGAAAGAACTGTGCTCGCGGACGCGGAGCGTCGGCGTATCAAGGAACTTGTCTGTGAAATTCTTGAGCTGAATCCGGACGACGTCTCGGACAGCAGCCTCTTCCGGGACCACGGTGCAGATTCCCTGGGGTTGCTGGAGATTCACGCCAGCCTGGAGCAGGAATACAGCATTTCGCTGGAGCAGGTGCCGCTGCAGGACATGACCGATCTGACGGCTGTCTACTCGGCCGTGGCCATGGCTCGGGGCCAGGCCGGGGAACGGTGAGCCGCCTCCGGGTGGAGGCCCGTCGTCGGGTGGTGATCACCGGTATGGGAGCCATCAGTTGCATCGGCACGGGCACCGCCGGATTCGCGGCGGGGCTGCGGGCCGGCCGTAACGGGGCCAAGCCGATCACCGCGTTCGACACCACGGGCTTCTCGCACGCCACCGCGTGCGAGATAACCGACGCGGACCCGGCCGACTGGCTGCGTGTCCTGCCCGCCGACGAGCTGGGACGAGCGGCTCAGTTCGCGGCGGCCGCGAGCCGTATGGCAATGGAGGACTCCGGACTCGGCGAGGACGCGGTACGCGCGACGCGTTCGCTGGTGTCCATGGGGACGAGCGACGGCGAGAGCCGGGACCTGGACCATCTGGTGGCCCTGCAGGTCGCCCACGGAGCTGACCGAGTCGACCCGGTCGTCGCCCGCCGGACGTCCCCGGGCCATCTGTCCACGGGCGTCGCCCGGGAACTCGGTCTGGAGGATGTGGAGGCTGTCACCGTGCCCACTGCCTGCGCCGCGGGCAACTACGCCATCGGGTACGGCTACGACAGCATCAGTGCGGGCGATGTGGACCTGGCGCTGTGCGGCGGAGCCGACGCCCTGTGCCGCAAGACCTTCACCGGCTTCTACCGGCTGGGCACCGTCTCCCCGCAGGTGTGCCGCCCCTTCGACCGCAGCCGTGAGGGTCTGCTGGTCGGTGAGGGGGCCGGCGTGCTGCTGATGGAGAGCCTGGAGTCGGCCCTGGCGCGCGGGGCGCGGGTGCACGCGGAGGTCCTGGGGTACGGGTTGTCGTGCGACGCCCGGCACCCGGTCGCCCCCGACCGGGACAGCATTGCCCGCGCGATCAGGGCCGCGCACCGGCACGCCGGGGTCGCTCCCGAGGACGTGGACCTGATCTCCGCGCACGGGACGGGCACCCGGGCCAACGACGTCACCGAGGTCGGCGCCATCCGCCAGGTGTTCGGGGACGGCACCCCGCGCACGGTCTCCATCAAGTCGATGATCGGCCACACGATGGGCGCCGCCAGCGCGCTGGCCGCCGTCGCGTGCGCGATCGCGCTGCGGCAGGGCTTCGTCCCGCCGACGATCAACCACATCGAGACCGACCCGGAGTGCGCCGTGGACTGCGTTCCCAACAAGGCGGTCGAGGCGGATCTGCGCGTGGTGGAGAACCACGGGCTCGCGTTCGGCGGCAACAACGCCGTCCTCATCCTCGCCAGGTACGACGGATCCGGCGCGGTCGCCCGCAAGGGCGTCGGCACGGGCGTGAACAGCTGAGGGAGGATGTCGATGGCACACGCCCCGGACGGCCCGGTCATCACGGAGATGGCCGTGGCTTCACCGTACGGCCTCGGAGAGACCGCGTTCACCGAAGGAGTCCTGGCCGGGCGGCCGGCAGCGGTCCCGCTCGACCGCAGGGTCTGGCCCGTCCCGCACCGCATGGCCGGCCTGATTCCCGGCTTTGACATCGCCGGCGCCCTTGGCCCGAAGGGAACGCGGTCCATGGACCGGCTCACCGGCATCGCCGTGACGACCGCCGGCCTGCTGCTCGACCGGTGCGGCGCCCCGCTCGCCGACGATCCGGAGGGAACGGGGCTGGTCCTCGGCACCCCCGGCAGCGTGCAGAGCGTCATGGCGTTCACCCGGGACGCGCTCAGCGGGCAAAAGCCCTTTCACGTCAACCCGGCCCACTTCCCCAACACGGTCCTCAACCACCCCACAGGGCGCAGCGCCATCTGGCACGGCCTCAAGGGGCCCAACGTGACTGTGTCGGGCGGTACCGCCAGCGGTCTGCTCGCCCTCACCTACGCGTCCCGGCTGCTGCGGGCCGGGCACGCGAGTGCCCTGCTGTGCGGCGCCGCCGACGAGTTCTCCGTGCAGCGCGCACACCTGGAGAACGCCGTCACAGCGGGCGCGGACGAGTCGCTCGGCGAAGGGGCCACGCTGTTCCTCCTGGAGTCCGCGTCGAACGCGCGGCGCGGCGGACGCACCCCCCGGGCGGAACTGCTCGGCTGCCGCTTCCGGGTGGTGTCCGACCCCGAACTCGCCGACAAGGCCCTGGCCCTGTGTGTACAGGACCTGCTGCGGGACACGGGTGTGACAGCCGACGACATCGCCCTGGCCGTCCCCACAGCCGCCCCGGGCTTCCTGGGCGAGCAGGAGACGACGGCCCTCGACGAAGTGCTGGGCACCACCGACCGGGTGGAGTTGCGTCCCCTGCTCGGCGACGTCGGAGCGGCTTCGACGGCGCTCCAGTCCGCCGTCCCGCTCGCGCTCGTCCGATCCCGGCCCCGGTACTCCGGGCGTCCCGCGCTGGTGACGACCTCAGACCGCAGCGGCACTGTCGCCTGCGCCCTGATCAGACCCACCGAAGGCCACTCATGACCACAACGGACCAGACCCGCCCCCTCTCCGTCGTCCAACAGTCCATGTGGACCACCTACCGCCTCGCGCCCGACAGTTCCGCCTACAACACCGTGCTGCGGCTCAGGGTGCGAGGGCGCGTCGACACCGAGGCTCTGACTCGGGCGGTGCGGGCGGTGCAGGAGCAGCACGAACAGGTGCGGTCGCTGTTCATCGAGCACGGGGGCTGGCCCTGCCGGGTCCCGCTCGACGAGCCGCTGGACGCGTTCGTCCTCCTTGACCTCGTCGGCGCCGACGAGGCGGAGTTGCTCAACGCCTCGCACTCGGCCTGCATGACGCCGTTCCGGCTGGAGACCGAGGGGCCGCTGCGTATCGTGCTGGTACGCCGGGCCCCGGACGACGGCGTGCTGGTCGTCGCCGCGCACCACATCATCAACGACTTCGTCTCCCGCGCCTTGTTGGTCCGGGATCTGCTGAGCGCCTACGCCGACGCGGCCGTCGGCCGTGCGCCTGTGCTGAAGCCGATCACGGCATCGTACGACGAGCACGTCGGCGCCGAGAGCCGGTTCCTGGCCTCGGAGGCGGGCGACAAGGCGGCGGGACGGTGGCGGCAGTCCCTCGCCGGGGCCGAACCGGCCGAACTCCCGCTGGACCGACCCCGTCCCGTGGTGCGCGCCTACACCGGCGACACGGTGGAGCGGCGGCTGCCCGCGGATCTCGTGGTAAGCCTGGCGGGGGCCGCCGAGGCCGCCGGGGTGACGACCTTCGCGTTTTTGTTGGCGGCCTTCCAGACGGTGGTGCACCGCTGGACGGGTCAGGACGACTTCCTGCTGGGCGTGCCCGCCACCGCGCGTTTCGGCCTTGGGATGCGGGAGGTCGTGGGCTGCTTCACCAACCCCCTTCCGGTACGGGCCAGTTTCCGCGCCGGCGACACCTTCCACGACGTGGCGTCCGCGGCCGGCCGGGAGGTGCTGCGGGCGCTGAGCGACAGTCGGTATCCGAGTGCTCTGCTGGGCCACTCCACTGGCGAACAGGCCGCCCCGCTCTACCACATGGCGCTGTTCCTCGTGGACACGGAGCGCATGTACCGCTCGGTGCCCCGCCCTCCGGAACACGGCCGGTCGGAGGGACCCGCGGTCACCTGCGCGGGGCTCCGGATCACCATGATCGACACACCCCAGCAGGAAGGCCAGCTGGACCTGCTGCTTCGGATGGAACAGGGCCCGGAGACGATTTCGACGGCGTACTCCTACGACATCGAGGTCCTGAGCCGGGCCACGGTCGAGCGGATCGCTGACGGTTTCGAACGTGTCCTGCGATCCGTCGTCGCGGCAGTCGGCACCCCGGTCGCCGACATCCCGCTCACGGTCGGCGAAGACCTGCGCGAGCTGCTGAGCCTGGGCGACATGACGAGTGGAGGGGGCACACTCCCATGAGCGGCACTTCCCTGAGCGGCCCCGGTCCGCGCATCGCGGTGGTGGGCGGTGGGATCGGCGGTCTCACCACCGCGGCCGCGATGGTCCGGCGCGGGCTGGATGTCACCGTGTACGAGAGCGCCGACACCCTGCGCGAGGACGGCGTCGGCATGCATCTCGGCCCGAACGGCACCCGGCTCCTTCAACGCCTGAGGCTGTCCGACGCGCTGGCCCGAGAGGCCGTACGGCCCGACGCGCTGGAGGTGCGCACCGCCGACGGCGGACTGGTCGTCCGGCAGCCGATGGGCGAGACGTGGGAGACACGGTACGCAGCCCCCTATCTGACAGTGCATCGCGGCACCCTGCACCACATGATCGCCGCGCTCTTGCCAGGAGGCCGCGTCTTCACGGGCAAACGTCTGGTGAGCCATGAGGAGACCGCGACAGAAGTCCGGCTGCGGTTCGCCGACGGCAGCCACACACGCGTGGACGTGCTCGTCGGCGCCGACGGCGCCCGCTCGCGGGTGCGGCGCACGATCGCGGGGGAGGATCGGCCGGTCCACTCGGGCAGCAGCGCGTTCCGTGGGATCGTCGAGGCACACCGCGTCCCGGCCCTGTCCGCCCGGCTGATGTACATGTTCGTGGGCCCGACAGCCCGGCTGCTGTTTTACCCGATCGACGGCGGACAGCACTTCACGTACGTCGCCGTCGTGCCTACGGCGGAGCCGCTGGAGGAGTCGTGGACCAGCGCGGCCGAACCCGCCGATCTCGCCGGAGCGTTGGCCGGCTGGGAAACCGCGGCGGCCCGTCAGGTCGTGGCGGCTGCCACCGACGTGCGGTGCTGGGGACTGTACGACCGTGAGCCGCTGGAGCGGTGGAGCACCGGACGTACGACGCTGCTGGGCGACGCGGCCCATCCCATGCTCCCGCACCACGGCCAAGGAGCGAACCAGGCCATAGAGGACGCCGTGACCCTGGCGATCTGTCTCGCCGGGACCCCGCGCGACGCCGACGCCGTCGCCGCCGCCCTGCAGAACTACGAGCGGGTGCGACGCCCGCACACCACCCGGGTGCAACTCGGCTCCCGGGAAGGCCGTATGCCTGCGGATCCGGTGGCGCGGGGCGGCAGCCGACTGGACCACATCATCCAGGGCACCGAGTGGATCCACCGCCACGACGCCGAGGCCGTCATCGCCCACTCTTCACCGGCCTTTATAGACGGAAAATAGCGCACCGGCCGAGGATTGACCTTACCGGCACCACACCAATAAAAAGGGGAGGCCGTGGCCACAGAGGGGCTCAAGGGGATCCTTTCGACCATCGGCAACACACCACTGGTCGAGCTGGAACGGCTACTGGTCGGCCATCCTATACGGGTATTCGCAAAGGTCGAACGGTTCAACCCCGGTGGCAGCATCAAGGATCGGTCCGCACTGGGAATGCTGTTGCGTGCCATTCGGTCCGGTGAACTCGTGCCCGGGAAATCCACCGTCGTCGAATCCAGTTCCGGGAACCTCGCCATCGGAATCGCCCAGATATGCCGCTACTTCGGCATTCGATTCATCTGTGTCGTGGACGCCCGGACCACCGACCAGAACATCGCGATCCTGCGGGCGTACGAGGCCGAGATCGAGGTCGTCACCGAACCCGACCCGGTCTCCGGCGAGTTGCTGCCCCAGCGGCTGCGCCGGGTCGAGGAGTTGATGCACACCGTGCCGGTGGCTTACCGGCCCGATCAGTACACCAACCCCGCCAACCCTCAGGCCCAGTTGGAGACCATGAGGGAGATCGTCGAGGCCCTCGACGGCGCCGTCGACTATGTCTTCTGCGCCGTCGGCACGGCGGGCACTCTGGGCGGCTGCGCCAGCTATGTGCGCGAGCACGCCCTGCCCACCACGATCGTCGCCGTCGACGCCGTCGGCAGTGCGATCTTCGACTCACCGACGACGTGCGACCGGCTCATCCCCGGGCACGGTGCCGCGTGTGTCCCGGCACTGCTCGACCCCGCCGACGCCGATCTGGTCGTGCACGTCGACGATCTGGGGGCGGTGGTCGGCTGCCGCCGGTTGATGCAGCGCGAGGCCATCCTCGCGGGCGGTTCCTCGGGGGCCGTCGTCACCGCACTGGAGAGCGTCGCCCCGGAGATCCCGGCCGGTTCCACCTGCGTCCTGGTGCTGCCGGACGGTGGCGACCGTTACCTGGACACCGTGTATTCCGAAACCTGGGTGCGCCGTCACTTCGGAGACGTCGCCCACCTCTGGCAGGACCTCGTCACAACAAACCCGCAGTCGAGGGAGACCGTACGTTGCTGATCATCGGCCACCGCGTGGTGCGCGACCTCCTGGCGGACCAGGAGAAGCACCTGCACGATCTCATCGCCGACACCTACCGTCTGCACGACGAGGGCCGGACCGCCGTGCCCCACTCGGTGTTTCTGCGCTTCCCCGACAACACCCGCAACCGGATCATCGGTCTGCCCGCATACGTGGGCGGTGAGGAGGCGATGGCCGGCATCAAGTGGATCGCGAGCTTCCCCGGGAACGTGGACCGCGGCCTGGAGCGGGCGAGCGCCGCCATCCTGCTCAACTCCATGGCCGACGGCCGCCCCGAAACACTCGTCGAGGCGTCCTTGATCTCGGCTCGGCGCACAGCCGCCTCCGCCGCTTTGGCAGCCGCCGAGTTGACGGCGGAGCCGGAACCGGCCGGCATCTCCCTGATCGGCTGCGGTCCGATCAACCGCGAGATCCTGCGGTTCACGCACGCCGCGCTGCCGTCCCTGCGCGAGGTGGCCCTGCACGACCTGGACCCCGCACGGGCGAAGGCGTTCGCCGAAGAGGCCCGCGGCCTGTTGCCCGGTGCCCGGTTCACCGTGCACCGGCGGGCAGAGGACGCCCTCGCCACGTTCCGGCTCGTCTCCCTGGCGACCACTGCGAGGGAACCCTACCTGGGCCTGAGCTCCTGCCCTCCCGGCAGCACCGTGCTCCACGTCTCGCTGCGCGACCTCACGGTCGAGGCGATCCTCGACGCACAGAACGTCGTCGACGACGCCGACCACGTGTGCCGCGAACGGACCTCCTTGCACCTGGCCGAACAGGCCACGGGTGGACGGGACTTCATCGACACGACCATCGGCGCACTGCTGCGCGGGAACTCCGGGTTCCGTCGTGACCCCGACCGGACGGTCGTGTTCTCGCCCTTCGGCCTGGGCGCCCTGGACATCGCCCTGGCTCGCTGGGTACGGGACGCGGCCCGGCGCCAGGGCAAGGGCATCGACATCGACGGTTTCCTGCCCGAACCGTCCTGACGACCACTTCTCACACCTCGTGAACCTCTTTGAGCAGGAGCCCTCTCATGGACGACAGCAACTCCACCACGGGCCGGACGTACAGCGTGGTCCACAACGACGAACAGCAGTACTCCATTTGGTGGGCCGACCGCGCGCTCCCCGACGGCTGGCACCCGGAAGGCACTGAGGGGAGCCGCGAGGAGTGCCTTGCCCGGATCGGCGAGCTGTGGACCGACATGCGGCCGCTGAGCCTGCGCCTCCGGATGGAAGCAGCGCCCTCCCAATAGGGGCCGCCGCTCCCCGTGCGCGAAGTCGCTTCCCCCTGTCCCGCCCCCGTGGGGCCATCTTCCGAGGGAGTACTTGTGAACGACGCAACGGCGCTGCCCGAGTTGTTCGCCGCGCAGGCCGCTCGCAGTCCTGACGCGATCGCGGTGGAGACCGTGGCCGACGGAGCTTCCGGTCCCGCGACCGTCATGACGTACGGCGTCCTGGAGCGGCGGGCCAACCGGCTTGCGCACCGGCTGCACACGCTCGGCGCCGGCCCGGGCACCACGGTCGGTGTGTCGCTGCGCCGTGAGCCGGACCTGCTGGTCGCCCTGCTGGGCGTATGGAAGGCGGGCGCGGCCTACGTGCCGCTGGACCCCGACCATCCGGTGGAACGGCTGGCGTGGGCGCTGTCCGACACCGGTGCCCCACTGATCCTCATCGGCGGCGACACGGCGCCGACCGGCGCCGTCCGCGCGGTCCCGGTCGGCGCCGCGGACGAGCACGGGTTCCCCGACACCTCCGCCGGGCTGTGCCCCTCCGATCCGGCCCGGCCTGCCTACGTCCTGCACACCTCGGGGTCCACCGGCCGGCCCAAAGGGGTGGTGATACCGCACGCGGGCATCGCCAACCGCGTACGCCATCTGACGGAGCGTCACGGCATGGGTGCGGGCGACCGGGTTCTGCAGAAGACGACAATCGGGTTCGACGCGGCCGCACTGGAGCTGTTCGCCCCGCTGATCTGCGGAGGCACGGTGGTGCTAGCCCCGGACGGGGTGACCCACGACCCGACGACGATGGTTCGAGCGGTCGCCGAGGGACGTGTGACGGTCCTGCAGGCGGTTCCTTCGGTTCTGCGGGCGCTGGCGGACGCCCCCGGCTGGGCCGGGTGCCGCGCGCTGCGGCTGATCTTCAGCGCCGGCGAACCCCTGCATGCGGAGCTGTGCCACCGACTGCTGGCGCATGTGCCGGACGTCGAGATCTGGAACACCTACGGTCCGACCGAGTGCTCCGTCGATGTCACCGAGCACCGCTTCGACCCGGCGCAGGCAACCGGTCCGGTACCGATCGGGCGGCCGCTCACCGAACTGCGGGTGCTGCTCCTGGACACGTACGGCCATCCAGTGCCGCGCGGCGCCGTCGGGGAACTGCACGTCGGCGGAGTCGGACTCGCTGACGGCTATCTCGGCCGGGCGGGGCTGACCGCCGAGCGTTTCGTCCCCGACCCGTACGGGGCGCCCGGCGCTCGGCTGTACCGAACCGGGGACCGGGCGCGCTGGCGCTCGGACGGGGCCCTGGAATACCTCGGCCGACTGGACCAGCAGGTCAAGGTGAACGGCGTACGCATCGAACCCGGCGAGGTGGAGGCGGCATTGGCCGCTCACCCCGGGGTGAGCGCCGCGGTGGTGGGCGCCCGGGCAGACCTCGGCCCCGGCCACCGGCTCGTCGCATGGATCCAGGCGCGCGGCGCCCAGCCGTCCCCGCAGGACCTGCGGGCCTTCCTGCGGCGCACGCTGCCGGCGTCGTTCGTCCCGTCGGTCTTCGTACCCGTGGACGACTTCGCCCGGACCTCCAGCGGCAAGATCGACCGGAACGCCCTGCCCGACCCCGCGTCCGCCGAGGAGACACTTCACGGGCACGTGCCCGTGAAGAGCGACAGTGAACGTCAAGTGGCCCAGGTCTGGGCGGACATGCTCGGCATCCCCGTCGACACGGTCGGCGCGCACGACGACTTCTTCCAGCGCGGCGGCTCGTCGCTGGTGCTGACCCAGCTCGCCGAGCGCCTGCACGACGCCAGTGGCCAACAGGTCGATCTACGCGCCCTGTTCAGCACCACCACGGTCCGGGGACAGGCCGCCCTGCTTGCCGGGGGGACGGCGGAACGGCGGAACGAGCCGGTCACACCCCAGCCGCGCGACGTCCCGCTGCCGCTCTCCCCCGGGCAGCAGGGCCTGTGGCTGTCGGAGCAGATGCGGCCCGGCAGCCCGGAGTGGATCGCCCCACTGTGGATCCACCTCCCCGCAAGCTGGAGCGACCGCGTCATCCGCACCGCCCTGGAACTGCTCGCCGCGCGGCACGAGATCCTGCGCACCCGTTACGCGCTGCGCGACGGCACCCCGGTCCAGACGGCCGATCCGGTTCCCACGCCGCCCGAGCTACGCGTGGTCGAGGTACTGGACACGACCACCGAACGGGCGGCACTCGACGAGGAGTTCAGCCGTGGCTTCGACTTGGAGCACGGGCCTGTGTGGCGGGCCCTCCTCCTGCGCCGGCCCGGCGGGGCGGCCCCTGTCCTCGTGGTGACGGTCCATCACATCGCCTGCGACGGCTGGTCGGCGGTGATTCTCGCCCGTGACCTGCGGGCCCTCGGCGAGGCCACGCACGAAGGCACACCGGTCCTTCTGCCCGAGCCGCCGGTACAGTACGCGGACCACGCTCTCTGGCAGCACCGGCACCTCGACGAGGTCGCCCTGGGCGAGCAACTCGGGTACTGGCGTGCCGCGCTCAAGGGCAGCTCCGTGCTGGACCTGCCCGCCGACCGGCCGCGGCCCGGTGAGCGCGACGCGCGGGGGGCCGTACGCACCTTCACCGTCCCGGCCCGACTGGCCGACCGCGTCGAGGCGCTCGGCAGGAGTGTCGGCGCCACCGCGCACCAGACCTTCCTCACGGCGTACGCCACGCTGCTCACCCGGCTCACGGGCCGCCAGGACGTCGTCGTCGGCGTGCCGGTTGCCGGCCGGAACCGGCCCGAGGTCGCGGAGACGGTGGGCTTCTTCGTCAACACCCTCCCGCTGCGGCTCGGACCGCGAGCCGACCGCCCCGTCACCGACGCCGTCGCCCATGTCCGGGACGCCGTCCGGGACGCCCTCGCGCACCAGGACGTGCCGTTCGGCCGGCTCGTACAGGAACTCGCGCCGCCGCACGACGCCGCCCGCACGCCGCTGTACCAGGTGATGTTCGACTTCCATGAGGAGGGCCGCACCGGCATCGGCGGCACGGACCTCGACGCCTTCCGGGCCACCTGGCACAGTGCCCGAACCGACCTGACCCTCGTGGTGCAGCGGCGGCCGGACAACGGGCTGCAGTGTGTGATGGAGTACGCGACCGCGCTGTTCGACGCCGCCACCGTAGACCGGTTCGCGGCCTGCTGGACGAGGCTGCTGGAGTCATTCGCCGCCGCTCCCGACGGCCGCCTCGGCGAGGCCGAGATGCTGCCGGCCGACGAGGCCACCCGCATCCTGGCCCTCGGCACCGCACCGACGGCACACCGTCCTGTCGAGGGCTGTGCCCACACCGCTTTCACGGAGACGGTACGGCGGACTCCCCGGGCCACCGCCGTCGTGCATGCCACCGGTGAGCTGACGTACGAGGAACTGGACGAGCGCGCCAACCAATTCGCGCACCGGCTGCGCGGCCTGGGGGCCGGTCCGGAGACCACCGTCGGACTCATGCTGGGCCGGACCCCGGACCTGATCGCCGGCATGCTCGGCGTCTGGAAGGCGGGCGCCGCGCAGGTGCCGCTCGACCCTGCCGCCCCGGACGAGCGGCTGGCGCACATTCTGGCCGACGCGGACATACGCGTCGTCGTCGCCGACGCGCCGGGTGTGCGGCGCCTCTGCAGCCTGAGCGACGTCCGCGCGCTGGCCGTCGACGACCCCGGTCTCAAGGACGCCCCGCGCACCCCACCCGCCGTCACCCTCTCTCCCACCCACCTCGCCTACGTGCTGTACACCTCCGGCTCCACTGGCCGTCCCAAGGGCGTCGGCGTCGAGCACGGCTCCCTGCTGCGCATGCTGCACGCCTCGCGCGAGAACCTCGCCTTCGGACAGGGGCCCGAAGACGCCTGGCTCGCCCTCGCCCGGCCCACGTTCGACATCTCCTTCACGGAGTTGTTCATGCCGCTCGTCGCCGGCGGCCGGGTGGTCCTCGCCGACGAGCCGACCAGCGGGGATCCCGCGGCACAGCTCGACCTCGTCGAGCGGCACCGTGTCACCCACCTTCAGGTCGCGCCGTCGCACTGGCGGATGCTCATCGACGCCGGTCTCGGCGAGCGACCGCTGATCGGGCTGACCGGCGGCGAGCCGTGCCCACCCGCGCTCGCCCGCGATCTGACCCGCCGACTCAAGCGCTTCCTCAACGAGTACGGCCTCACCGAGACCACCATCGCCGCGACCCACTGGGACGGCGACGAGACCGCCGCGGTCGTCCCGATCGGGCGGCCCTACCCGCACGCCACCGCCCGCGTCCTCGATCCCTTACTGCGGCCCATACCGCCGGGCGTGGACGGCGAGCTGTACATCGGCGGCGCTGGAATCGCCCGCGGCTATACCGGGCAGCCGGGGCTGACCGCGGAGCGGTTCATGCCGGACCCCCACGGCGCCCCGGGGGCCCGCCTGTTCCGCACGGGTGACATCGCCAGGATGCTGCCAGACGGTCAGCTGGTCTTCGCCGGTCGCCTCGACGGGCAGGTCAAGATCCGCGGCCGGCGGGTGGAAACCGGTGAGGTGCGGGCCACGCTCGTGGAACACCCCGGCCTCGCCGAGGCGGCGGTCACGGCGCACGGCGCGGGCGAGGACGCCCGGCTCGTCGCCTACTGCGTCCCCGCGGGCGGCGCTCTCCCGTCGACGGCCGAACTGGTCGCCCACTGCGCCCGCCGACTGCCCGACCACATGCTGCCGGCGCTCTTCGTCCCGCTGGCAGCCCTGCCGCTGACCCCGCACAACAAGGTCGACACCGCGGCGCTGCCCGTTCCCGACCTGGCCACCGCGGCGGCCGACGAGCCGTACACCGCGCCGCGCGGGCCCGCCGAGGAGGTGATCGCCGAGATCTGGGCCGAGGTGCTGTCCGCGCCCGACGGGCGCGCACCCCGGATCGGAGCACACCACGACTTCCTCCGCCTGGGCGGGGATTCGCTGCGGGCCGCCCGGCTGGTGGCCCAAATCCGCGAGACGTTCGATGTCAACCTGCCGCTGCGCACGGTCTTCGCGCGGCGGACCGTCGCCGAACTCGCCCTGGCGGTCGAGGAGGCGCTACGGGCGGAGATCGCGGCCCTCACCAACACCGAACTGGCCGACACCCTCAGGGAGCACCACCCGTGACCGCACCCGCCGACCACCCCGCCGCCGCGGACAACGGCGCCGCTCTGCGGGAGGAGTTGCTGCGCCGCCGCCTCGGCGGTGCCGCGGCCCGGCCCCGCCCAGAGATCCCTCGCGTCCCACGCACCGTGCCGCTGCCCCTGTCCGCCGGTCAGCGCCAGCTCTGGTTCCTGCAGCAGCTGGACCCGGACAGCCCGGCCTATCTGCTGCCACTGGTGCACCGGCTGCACGGGCTGCTCAACACCGACGCGCTGCGCGAGGCCGTCGGCCTGCTGACCGAGCGCCACGAGATCCTGCGCACGCGCTATGTCATCGGCGACGGCGAGCCGTTCCAGGTCGTCGACCCGCCCGGCCGCCCAGTGTTCGAGCGGACGGACCGGCACGGACTGACCGAGGCCCAACGGGACATGGCCGCCGCCGAGTTCACCGACATGGAGCTGCGGACCCCCATCGACCTGGCCGCCGGCCCCCCGCTGCGGGTGCGGCTTCTCCGCCTCGCCCCGGACGACCATCTGCTGGTGGTCGTCGTCCATCACATCGCGTGCGACGCGTTCACCCGGGCCCTGCTGCTGACCGAGCTGGGCGAGTTCTACCGCGCCCGAACCGAGCACCGGGCGCCTCGGCTCCCCGAACGACCGACGCAGTACGCGGACTACGCGGCCTGGCAGAACGAGCAGCAGCGCAGCGCGGCAGCACAGCGCGAACTGGCTTGGTGGAAAGAGCAGTTGGCCGGAGTGGCCCCGCTCGATCTGCCGACCGACCGCCCACGACCCACCCTGCGGTCCTGGGAGGGCGCGGAAGTGCGGTTCACCGTTCCCGCCGAAACCGGCAAGCCGCTGCGGGACTTCGCCCACGAGCACGGCGCGTCCCTGTTCACCGTGTTGCTGACCGCCTTCCAGGTGCTGCTGTCCCGGCACACCGGTGCCCAGGACGTCACAGTGGGGACCGCCGTCTCCACGCGGAACCGTCCGGAGCTGACGGGGATGGCCGGGTACGCCTACAACAGCCTCGCGCTACGGGCCCGTTGGCAGGGCGACCCCTCGTTCACGCGGCTCGTCCAGGACAACCGGGAGCGGCTGCTCGCAGCCTTGGACCACCGGTCCACTCCGTTCGACCGGCTGGTCGACACTGTCGATCCGGCCCGGGACCCGGCGTCCACGCCGGTGTTCCAGGTGATGCTCGACCTGGTCACCTCGGACGGCGACTCCGGGCTGCGGCTGCCGGGTGTCGATGCCCGGCCCGTCGCACCGCCCTGCCATGTCTCCCGCTTCGATCTCACCGTCCATCTGGAGGAACGGCAGGACGGTTCGCTGGACGGCGCGCTGGAGTTCGCCACAGCTCTGTTCGACGCCACGACCGCCGGCCGCTTCGCGGGTCACTTCACCAGGCTGCTGGCGTCGGCAGCCGCGACGCCGGAGGCGCCCGCCGCCGCGTTGGACCTCTTCGACGACACCGAGCGCGCCCTGCTCCTGGACGGCCCGAAGCGACCCGTCGGTACCGCGAGGGTTCTGGACCTGAGCGCCCTGCGCCCGGTCCACGAGGACGTCCGGCGGCAGGCACTCCGGACACCGGAAGCGGTCGCCGTCGTCCACGGCGACCTGCGGATGCCGTACCGCGAACTGAACGCGCTCACCGATCGCATCGCGGGACGGCTGAACGTTCTCGGGGCCGGAGCCGAGGATACCGTCGCCGTCCTGCTGGACCGCGGCCCCGACCTGGTGGCCTGTCTGCTGGGCGTCTGGCGGACCGGCGCCGCCTACGTGCCGCTCGACCCCGGACATCCCGACGAGCGGCTGGCGTACATCCTCGCCGACACCGGCACCCGGCTGGTGGTCACCGAACGCCGGTACTCGGACCGGCTCGCCGGCAATGGCGTACGGCTCGTCGTGATCGACGACGAGGACGAACGCGCCGCCCTGCTCGACTGCCCGCCCCCGCCGGCCGACACAACCGGTCACGATCTCGACCGGCTCGCCTACGTCATCTACACCTCGGGGTCGACCGGACGGCCCAAGGGCGTCATGGTCACCCACCGGGGCCTCGCCAACTACCTGGGCTGGACCGCGCAGGCATACGCGAGCGCGGGCGACGGCGGTGCTCCCGTGTTCTCCTCCATCGCCTTCGACCTCGGTATGCCCGACCTGTTCACACCGCTGCTCACCGGGCAGCCGGTGCATCTGATCGACCAGGACGTCGACATCGACGACCTCGGGGCCAAGCTGCTGGCCGGAGCGCCGTACGCGTTCGTCAAGCTCACCCCCGGACACCTGGATCTGCTGCTCCGGCAGCTCCGGCCGGAACAGGTGGCACGGCTCGCCGGGCTGGTCATCGCCGCCGGGGACTCGTTCACGGGACGGCTCGCCGACCGCTGGGCGGAGGCGGCGGGGCCGGGCGGGACCGCGCTCGCCGCCGAGTACGGGCCGACCGAGATCACCGTGGGCAACTCCGCCTACTTCGTCGACGGCCCTGTCGACACCGAGCTGGTCTCCATCGGCCGGGCCATCCCGCACACCACGATGCTCGTCCTGGACGAGCACCTGCGGCCTGTGCCGCTCGGCGGTGTCGGCGAGGTCTGTATCGGTGGTATCGGCGTCGCCCGGGGCTATGCGGGCCGCCCGGAGCTGACCGCGGAGCGCTTCGTCCCGGATCCCTACGGTCCTGCCGGCTCCCGCATGTACCGCACCGGAGATCTCGCACGCGTGCTGCCCGACGGCAACGTCGGTTTCGTCTCCCGGACCGACCACCAGGTCAAGCTACGGGGATACCGGATCGAGCTGGGTGAGATCGAGAACTCGCTGACCGCCGACGCCGCCGTCGCCGAGGCGGTGGTCGTCGTACGGGAGGACCGGCCGGGCGACAAGCGACTCGTCGGCTATCTGGTGGCCGCTCCCGGGGCCGATACGGCGGCGCTGGAGCCGGCGCGCCTACAGGCGCTGCTCGCCCGGTCCCTGCCCTCCTACATGGTGCCGGCCGCTTTCGTCCGGCTGGCCGGGTTACCGCTGACCGCCAACGGGAAGCTCGACCGGAAGGCGCTTCCGGCGCCCGGCCGGGCGGCCACGGCCGCGGCCGAGCACACGGCGCCGCGTACGGGGGCGGAGAGCGCGATGGCGTGTGTGTGGGCCGAGGTGCTGGGTCTGGACCGGGTCGGCGTCCACGACAACTTCTTCGATCTTGGCGGGGATTCGCTGCGCGCGGTCGCCCTGGCCGGCGCGCTTCGCGACGCCGGGACCGCCGTCTCCGTACGGGATGTGTTCGAACACCGCACCGTGGCCCGGCTCTGTGCGGCCGTGGGCTCGTCCCCGGTCGTGAACTCACCGGAGCCGGTGGCTCCGTTCGCACTCATCGATCCGGAGGACCGGGACAACCTGCCCGCCGACGCGGTCGACGCGTATCCGATCTCCCGCGTCCAGGCCGGGATGATCATCGAGATGTTCGGCTGCAGCGGGCAGAACCGTTATCACAACATCACGTCGTTCCGGATCCGCGACGACCGGCCCTTCGCCCCCGACGCCTTCCGGGCCGCCTGCGCCCTGGTCGTCGCCCGGCACGAGGTGATGCGGACCTCGTTCGCGCTCACCGGATTCTCCCGGCCCCTGCAGATCGTGCAGCGGCACGCCACGCTCCCGTTCACCCCCCACGACCTGCGACACCTGCCGGAGCCGCTGCGCCGGCGGGAGCTGGAGGACTGCGCCGCGCGGGAGCGGGCGGTGTTGTTCACCCTCTCCGAACCGCCCCTGATGCGTATGAACACGCATGTCCTGGACGACGAGAGCTGGTGGCTGTCGATCACCGAGGCCCACCCCGTCATCGAGGGCTGGAGCTACCACTCCCAGCTCATGGAGCTGCTGCGGAGTTACGAGCGGATCCGGGACGGTCTTGAGCCGGATCTTCCGCCCGTTCCCGGCAGCGTCCGCTTCGCCGACTTCATCGCCGCCGAACTGCGGGCCCTGGCCTCGGACGGGGACCGGTCCTTCTGGCACCGCGTCCTCGACGAGAACGAGCAGTTCCGCATCCCCCACGAGTGGGCCGGGCCTCCTGCTTCGACGCCGGAGCGCTACCGGATCGACATCCCGCTTGGCGACCTCGAACCGGGACTGCGGCGACTGGCCTCGGCGACCGGTACGTCGTACAAGAGCGTGCTGCACTCCGCGCACGCCAAGGTGCTCGGACTGCTCGCGCCGCCGGGGGCGTTCCGCGGCGGCATGGTGATCGACGCCCGGCCCGAGGCGCCCGGCGCCGACCGGGTCTCCGGCATGTATCTCAACTCGGTGCCCTTCCCCTACCCGCGAGCGACCGGGACATGGGGCGAACTGGTCCAGGAGGTCTACGACCGCGAGGTCGGGCTGTGGCCGCACCGACGATTCCCGATGCCCTCGATGCGGCGCCACGCCGACGAAGGGCACCTTGTCGACGTCCTCTTCCACTACCTGGACTTCCACCAGCTCGACACCGACCTCGTCGACATCACGGCCAGCCGCGACGACAGCCCCAACGAGTTCGCCCTCGTCGTCGGCACCCCCTCCGCCGGCCATCTCAGCATCGCCTCCGATACGCGGACCCTGCGGCGGGAGTGCGGGAAGCGGCTTGCCCGGATGTATCGGGCCGTGCTGTCGGACATGGCCCGAAAGGGGGCGGAGGGTGACGCGCGCAGGTCGTACGCCGACGATACCGAGGAGCCGCCGACGCCCCTCTCCGGGCCCGAACCGGCCGAAGCACTGGCCGCATTCGAGGCGCAGGTCCGCCGGACGCCCGACGCCGTCGCTGTCACGGCCGGTGCACGGAAGGTGTCGTACGCCGAGCTTGATGCCCGCGCCAACGGCCTGGCGCACCGGCTGCGTTCGCTCGGTGCCGGGGTGGAGAGCCGGATCGGAGTGCTGCTGGACCGTGGGCCGGACCTGGTCGTGACTCTGCTGGCGGTATGGAAGGCGGGGTCGGCGTATGTGCCCGTCGATCCGGAGATGCCGGACGCGCGGGTGCGGGCCCTGTTCACCGATTCCGGGTGCGCCATGGTGGTGGTCGAGGAGCGGTATGCGGAGCGGATCGGCGGACTGCGGTCGCTGTTCGTCGACGCGGCCGAGACATCGTCCGCCCCGGTCCGTGAGGGAGCTGCGTGCGACCGGCAACGGCTCGCCTACGTCCTGCACACGTCCGGGTCGACCGGTGCGCCCAAGGGCGTCATGGTCAGCCAGCACGCGCTCGCCCACTACCTGGGTTGGGCCGTCGAGAACTATCTGACGGCCGACCGGGGCGGGGCCCCGGTCTTCACCTCCATCGGCTCCGACCTCGGCGTGACCGCCCTGTTCGCGCCGCTGATGTGTGGCCGGACAGTGCACCTGCTGCCGCAGCGGTGGGCGCAGGCCGACCTGGGGCGACAGCTCCTCGCGTACGCGCCCTACGCCTACGTCGGGCTGACGCCAGGTCATCTCGCGTTGCTGGAAGAGCAGTTGAGCGACACCGAACTGGCGTCACTCACCGCCACGCTGGTCTGTGCCGGCGACGCCTACCCAGGTGATCAGGCCGACCGCGTGCGAGCCCGGGCCGGCGAGGGGACCCGGCTGGCGTCCGAGTACGGGCCCACCGAGGCGACCGTGGCCGCGGCGGCACACCGGCCGGACGGGCCGGTACTGCGTTCCCTGGTGCCCCTGGGACAGGCCCTGCCCGGCACGACCCTGCGGGTGCTCGACGCGGGAGCCGATCCCGTGCCGACGGGCGTCGTCGGTGAGCTGTACATCGGCGGCCCCGGCCTGGCCCGCGGATACACCGGGGATCCGACGCTGACCGCAGAGCGTTTCGTCCCCGACCCGTACGGTCCGCCGGGAGCACGGTTGTACCGCACCGGTGACCTGGCCCGGGTGCTGCCTGACGGCGAAATCGAGTTCTGCTGCCGGGCAGATGACCAGATCCAGGTGCGCGGGCACCGGGTGGAGCCCGCCGAGATCGAGGCTGCGCTTGCCGCCGACCCGACTGTGCGCGAGGCGCTGGTCGCCGGCGTGCCCGGACCGGCCGGTGAGCCGCGGCTCACCGCCTGGGTGGTGCCCACCGACGCCCGGGCCGCCTCTCTGTCCCCCGTCGCGCTCAGCGACCGACTCCGCACGCTGCTGCCGGAACCCCTGGTCCCGGCGAGGTACGTGACCATCGACGCGCTGCCGCTGACCGCGCACGGCAAGCGGGACCGCAGGGCCCTCGTAACGGCCGCGGCCGCCGGCCGCTCGGCCTACGCCGTCGGCCTGCCTTACCGCCCGCCCCACACTCCGAACCAGCGGACGCTGGCCGACGTCTGGCGCCGGACGCTCGGTGTCGACCGGGTCGGGCTGGACGACGAGTTCCGCGCGCTGGGCGGCGACTCGCTGACGGCGCTGTCCGTCCTGTCCGCCGCCCGGCGGGCGGGGCTCGACCTGGACCTGGCCACCGTTCTGAAGCATTCCACGATCGCCGCGCTGGCCGAGGCCAGCACACTTCGGGAGGTTGACCACCGTGAAGCACCATCCAGTACGCCACTTGATATCGCTGGACGATCTGACGGACGACGATCTGCGTGAGGTGGTCGAGCGCGGGGCCCAGCACGCGGCAGCCTCCGATGCCGCCACATCCGGAGCCGTGGACCGGCCTCTCGAAGGGCTCGTCGCCGGTATCTACTTCGTCAAGACCTCGACGCGCACCCGGACGGCGTTCTCGACGGCCATGCTCCGCCTCGGCGGGACGATCGTCAGCTACGGTCCGGGCGACCTCCAGACAAACACCGGCGAGACGAACGAGGACACCGGCCGGGTCCTGTCGCGCATGCTCGACCTGCTGGTCGCCCGCACGGCCGGCGACCCGGGCGAGATGCGCCAGTGGGCCACGCAGAACCGGATGGCGGTCGTCAACGCCATGAGCGCCGACGAACACCCCACCCAGGCCCTGGCCGATCTGACCACACTGACCCGGCACTTCGGGCGGGTCGAGGGACTACGGCTGCTGTACGTGGGCGAGGGCAACAACACGGCCGCGGCCCTCGCCCTGGCCCTGAGCCGCTGTCCCGGCGCGGAGCTTCACCTGCGCACACCCCCCGGCTACGGGCTGTCGGCCGCGATCCTGGAGCGGAGCCGGCGACAGGCCGCCCGCAGCGGCGCGGCGGTACTCGAACGGCATGACATGGATGTCCTGCCCGGAGGCGTCGACGCCATCTACACCACGCGCTGGCAGACCACGGGCACGGTGAAACCCGATCCCCGTTGGCGGGAGACCTTCGCGCCCTTCCAGATCACCGACGCGCTGTGGGAGCACAGCCCGCGTGCCGTGTTCCTGCACGATCTGCCCGCACACCGCGGGGAAGAGGTCACCGCGGATGTCCTGGACGGGCCGATGAGCATCGCCTTCGACCAGGCCGAGAACAAGATGTACAGCGCGATGGCCGTCCTGGAGTGGTGCCGAGCGGGCCAGTGGCAGCACGTCGACGGCGGGATCCCGGCCACAGCGAGCGCGGGACGAACATGAGTCTCGCCGGGGCTCCGGCCGACCGCCGGTCCCCGCTTCGGGAGAACCGGGACTTCCGGCTGTTGTGGGGCGGGGCCGGTCTGTCCGTGCTGGGCAGCCGGGCCACGGCGATCGCCTACCCGCTGGTTGTCCTGTGGTTCACCGGCTCCTCGCAGTCGGCCGGGCTGGTCGGGTTCGCCCTGTTCCTTCCGCTGCTGCTGGTCCAGCTGCCGGGCGGGGCGTTGGTGGACCGCTGGGACCGCAGACGGCTGATGCTGTACAGCAGCGCCGGTTCGGCCCTCGTCGGCGCCGGCGTCGCGGTGGCGCTACTGACGGACACCTTCTGGCTGCCGCATCTGCTCGCGTCGGCCTTCGTCGAGGGCAGCCTGACGGCGATGTACCAGCTGGCCGAACGAGCGGCTGTACCCACCCTGGTCACGGAGCAGCAGATCCCCGCCGCGCTGGTCAGCAACGAGGCCCGGACCCGGGGTGCGGCGCTGCTCGGCCAGCCCCTGGGCAGCGGTCTGGCCGGGATGTCCGGCGGGCTGCCGTTCGCCCTGGGGTTCCTGATGCACACCGGTTCGCTGCTGTGTCTGGTGCGGGCACGAGGGCCGTTCCGGGCACCGGTCGACGTGCCGCGGCGGAGCATCGCCGCCGAGGTGGCCGAGGGGCTGGTATGGCTGTGGCGGCAGCGCTTCCTGCGGGTGGTGATCGTCGCCGTCGCTGTCTCCAACATGCTGTTCCAGGGGCTCAACCTGGCGGTGATGTCCATGATGCACAACGACGGGCAGTCCGCCCTGACCATCGGCCTGGTGACCACACTGAGCGGCGCGGGCGGGCTGCTCGGGTCCCTCCGCGCCGACTGGTGGATCCGCAGTTTCTCGATGCGAGCCCTTGCTGTCGGCGCGCTGGTGGCGTGGACCGTCCTGATGGTGCCCCTGTCCAGCCTCCATCACGTCGTCGTCCTCGGCGCGCTCTTCGCGGGCAGCGGTTACGTGGGCGGCGTCTTCAACGTCGCGGCCGGCGTCCTGCTCGCCCGGACCGCACCACTCCACATGCAGGGCCGGGCCAACAGCGTGGTCTCCTTGGTCGCCTCCGGCGCCATGTCGGCCGGTCCGTTGACCGCCGGCTTTCTGCTGGAGCCGCTCGGCTCCGCCCGCACGATCCTCGTCTTCAGCGCAGTCATGGCCGCCACCGCGCTCTTCACCTCGGTATCCCGGGGCATCCGGGCGGGCGCGCCCGTGGCCGACCTGTCATAAGACTCGTAGAGACCATTTATAGCTGCGGCTGAAAAAGTCATGCTGCCAGCGCCGCCAAGCGGCCGGACCAGAAAATCCAATGAACTCTGAAAAGGAGCTGGAAACGTGGCGAATAATCTCACCGGGAGGCGCACGGTACTGCGCACCGCGCTAGGTGTGACAGCGGTCGCCGCTCTCGCCGGTACCAATACCGTCCAGGCCCGGGCCACCGAGAGGAATCCGACCACAGGGGCCGAATCGACATCTTTTCCGGACGTTCCCGGAATGGTCGGGGACCGGCGGGCCAATGAGTTCTGGTACCAGTACGACCAAAAGTTCTATCTAAATCCCACCCAGGAGATCAGCGCGGCGCTCGGCCAGATCATCGCCCTGTTCGGAGGATTCGACAAGACCTGGGACGTGTGGCTTTCCCACTACCGGGGCGGAGCCTACCCGTACAGCTTCATCGAGTTCCTGATGCCTGTGAAGGACTCGTTCGTCTTCCTCTCCCAGGAGCAGCGGCTCGTCTACGACGAGTACTTCGGCGGCGCTCACCGCCGGGATCTCGTCACCGCGCTCAAGGAATTCGGGCAGGGCACGCTTTACGACCCGCGATGCTCGGCGGGCAACAAGGTGCACATGATGAATTTCACCCCGCCCGACCCCACGCACAGCTATCACCGTTGGCACACGTTCCTCCGCGCCTTCGAACTCCTGGACATCGACGCCCACTGGTGGACCCAGGTGCACCGTCTGGCGGGTACCGCGTGGGAACTTCAGTCGATGGCACAGCCGCGGATCGACGCCAACGACAATCCGCATCTGCCGTCGCACACCGTGTGCAAGGTCACCGCCAAGTGGGCGGCGCGCTCTCCCGGGCAGCTGGACCGGGCCTTCGCCGTCTTTCCCTACCCGGCCGACATGGCGGGCTGAGACGCCACACACCGCACTGACGATCACGGGAGCCCTATCCATGCTGCTCGAAGACACCGCGCCCGCCGTCCCCCGGATCGGGGTCTGGACGGTCGGAGCACGCGGATCACTCGCCACGACCGTGGTGGCCGGCGCCGCCGCCCTCGAAGCCGGACTCGTCGCCCCGACCGGGTGCGTCACGGAACTGCCGCCGTTCCACGCCGTCGGCCTACCGCCCGCGGGAGACCTGGTCTTCGGCGGGCATGACGTGGTCGACGTGGGCCTGCCGGAACGGGCGCGGCGGCTCGCCGACTCCGGTGTCCTGCCCGCGGCACTGCTCCCCCGTCTGCGCGGCGCCATGGAGGCAGCGGACCTGGAGGTGCGCACCGGCGTCCGTGACGGCTGCACGGAACCGCAGTCCGCAGTGGCCGCGCGGCTCACAGCCGACCTCGCCGATTTCCGGGCCCGGCACCGGCTGGACCAGGTCGTGGTGGTCAACCTCGCCTCCACCGAACCGCTCCCCGCACACGACCCCGCACACACCTCGCTGACCTCACTCCGCGCGGCGCTGAACAGCCGTACCGACGTACTGCCATCGAGCTCGCTCTACGCGTACGCGGCCCTGGACGCGGGCTGCTCCTACGTCAACTTCACGCCCTCGGCCGGGGCGTGTCTGCCCGCGCTGGAGGAACTGGCCCGGCTGCGGGGAGTTCCCCACACGGGACGGGACGGCAAGACCGGGGAGACGCTCGTCAAGAGTGTGCTGGCCCCCATGTTCGGACAGCGCGCGCTGAAGGTCAGGGCCTGGGCCGGCAGCAATCTGCTGGGCGGCGGTGACGGGGCCACTCTCGACGATCCGGAGGCGGCCCGCAGCAAGATCGAGTCGAAGCGCCGCAGCCTGCGCGAGATCCTCGGGCACGAGGTCGAGGACGTCGTCCACATCGACAACGTACCGGCGCTTGGCGAGTGGAAGACCGCCTGGAACCACATCGCCTTCGAGGGCTTCCTCGGTGTCGGCATGACACTCCAGTTCACCTGGCAGGGCTGCGACTCGGCGCTGGCCGCGCCTCTCGTCCTGGACCTGGTCCGGCTGACCTCGCTGGCCGCACGCCGGGGCGAGGCGGGTGCCCTGCCCTCCCTCGGCTTCTTCTTCAAGGACCCCCTCGCCTCGACCGAGCACAGCCTGTCCAGGCAGTACGACGCGCTGTGTGCCTGGGCCGCGGCCGCACCCCGTGACGCGAGTCGGCACGCGAGCCTGGCGGCGGCGACCGTGCCGGGGACGTGATGTCCACCGCCTGGGTGCCAGGTCCCGTACGGCTCGCCGACATCGCCGAACTGATACGCGCCCCCGCCGCGTTCACCGTGCCCGGCGACGTCCTTCTCGGGGCGGTCACGTCGAGGCAGCAGCCGAACGTGCGGACGCTGGGGCTGGCCGCCTCGTCGGTCGCCCTGTACTGGGCAGGCATGGCGCTCAACGACTGGGCCGACCGGCACGTCGACGCCGTCGAGCGGCCCGAGCGTCCGCTGCCGTCGGGCCGGGTCGCCCCGCGCACCGCCCTCGGCGTGGCCACTGGCCTGACCCTGGGATCTCTCGCTCTCACCCATCTCGCCGCGGGCCGCCGGGCCGTATTGCGCCGCGCGCTGCCGCTCGCCGCAACCATCTGGGCCTACGACCTGGGCCTGAAGTCGACCCGATGGGGGGCACCGGCCATGGCGCTCGCCCGGGGTCTGGACGTCCTCCACGGAACGGGATCCGGCGCGGCCCGCGGGGCCGCGTTCCCGGCCGCCGTGATCGCCGTCCACACTCATGCGGTGACCCGGCTCAGCCGACACGAGGTGGACGGCTGTACCGGTGCCCAGCCACACATCGCGCTGGCGACGACGGCCGCGCTGAGCCTCATGGCGTGCGCCCTGCCGGAACCTGGGGTACAGGGCATCGCAGCGGGCTTGGAGGGGGCCCGTGGCCACGCTCCGGCCCACGCAGGCGACAGTCCGTTCCCGGCGGCCCGCACCACCATGGCCGCACTGTATGCGGCCACGGCCGGCCCAGCCCAGTTCCGCGCCGTCCGGCGGCCGGGAGCGGCCCGGGTGCGGGCCGCCGTCGGCGCCGGCATCCATGCCTTCCTCCCCCTGCAAGCCGCCCTGCTGGCCCGTGCTGGGCGCCCCGTGCTCGGCAGTCTTCTGTCGGCGGCGCTGCCCCTCGCAACGAGGTCGGCGCGAAAGGTGTCATTTACATGAAAACGGAAGAGCGAGTTGTACCGTCCGCCGAATCGCTGCGCTTCGCCTACGGGACCAACGGCTTCGGCGACCACCGCCTCAACGACGCGATCAGGGTCCTCGCGGACCTGGGTTACCGCGGAATCTCCCTCACGCTCGACCATCACCACCTCGATCCTTACGCCCCCGGCCTCACCCGGCGGGTCGATGCGGTCCGACGCACCCTCGACGCCGCAGGTCTGTCCGTGGTCGTCGAGACCGGCGCCCGCTATCTGCTCGACCCCTGGCGCAAGCACCGGCCCACCCTGCTCTGCGGCGAAGGCAGGGAGCTGCGGATCGATCTGCTCCGGCGGGCGGTCGACATCGCCTCGGGCCTCGGCGCCGAAGCGGTGCACCTGTGGAGCGGGAGCGCGCCGGAGGACGTGTCCGAGGAACTGGCCTGGGTCCGACTTGTCGACGGCTGCGCCGAGGTCCTCGGTCACGCCGAACGGGCCGGTGTCCCGATCGCCTTCGAACCGGAACCGGGCATGCTCGTCTCCGACCTGGCGGGATACCGTCGGCTGTGCGCGGCCCTCGGCACCCCCGACCGGTTCCTGCTGACGCTCGACATCGGGCACTGCCAGTGCGTGGAGCCGCTCCCCCTTGAGGAGTGCGTGTACCAGTCGGCGGACCGACTGGCGCACGTCCAGATCGAGGACATGTACCGCGGCGTCCATTCTCATCTGCCGTTCGGCGAGGGCGAGATCGACTTTCCGCCGCTGCTGCGGGCCCTCGCCGCGATCGGCTACGACGGACTGGTGTCCGTCGAACTGCCCCGCCACAGCCACGCCGCCACCCGCACGGCCCGCACCAGCCTGGACTTCCTGCGTGCCGCGGCCGCCGTCCACCGTCCCGAGGAAAGCAGGTCCGTCCGATGACCCGCCCCACCTCTACCGATTCCGCCTCCCTACTCCTGCACACCCTGCACACCTCGCTCCACTCCTGCCTCGACCCTGTCGCGCTGCGCTGGCTGGAGGAATCGGCAGCCGTCGTCGCCGACGACACCCCGGCGCTGGCGGCCCTGTTCCCTGTGGCTCGACGGCGGTGCGGTGGCGCGCCCCTGACCGGCTGGTGGGGCTGGAGTCGGGCAGACGGCGCCCGTACTGTCCTGCTGTCGAGCACCGCCCTCGACGGCCCGGAACTGGCCGACGCCGTCGTGCGCCTCTACCGCGGCGGAGACCCCGGTGAGCGGTGCGGCGTACTGCGCGCCCTGCCCTTCCTGCCCCTCGGTGACCGCGCACTGCCCGTCGTCGACGACGCGCTGCGCACCAACGACACCCGGCTGATCAGCGCCGCGCTCGGCCCGTACGCCCGGGCCCGGCTGGACCAGCAGCGCTGGCGGCAGGCTGTGCTCAAGTGCCTGTTCACCGGGATCCCGCTGGCCTGTGTCGCCGGGCTCGACGAGCGCCGGGACACCGAACTGGCCGACATGGGCCGGATGTTCGTCAAAGAGCGGCAGGCGGCGGGCCGGTCCGTGCCCGACGACGTCTGGCTCATCGTCCGGCCCTGCTGAAGCCCTCGCCAAAGCTCTGAAAGGGACCCGCGCGTGCGCATCTTCGACCCGCACATCCACATGACCTCACGAACCACCGACGACTATCGGGCAATGTCCGCGGCCGGCGTTCGTGCCCTGGTGGAACCGGCCTTCTGGTTGGGCCAGCCCCGGACGTCGCCTGACAGCTTCGCCGACTACTTCGACGGCCTCCTCGGCTGGGAACCCTTCCGCGCTTCCCAGTTCGGCATCCGGCACCACTGCACGATCGGCCTCAATCCCAAGGAGGCCAACGACCCGCGCTGCGTCCCCACCCTCGACCTGCTGCCGCGCTACCTGGTCAAGGACGGCGTGGTCGGCGTCGGGGAGATCGGCTTCGACAGCGGCACCCCCGAGGAGGAGTACGCCTTCGCCGCACAGCTGGAGCTGGCGGCCGAGCACGGCTTGCCGGCCCTCGTCCACACCCCGCACCGTGACAAGGTCACCGGCACCGCCCGGTCCCTCGCCCTGATCGCCGGCTCCCGGCTCCACCCGTCATACGCCGTCATCGATCACCTGAACGAGCTGACAGTCGGTCAGGTCGCCGATTCCGGCTGCTGGATGGGATTCTCCATCTATCCGGACACCAAGATGACCCCGGAGCGGATGGTGCGCATCCTCCAGCAGTACGGCACGGAGCGGATCCTCGTGAACTCCGCCGCGGACTGGGGTAACAGCGACCCGCTGCTCACCCACGCGACCGGACGGGCCATGCTCGACGCGGGGTTCGACAACGACGACGTCGACCGGGTGCTCTGGCGCAACCCGGTCACGTTCTATGGACAGAGCGGGCGACTGGACCTCGGCGAGACCGAGGACGTCGGCGACGCGCTGTACGCGGGCAACTCCATTCTGCGCGGCACGCTCTGAGACGGGACCGATCATGAGATTCCGGCACCGAGACGGCAGCACCATCCACCTCTCCTACTGCACCAACGTCCACCCGGCCGAGGACCTGCCGGGCATCCGGGCGCAGCTGGCCGCCCACTCCGTTCCCATCCGGAAACGCCTCGGCTGGGATGTGCTGGGGCTCGGGCTGTGGCTGCCCCGTCCGGCCGCCGAGGCACTCGCCGACGATCCGGCCGCCGTCGCCCGGCTGCGGGCCGAACTGACCAGTCGTGGGCTGGAGGTCGTCTCGCTGAACGGCTTCCCGTACCAGGGCTTTCATGACCCCGTGGTCAAGTACGCCGTCTACACGCCGGACTGGACCGACCCTCGGCGGCTGGCATACACCCTGGACCTGGCCCGGGTACTCGCCGGTCTGCTGCCGGACGATGTCCGCGAGGGCAGTGTCTCCACCATGCCCTTCGCCTGGCGCAACCCGTGGGACGCTTCCCGGCACGACGCGGCGCGACGTCACCTGGACATCCTCGGGCGCGAGCTGCGACGGCTCGCGGCCGACACGGGCCGACACATCCGCGTCGGTCTCGAACCCGAGCCCGGGTGCGTCGCCGAGACCGTGCAACAGGCTCTGGACGCCCTGACCGGCACCGACGCGGACTATGTGGGGCTGTGCCTGGACGCCTGCCATCTTGCCGTGGCACATGAGGACCCCGTGGAGTCCGTGGCGGCCGCTGTGCACGCGGGCAGGCCAGTGGTGAAACTCCAGGCGTCGGCGGCGCTCCAGGCCGACCGCCCGGACCAGGAGCATGTACGCGCGGTCCTGGCCCCGTTCGCCGAGCCGCGGTTCCTCCACCAGACCCGAGAGGCAGTAGGGCAGCCCGGGTCCGTCGTCCTGCTCGATCGGGACGACCTCGTGCAGGCACTCGACCGTGCCGACGGACTCCCCGGGGACAACCCGTGGCGCATCCACTACCACGTGCCCCTGCACGCCGATCCGAGCCCGCCGCTGAGCAGCACCCGCCAGACGTTGTCCCGGACCATGCAGGCGCTCTTCGACAGGCCCACCGCGCTCACCCGGCACGTGGAGGTGGAGACATACACCTGGTCGGTGCTGCCCGGGGAACAGGCCCGCTCCCACGACGACGTCACGGCCGGTGTGGCCGCCGAGCTCGACTGGACGCGCGGGGCGTTTCACGCGCTGGGCCTGACCGAGGAGTCGACACCGTGAACACGGACCGGAACCGCAAGCAGGTCGCGGTGATCTGCACCGTGGGTGTGACCCCACGTCTGCTGCGGCACATGCCTCACCTGCGCGCCGTCGGCGAGCAGGGCTTCACAGCACGGCTGGACACAGTCTTCCCGGCGGTCACCGCGACGGTCCAGGCCACCTTCACCACCGGGCTCCTCCCCCGCCACCACGGCGCCGTCGCCAACGGCTGGTACCACCGCGACCAGGGCGAGATCCTCATGTGGCGGCAGCACAACGGGCTGGTCGGCGGTGAGAAGGTCTGGCAAGCCGCACGGGCCCGGGACCCTGAGCACACCTCGGCCTATCTGTGCTGGTGGTGGGCGATGGGCGCGCAGGTGGACACCGTCCTGACACCGCGCCCGGTGTACCACTACGACGGCCGCAAGGGGCCTGACTGCTACACGGTTCCCGCGACGCTGCACGACGAACTCACCGCGCGCTTCGGGCCGTTCCCGCTGTTCTCCTACTGGGGGCCGACCGCAGGCATTGCTGCCACCCGCTGGATCGCCGCCGCGACCCGCCATGTGGTGGACCGCCGGAACCCCGATCTGTCCTTCGTCTACATCCCGCACCTCGACTACGACCTCCAGCGGTTCGGCCCCGACAGCCCGAAGGCAGTGCGGGCCGCCCGGGACGCGGATGCCGTGCTCGGTCCGCTCCTCGCAGATCTGCGCGCGCGGGGGTTCGCGGTGCTCGCGCTGAGCGAGTACGGCATCTCACCCGTGCACCGCCCGGTGGACATCAACCGGGCGCTGCGGCGCGAGGGACTCCTCGAGGTCTACACCCAGAGCGGCATGGAGTATCTCGATCCGCACACCTCGCGGGCCTTCGCCGTGGCCGATCACCAAGCGGCTCATGTCTATGTCCCCGACGGCACGGACATTCCTCGGGTCCGGGATGTGCTGGCCGCGCTGCCCGGCGTCGACGAGGTCCTCGACCGCGCCGCGCAGGCCCGGCTCGGCATCGACCACTACAATGCGGGCGAACTGGTGGTCGTCGCCGAGCCGGACGCGTGGTTCACGTACTACTACTGGCTGGACGACGAGCGCGCGCCCGACTTCGCACGCGGCGTCGAGATCCACCGTAAGCCCGGATACGACCCGGCCGAGCTGTTCTTCGACCCGGCCGACCCACTGGTCAAGGCGAAGGCGGCGCTCGCGCTGCTGCGCAAGAAGGCCGGCATGCGAGCCCCCCTGACGCTCGTACCACTCGACCCGACGTGGGTACGGGGCAGCCACGGCCGGCTGCCGGAGAACGCGGAGGACACGCCGATGGTGCTCTGTTCCGAACCGGCGGAGGAGCGGGAACGCTTCCACGCCTCGGAGATCAAGGACCTGATCCTGGGTCTCCTCGACGAGAAGTGAACCCCGCCCCCGCACGCCCAGGACAGCGGTTCAACGGCAGCGGACCGAAGTGTCGAGCCCGGTCATGAGTTCGGCGACCCGAGCCGCGGTCGGTGCGTCGGCGCGGTCCACCACTTGGCCGTCGGCGAGGAAGAGGACGGTGTCGGCGAAGGAGGCGGCGACCGGATCATGGGTCACCATCACGACGGTCTGCGCCGTCTCGTCCACACAGGCACGCAGTTGCATGAGGATTTCCTTGGCCATGAAGGTGTCCAGCGAGCCAGTGGGCTCGTCGGCGAGTACCGCGTCCGGCCGGGTGACCAACGCCCGGGCTATCGCGACGCGCTGCTGTTGGCCGCCGGAAAGCTGGGAAGGGAAGTGCCGGACCCGGTCGCGCAGGCCGACGCGCGCAATGATCTCCTCGCACCACGCCCGGTCCTCGGGCAGTTGCGCGAGTCTACGGGGCAGGAGGATGTTCTCGGCGACGGTCAACGCCGGCACCAGGTTGAACGACTGCGAGACGAATCCCACCCGCGCCCGGCGCAGGCTGGTCAGTTGTGCCTCGTCCAGCCCGTCGATCTGGGTGTCACCGATCCAAAGGCTGCCGGACGTCGGCGTTTCCAGGCCAATCGCGCAGTACAGCAGGGTGCTTTTTCCGGAGCCCGACGGTCCCATGAGAGCGGTGAACGTCCCGCGCGGTATGACTAAGGAGACCTCGTCAAGTGCTCGGATCTCCCTTCCCGCACGCCCGAAAACCTTGGTGACCTTCTCTAGGCGGAGAGCATGAACGGACCCGGAACCGCACGCCGGCGTCTGCGATCGATCGCGGTGGTGCAACATCATGAACTGGCCTCTTCCTCTGTCCGTCGTGGGGGGCAGGAGTCGGCGATGCTCATCACATGAGGCTGCCCTCCGCCACGTTGACGGCGTGCGGTCGGTATCTGCTCAGGAGTTCGGGGCGCAGATCCTCGTACAGGGAAGACAGAGCGTCGTTGACGAACAACTCACGTGCCAGCCGGCGTGAGACACGGCCGGTCTGTGTTCGCGGCAATATGCCCGGCTGTACGAGCACCAGGCCACCGAGTGAGACGCCGCAGGCTCCAGCCGCCGCACTGCGGATCTCAGCCGCCAGCTCTGCCAAGCTTCGGGAGGCGGCGAGGGCAGGGGCGTACTCGTGCAGGACGACAACTTCCGGGTCGGATGCCTGCACGGTGAATACACTCCCGGTCAGCCCGCGAAAGCCTTCGTCCAACGGCTCGATCAGCTCCAGCAGGCGCTTCAGATGCAAATAGCCTCCCTCGTGGACGACAACGTCCTCCAGTCGTCCGGACACATAGATCTCGCCGTCAAGAACCGCGCCGAAGTCTCCGGTGCGCAGGAAGCCACCGTCTCCATCCGCGGTGACGGCCCGGAAGGTGCGGACTGTCGCGTCCTGCTTGTTCCAGAAGCCGCGCCCCAAGCTCTTGCCGCGGAGCCAGATCTCTCCGATCTTGCCGTCGGGCACCACCGCGAGGGTCTGCGGATGGACGACGCGGACGTCAAGGTCGACGGGTGCTCCCCGACTGACGAGCCGAGGCAGCCGGGTGTCCGACCCGTCGACGAGTTCGTCGTTGACCAGGACCGGTCCGGTGTTGATCTGGAGGACGGCCGCAGGCTGGTCGGGGAGCGAGAAGGTGGCGCATCCACTGGTGCCGGGCGGGTTGTAAGAGGTGCGCAGCACCGAAGGCCGGAAGCCGGACACGGCGAACCGCTCCGTGAATCGGGTCAGGGCAGCCCGGTCCAGGGCACCACCCGAGACGAACGCGTACTTCCAGGCCGACAGGTCCAGCTCCGCCGCCTCTCCCGGAGTGGACTCCGCCGCGCACAGCGCGTACCCGAAGTCCGGTGCCACGCTGGCCTCTGCGCGCCAGCGGCTCATCATCCGAGTCCAGATGCGTGGAGACCGCAGGAACCCGACGGACGACGTCATGACGGTCGTGGCACCCAGGTACAGGGGCATCAGCAGCAGCGGGACGACTCCGGTGCCCTGCTCGACTGGCAACCAGTTGGCGAAAACCGCGCCCAGGTCCAGCCGCAGGGCCCGCCGGTAGCTGTCCAGACCGTGCAGCAGGTTGTCGTGTCCGATCATCACGCCGTGCGGTTCGGCGGTGGCACCCCAGGTGTACTGCAGCAGCGCGAATGGTTCCCGGGAGATCAGCGGTCTGCGCCACTCGTCGGGCGATCCTGTCGCGGCGATGTTCGTGGCGCTGCACAGCATGTGGTCGAGGCCCGGCTGGTCCGCCCAGGCCGCCACGGTCGGTAACTCGGTGCTGTCGGTGAGGGCGATACGGGGATCGGCGTCCAGGGCGATTCCGGTCGCACGTTGCAGGTGATGCCGACGACCGTCGGGCACAGGCGCCGGTACCGGCACCATTCCGGCGTACATACAGCCGAGCAGGCTCTTCACGAATTCGAGGCCAGGGCGATACAGCAGCAGGACGCGTTCCCCGCTCCCGCAGCGGCCTCGGAGCCACACTGCGCGGGCCCTGGCCGCCCGGTCGAGCTCTGCGTAGGACATCGATGTCTCAAGCGGCCGTAGCCCGTCGTCCTCGTGCACGAACACCACTGCCAGGCGATCGGGAAAGTCTCTGGCGTGGTCAGCGACGACATCCACAATGCTCGCCTGCATGCTTGTGGCTCCTCCAGTCGGGTGGATCCTCCGGTGGGAGCGGACCGCCGGTTCAACGGCCGCACGGCACCGCGTTCGTCTCTCGCAGCCGGTACACGAGGTCACCGACGCTTGTGCTGTCAACCGCACCGAAGCTGGTATGAGCGGGCCGGTCGAGCCGTTCCAGGGCCGCACGGCGCTCCTCGACATTTCCGTCGGTCCGTGCCCGCTCCACCACATACGAGCGCATCAAGCTGTTCAGGGTGTAGACGGACTGTCCCCCGCCGTTGTCATGGACGAGGTCCACCACATGGACGTCGACCAGCTGGTCAATGAGGTCGTCCGTGTCATGCAGGGGCAGGTCGAGGAGGAGGGCCGCGGTCCAGGTGGAGAAGGTCGGGGACGACAGCAGGGACAGAAGGCGCAGGGCACGCCGCGCTGCCAGCGACAGCCGCTCGTAGCTGGTGGCGAAGACGTCTCGCAGCGCGAGGTCCGCGATCCGAAGTTCGTCCATCCGGCGATGCGGTTCGGCCAGCCGTCTGGTCATCCGGTTCAACGGCCACTGCGGGCGGGCAGCGAGCCGGGAGCCGACTATCCGGACGGCAAGCGGCAACCGGGCGCAGCTCTCGACGAGACTGCGGCTCGCCTTCGGCCATGCCGCCAGGCGTTCGGCACCGACGATGCTCTGCAACAGAGCGTGAGCCTCGGCGGAAGTGAACGGGGCAAGCGAGACAGGTCTGATGCCCGGCAGGGCGGAGAGCCGGGCTCGGCTGGTGAGCAGCACTCCGCAGCCGGCGATGCTCGGCAACAGAGGGCGTATCTGCCGTTCGTCGGCCACGTCGTCCAGAACGATGAGCGTACGGCGGCCGAGCAGGCGTCGGCGGCACAGTTCTTTGCGCCGGTCGGCAGATGCGCTGAGATCGCCCTCGTCAACGCCGAGCAGCCGGAGGATCTCGACGGTGATGTCATCGGCGGTCAGCGGGTCGGGGCGGCTGCCTCGCACGTCCACGAACAGTTGGCCGTCGGGATAGCGGGCGGAGACCAAGCCGGCAACCTGAAGGGCGAGCGTGGTCTTTCCGACTCCGGGCATCCCGATGACGACGCCTACGGCAGGCGGTCTGGTGCGGTGCCCGGGTGAGGTCAGCAGCTCCTTGAGTTCTGTCACCTCCGCCTGCCGACCGGTGAAATCGGCCGGCGCGGCGGGCAGTGGCCCTGGCGCAGCGGGACGCGTGGCCGCGCGCGAGCGTTGAACAGGACCGGCCAGTGCCGGATCTCCGACCAGGATGGCCTGGTGCAGGTTGCGCAGGGTGGGACCGGGGTCGATGCCCAGTGCCTCCGCCAGGGCCACTCGCCCCTCCTGGAAGACGGAGAGCGCGTCCGCCTGCCGGTCACACCGGTACAACGCTGTCATCAACTGGCCGCGGAGGCGTTCGCGCAGTGGGTGAGCCTTCGCCCATCCCATGAGTTCCGGCACCAGATCCGCGTGACGGCTCAGCGCGAGATCGGCTTCGATGCGCTCCTCCAGCACCGCAAGGCGGGTTTCCTCCAGATGGGGCCGCTCGCCCTCGGCCAATGATTCGGTGACGCCCCCGAGCACCGGCCCGGACCACGTGGCGAGCGCCGCCCGCAACAACTGGGAGGCCGCGGCGGCATCGCCTTTCCGGCCCGCTTCTCGGCCCAGTGCGGCCAGCCGCTCGAACTCCAGCAGGTCCACTGTGATCGGGAGTTCGGGGCTGGGCGTTTCGCGTGACGCGCCGAGCGGCATGCGCAGCAGGTATCCAGGGCGCTGCCGGATCACAGCCGCTTGAGGGCCGACCAGGTGGCGGAGCCTGGACATGTAGGTGTGGATCTGCGCGACGCAGGTGGCCGGTGGTAACTCACCCCATAACAAGGAGGTCAACGTCGCGTCACTGACAACCCGCCCCCGGGCCAACAGGAGTGCCGCGAGCACGGTACGGAGTTTCGGCCCGCCGAGCAGGACCTGGGTGTGATCCCGCCACACCTCAACTGGGCCAAGAACCTGAAATCTCATGTTTCCCCCAGTACTGGGCCACCCTGCCGAATCGGCTCAGGCAACTCATTTCCGACCATGGATACCGAAAGAAGAATGCCTAGTTTCAGACAGCAAAAAGTTCGACCATTTCGCACATTGCCTACCGGAAGCTCCGGCATGTTGCGCCCCGCCTCCATCGATAAGGCATGGCCGATTTCTAGCTCTTGACAACAGCAGCGGGCCACAGCATTGGGTGGAACTTTCGCACCAAACTCACACCACTGCACTCAAAGAATCCCATAAACCAACAGGTATATCGTACACAACTGTACAAGAATCCCACCACTCCGGCTAGCGAATTAATCGAATACCGATTCGGTGACACGTGCGATCCCAGCGTGTCTCACCGCTCGCTGCGGCCAGGCCGTCACGGCGAGATGTGTGCCACGCCCTGCGGCGCTTGTGGGCAAGATCCGTGCACTTTCGCGCCGCCCGGGCCTGGGCGGCGCGAAAGTGCGCGGGCCGGAGCGAGCGCTCCGCGACGAGTTCACTCCCGGGGCTACTCCCGGGAGCCGATCACGTCCGCGGGTTTGCCGGCCAGGGATACCCGAGCAGAGATCATCGTCGCGGCGAGAGCAAGACCCGCGGCGACCGCCACGACAGCTGCATAGATGAACGTGGACAGATAGGGAGCGGCGCTGCCCGTCATACCGATGGCGAACGCCGTGAGCGTCGCAATCGCGATGAGTGTGCCGACGACGACCGCGAGCAGCACAATCGCAAGCGACTCCAGACGCAGCATCCGCAGCACCTGCCGCCGAGTGGTTCCCACCAGCCGTAGCAACGCGAACTCTTGTGTGCGGCCCGTCGTGGACATGGCGAGCGTGTTGACCACGGCGATGGCGGTGAAGGCGATGATCATGCCCATCGCCACGAAGTTGACCGCGGCATTGGACTGCTGCTGGTCCGCACGGAGCGAGTCCACCTGATCGCCGTTGAGCACCTGGACTCCCGGATAGCCACGCACCACTTTGGCCAGGTCCTGCTTCGTCCGGTCCGTCTTGACGAGGACTGCGGAACTCAGCGGGTTGTCCACGTGAGCAGCCACCAGGTCGTGGGCCATGGTGAGATCGCCGAAGCCCAGGCCACGGTCGTACACCGCGACCACGGTGAGTCGGACTCGGGTGCCGTCTCCCATGGTCACTTCGACCTTGCTGCCCACGCCTCCGACGATGCGCTCGGCCACCTTGCTGACAGCCATGCCGTTCTGACCCAGCCCGTTCAGGGAGCCCGACACAACGCCCGGGTCCACGTTCTTGCTCAGGCCCTTCGGGGTGACACCCTGAATCTGGAACTTGTCCAAGCCCACTCGCACCGTGCTGCGCACGACCTCGGTCACCGTGCTGACGCCGGACAGTTCTCGCACCTTGTCCGCCGCGGAGTCGGGCACTCCAGGCCCCGAGGACGCAAGGGTGTAGTTCGCGAGGTTCCCCTCTCTGGCCTGGCTCTGGGATGCATGCCCCAAGGTCGACTGAACGAAGATGATGGTGCAGGTCATGCCGACCAACAGGGTGAGAGGAGTGAGGGCGCCGGAGAACCGTCGCAGGTTGGTACGGCTATTGGCCACCGCGAGATACCCACTGATCCGGGACAGCCTCAGCGGCCCGCTGAGCGCGGCGATGCCGGCCCGCGCGATGACCGGTCCCAGCAGTGCCACGGCAGTGGAAAGCATGATCACGCTCAGATAGGTGACAGGCGCGGATGCCGGCTCCGTGTGCAGGATGCTCAAGACGAACAACAGCACAATGCCCACGACCAGGAAGATCGCTCCGGCGACCAACCGGCGCATCACGAAAGGCCCGGTCTCCATCGCGGCCTCGGACAGCGCCTCCGCGGGGCGAATCTGCGCGACCCGCCGACCCGATACCCGGGCAGCGACCCACGCGCCGAGCACAGTGATCACCACTGCGGCGAGCATCGGATAGGGACTGAGCGTCAGCTTCAGTGTCTCGGGGATGGTGCCGAAGTCAACGAACTTTCCGTGCAGCCACACGGCGATCGGCAACCCCGCGACTGCGCCGGCGGCCCCCGCGACCAAGCCGATGATGGCGGCCTCGCGGCCGATGAGACCGCGGATCTGCCGGGGTGTCGCAGCGACTGCGCGCAACAGGGCCAGCTCCCGATAACGCTGTTGGATGGAGAGAGCGAAGGTCCCCACCACCACGAGGACGGCCACCAGCAGGGAGACCGCGGCAATGGCACCGCCCATGCTGATCAGCTGCACACGGGCCTTGCTGGCGCCGAGGAACTCCACGGCTCCGCGATCGTCGGCGCCGTGCACCTGGGCCGTGGTGCCGTCGAGAGCGTGCGAGATGGCGGTCTTGAGTTGTGCCTGGTCGACACCTTCGTCGGCGATCACCCCGACTACAGCCACCTGGTCGGCGCGTCCGCTCAGCCGCTCGGCCTCCTGCTGAGAGAAGAACAGCGATGACTGTTCTCCCAGATCGCCGGCCTTCGCGGCAGCGATACCTGAGACTCGATAGGTGGCCGGCGTGGTCGTGGATTGCACGGTCACCCGATCACCGGTCTTCAAGCCGGTCCGAGAGGCGATCTCCCTGTCGAGCACCACCTCGTCACTCGTCTGAGGGGCCCTGCCCGCCACCAACGCGAACGGAGTCAGCGCTGCCGACGTCCAGGAGTGGCCGAGCGATGCCTTTCCGTCCGGCCCTGAGACGATCTTCCCCTGATCCGTAACAAGGTAGGCGGGAAAGTCCAGTTCGGGCACCGCGGCCTTGACGCCGGGCACGGCCGCGATCTTCGTGGTGACGCCGGCCGGCAGCCAGACTCGCTCGTCGAGCGGTTTGGCCTTGTGCTTGACCTTCGTCTTACCGTGCTTCTTCTTCACCTTCACCTGGTGGACGTTCTGGTCCCCGGCCACCAGGATGGACGCCGCAGCGTAGCGTTCTGTCTCGATCTTCCCGGTCAACCCCGTCACCAACAGAGTTCCACAGGCGGTGACAAGGGCGGCGGCGCACAGCAGCGCGAGGAACGCTCCGATGAAGCCCCCCTTGCGGTACCGAAGGGTGCTGAAGGCGTACCGGATCATCAGGACCATGCTCCTAAGTGCGTCATACGTTCGGCGATCTGGTCGGCCGTCGGACCGTCCGAGTGGTCGACCACCCGTCCGTCGGCGAGAAACAGGACGCGGTGGGCGTAGGCGGCCGCAACCGGATCGTGCGTGACAAGGACGACCGTCTGCCCGGCCTCGTCGACGCAACTGCGCAACAACGTGAGGATCGCCTTGGCGGTGACGGTGTCGAGCGCACCCGTCGGCTCATCGCCGAAGATGACGTCGGGACGGGTGATGAGCGCCCGTGCGATGGCCACCCGCTGCTGCTGCCCGCCGGAGAGCTGTGAAGGCCGGTGGTCGACACGACCGGTCAGCCCGACACGGTGGATGATCTCGTCCAGCCATCCCCTGTCGGTGCGCTGTCCTGCGAGTCGTAGCGGCAAGGTGATGTTCTGACGGACTGTGAGTGCCGGGACCAGATTGAATGCCTGGAACACGAAGCCCACGCGCTGCCGCCGCAGATGCGTCAGCTCGGTCTCGTCCATTCCGGTCAGCTCACGGTCAGCGACCTTGACGGAGCCGGAGGTGGGCCGGTCCAAGCCTGCGGCGCAGTGCAGGAACGTACTCTTTCCGGATCCGGACGGGCCCATGACGGCTGTGAAGGTGCCGCGTGGAATCGTGACGGACACCTCGTTGAGAGCAGTGACTGCGTGAGCTCCGCGCCCATAGGTCTTGGTCACACCTTGGAGCGTCACGGCCTGGCCGATCGAATTCTCCGGTGTACTCGACCTGCCCCTGGATTTCATCCTCACGGGCTTTCTTCCCTTTCTGACGCGGGCTCGAATTCGGCCTCAGATACGACGGTCTCGTTGGTTTCTGCCGCGACTTGCTCCGGATCCGGTGCCGGGAGGGCGAAGAACCGGGTCAGCATGGTCCGCGCGCCGGCGGGGACCTCGTCGTCGGGCCGCTTGTAGCGGTTGAGCAGAGCGATGTAGTCCTCGAAAAAGGAGCGCAGTTCTTCAAAGGTCAGCCGCATCGAACCCCGCGAGTAGAGGAAGGCATCGGCCCACTCATCAAGATCGTCACTCTGCCGCCGAAGCTGCTCGAACAACTCAAGGTCCGCCGCGTAGGCCCGGCGGTTCATCTCGTCTATGACGGGGCGCATCTCCGGGCTCTGCCTGCTGCGCTCGGGAAAGCGGAGATCGACGGGTACGACCCGCCACCACCGCTCACGCCCATGCACCTGAGCGTCCTTGGGGACCTCTTCGATGAAGCCGTACCGGGCCAGCTCTCGGAGGTGGTAGCTGGTAGCCCCGGTGTTGAGGTCGAGCTCTCGCGCGAGCATCGCCGACGTGGCCGAGCCGAGCAGGGAGAGCTGCTGGAAGATCTGGTACCGGCGTGGGTGACTGAGCGTCTTCAGAGCCGCCAGATCAGCGATCTCTCTCAACCCGGGTTCTCCTGACACAGTATGCATAATTTCATGTGCACAGGCTTTTGTGCAACCTGCAGGCGTCGGTTGGCGCCCACCACTCGCCACGCGACTTCCGCGAGGGCGCGCTCTGAGACTCCCAGTCACTCGCGTCGCCCGCACCGCGGCGCCCCAACACGGCTCCGACCCTCGATCGGCCGTGAGGCCGCCAAGCCGTTCCTGTTCGAACGCGAACCGCTGGCGTCGATTCGCTACCGGTCGCCCGACGACTGAACGAAACCGAACAAACAGGTTGACCGGAGCCCGTACGACCAGCATCCGTTCTCTGCCTCCAGGCCCCAGCCTGAGGTTCCCCCGTCATGCGGGAGCCGCTGATCAGCTGGTCAGCAGGGGGTGACGGGTGTTCAGGTTCGTTGGTTCGGCCGTCGCCTGCTCGGCGTAGTACTTCTCCTCGAACTCGATCGGGCTGAGGAAGCCGAGCCGTTCCTGGATGCGGCGCGAGTTGTAGAAGCCGTCGATGTACTCGAAGAGCGCGAGATTCACCTCGGCCCTCGTGGTGAAGGTGCGGCCGCGGAGGCCCTCGGTTTTGATGAGCATCCAGAGGTTCTCCGCGAGGGCGTTGTCGTACGAGTCCCCGATGGAGCCCATGGACGCCTCAACTCCCGCTCGCATGAGCCGAGTTGTGAGCTTGATGGACGTATATTGACAGCCGTGGTCGGC